>JBEKTR010000018.1:0-24014 GCA_049515835.1 Terriglobales bacterium
AGCGAGTGCAAGGCGTTGCTCGAACAATATGCCGCCATCACGAAATCGCCGAAAAAAGAGCGGCAACAATTTCCCATTCTCGCGGCCTACGATCTTTGTCTGAAGTGCTCGCATCTGTTCAACATCCTGGATGCTCGTGGTGCGATTTCCGTAACCGAACGCGTGGGCGTAATTGCTCGTGTGCGGGCATTAGCGGTAGGAATTGCGAAAGCATACGTCGATCAGCAGCGAGCCGATACTCCGGCCGATGGGGAGCCTGAACCTGCTCCAATCAAGAAGTCCAAAGATGCGGCGACATCGAAAGACAAACCACAGCTCTCTCCGGTGGGCTCGTAATGGCGGACTTTCTGCTCGAAATCGGCTGCGAAGAAATTCCTGCGCGCATGATTGATGCGGCGAGCAACGAGCTAGCTACGAGAGTTGGGCAGCTTCTGGCGAAAGAGTCTCTGGGAAGTCCGGCGGGAGTGTCCGCGCTGTCGACCCCGCGCCGCTTGAGTGTAATGGCTCCCATCGCCCCAACCCAGCAAGACATAATCGAGCAACTGACTGGCCCGTCGGCCAGCATAGCGTTCAAGGACGGCCAACCCACGCCTGCTGCGCAAGCCTTTGCTAAGAAGGCTGGTGTGGATGTATCCCGGCTACAAAAAATTAACACGCCGAAGGGCGAATATTTGGCTGCCACTGTAACCAAGAAAGGTCGCCCATCCAGCGAGGTGCTGGCCGAACTTCTTCCGAAGGAAATCAATTCAATCTATTGGCCCAAGAACATGTACTGGCGCAAGCGCGGCGAATTATTCGTCCGCCCGGTGCGCTGGCTGGTTGCGATGCTTGATGGGGAAGTGATTCCGCTGGAATTTGACGGCATTCGCGCCGGCAATCAATCGCGCGGACATCGAATACTCGCGGATCGCGCGGTGTCCATATCGCGACCCAGTTCTTACATCGTTGCATTAAAAGACGCCAAAGTTCTCAATCGCGCTGATCGAGAACTTCAAATTCGCAAAGCGCTCGATGCCGCCACTCGCGCTATTCCGGGAGCGCGTTGGCGCGAAGACAAAGAGTTGCTCGAAACGGTTGTAAACCTGACGGAATTTCCCTCAGCTATTCTGGGCAATTTCGAGCGTGAATTTCTCGTGCTGCCCGAAGAGATTCTAGTCACCGTCATGCGCGATCATCAAAAGTATTTCGCCGTTGAAGATGCGAACGGCAAGCTGCTCCCGCATTTTCTTGCAGTGCTCAACACCGACGGCGATGCGAGCGACGTCATTCGCCACGGCCATGAACGCGTCCTGCGCGCGCGCTTTAATGATGCGCGTTTCTTCTGGCAGGCCGATCAGGAAATATCCCTGCTTGACCGCGTTCCGTTGTTAAAAAAGGTTACCTTCCAGAAAGATCTCGGCAGCTACTACGAAAAGACGATTCGTGTGCAGTGCGCTGCGAGTTGGCTGTCCGAAACGGTTCGTCAAAACGAAATTGCCATCCGGCCCGGAATTGTCCACAAAGCCGCGTACATGGCCAAGGCCGACCTTACTACAGAGTTGGTTAAAGAGTTTACCGAGTTGCAAGGGATTGTCGGCGGCCTTTACACTCACGCGCAAGAAATCGACACTTACCTGCCCGAGGCCACGCGCCTCGCCATTGGCGACACCATCTATGATCATTACAAACCTGAATCGATAGAAGATTCCTCGCCTCGATCCATCGAAGGCGCGGTCCTTTCCATCGCTGACAAAGCCGACAGCATCGCGGGAATGTTCGCGCTTGGTTTGCAGCCGACGGGATCGAAGGATCCTTTTGCGCTGCGTCGTCAAGCCAACGGCATCGTGAAAGCCATCTCCGACTACAGGCTGCCGTTTCTTTTGACGGATTTAATGCGCGATGCGCGTGCTCGCTATCAAGGATCGGATGCAGAAAAGAAGTTTTCCGCCGATGACAAATTTAGTGAGAGTACAAAAACGTTCTTCCGCGAACGGCTCGAATTTTTCTTGCGCGACGTTAAAGGGTTTTCTTATGACGTGGTGAACGCTGTTCTTGCAGTTGGCGAAAACGATGTTGTGGATGCTCTGCGCCGCGCAGAAGCGGTTAAGAGCGTGGCAGCAATGCCCGAATTTCAGGCTATAGGAGCGGCCTGCAAGCGGATTCGAAACATTCTCCGTCAGGCGGGAGAGAAGAAAATTCAGCCGTCCACAAAGTTCGATGCCCTGCAGGCTTCTGCCCCGGAGGAAAAACAATTGGCGGCATTCATGGAGCGGACCCTACCAAGCGTGGAAGAATTGCGCGCACAGGAAAATTATTCCGACGCTTTGCTCGCTCTGTCCACAGCGCGCGAACCAGTGGACGCTTTCTTCGACAAAGTCATGGTCATGGTGGACGATGAACGCATCCGTGCCAACCGCCTCGCGCTTCTACAAACATTACTCCAACAATTTTCGACCATCGCGGACTTCTCCGAAATTGTTAGCGATGGCAAGACATCTTGAAACGACAAGGACGAATAATGGCAACCGAAACGCTTCCGGATTTGAATACCAGCAAACAAACAGCAATCAAATACGTTTACTCCTTTGGCGGCGGCAAGGCCGATGGCCACGGCAAAATGAAAGACGATCTCGGCGGCAAAGGCGCAGGCCTAGCAGAGATGACCAATGCCGGATTGCCCGTTCCTCCCGGATTCACGATCGCCACTGAAGCCTGCCGCGAGTACATGCGACACGGCGGCGTTTCCAACGAAGTTGACCGCGAGATGAAAGCCGCTCTCAAGCAGCTGGAAGATTTGCAAGGCCAGAAGCTTGGTCAGGGCGAGAATCCGCTATTGGTCAGCGTTCGCTCGGGCGCGAAGTTCTCGATGCCCGGCATGATGGACACTATCCTCAACTTGGGACTCAACGATCAAAGCGTCGAAGCTCTGGCGCGCCGCAGTAATAATCCCCGCTTCGCTTACGACTCCTATCGCCGGTTGATACAGATGTTCGGCTCTGTGGTACTCGAAATTCCCAAGCATGCTTTCGAGGAAGTCTTCGATGCCAAGAAAAAACAGAAGAAAGCCAAGCTCGACACTGACCTCGATGCCAAGGCCCTGAAAGAAGTAATTGCGGAGTACAAGAAAGTCGTCAAGAAGCACACCAAGGCCGATTTTCCACAAGACCCGCAACAGCAGCTTGTAATGGCGCGCGACGCAGTCTTCCGTTCGTGGATGAACGACCGCGCCAAGCACTATCGCCGCATCAACAACATCTCAGAAGATCTTGGAACTGCCGTCAATGTGCAGGCCATGGTCTTCGGCAACCTCGGCGAAACCAGCGGCACCGGCGTCGGCTTCACGCGCAATCCCGCCAACGGAGAAAAAGAATTTTACGGCGAGTTCTTGCTGAACGCGCAAGGCGAAGACGTCGTTTCCGGCGTACGCACACCGGTGCCAATTCTAGAACTCGAAAAGATAATGCCCGACGTGTTCAAGCAACTCCGCGACATCACTACGCGTCTTGAAAAACATTACCGCGACATGCAGGACTTCGAGTTCACGATTCAAGACGGCAAGCTCTATATGCTGCAAACCCGCAACGGCAAACGCACCGGGCGTGCAGCCGTTCGCGTGGCTATCCAAATGGTGGATGAAGGTCTCATCACAAAAGAAGAAGCTATTTTCCGCGTCGAGCCGAACCAGCTTTACGATTTTCTGGTTCCTCGGCTCGATGAAAAGAAAGCAAAGGTAGAAGTTCTGGCAACCGGATTGCCGGCATCCCCGGGCGCAGCCGTCGGCCAAATAGTTTTTACCGCTGATGAAGCCGTCGAAAAAGCCGGGCATGGCTCGACCAAGAATCCGGTCATTCTGGTTCGCGCCGAAACCACACCCGAAGACATCCATGGCATGGAAGTCGCCGCGGGCATTCTCACCTCTCGCGGTGGCATGACCAGCCATGCCGCCGTCGTCACGCGCGGCATGGGCAAGTGTTGCGTTGCCGGAGCCGGTGACATCACGGTGAATGAAAAGGCTCGCGAGATGCGGGTCAAAGGCCAGACATTCAAAGCTGGCGATTGGATTTCGCTCGATGGCACGACGGGCCGTGTGATCAAAGGCCGTCTCAGCACCGTCGCAGCCAAACCCGATGACCCCGAACTCGTTAAAATCATGAGTTGGTCCGAACCCTTTCGCAAGCTGGGGGTCCGCGCCAATGCAGACATTCCGCGTGATGCCATTCAAGCGCGCGCCTTCGGTGCGGAAGGCATAGGCCTCTGTCGCACAGAACACATGTTTTTTGCCGAGGATCGCCTTCCGCACATGCGGACGATGATTCTCGCCGAAAACGAAAAAGACCGCCGCGCGGCACTTAAGAAGCTTCTTCCCATGCAGCGCGCCGATTTTATTGGTGTATTTCGAGCGATGGACGGTTTTCCGGTCACCATTCGCACTCTCGATCCTCCATTGCATGAATTTCTACCGCGCCGCGAAGACTTGATGGTCGAGATCGCCGTGCTTGAAGCCACCAAGCCGAAATCTCCGAAATTGAAAGGATTGAAAACTCTCCTCCATCGCGTGGAATCGCTTCATGAAGTCAACCCTATGCTTGGCCATCGCGGATGCCGCCTCGGCATTACCTATCCCGAGATCACAGAGATGCAAGCGCGAGCGATTTTTGAAGCTGCCGTCGCCGTCGCCAAAGATGGAGTCAAGGTTTTCCCGGAAGTCATGATTCCTCTAACCGCCACATTAAAGGAAATGGCGAACCAGGCGGAGATCGTGAATCGTGTGGCCGAAGAAGTCTTCGCTGAAAAAGGAAAGAGGGTCGACTATCTGGTGGGGACTATGATCGAGCTTCCCCGCGCCGCCCTTGTCGCAGACGAGATCGCGCAGGAAGCTCAGTTCTTTTCCTTCGGAACGAACGACCTCACGCAAACGACCTTTGGATTCTCCCGCGATGATGTGAATAAGATTCTGCCCACGTATATCGCCGAAGGCATTCTCAAGCAGGATCCCTTCGCTGTTCTCGATCGCGAGGGCGTCGGCCAACTCGTTCGTATGGCTACTGAACGCGGACGCAAGACTCGACCTAAGCTCAAAGTCGGTATCTGTGGAGAGCATGGTGGCGACCCATCATCCGTAGAGTTCTGCCATCAGATCGGCTTGAATTACGTTTCCTGCTCACCGTTCCGCGTCCTGACGGCGCGGCTTGCGGCGGCACAGGCAGCGGCAGCCGATCAATTGAAAGTTGAAGGCGGTAGAACGAAATAATGGGACGAAACACCCAGGGCGGCGGGCTTGTCCTAAGCTTTGTCGAAGGATGGCCTCACCCGCCTTTTAATTCCGCGACTTTAACGTTGCCCCAATCAATGGCTTGAGTCGTGGCTGGGGAAATCTCCTCGCCGTATGGTCCGCCGACGGATTCTCCACGCCTGACAGCTTTCCATCTTTGATCAAATGCTCATAAGCTTCCGGCCACTCGGGCACGGTTGCGTCAGAAGTCTCCCAGTGCGCATACGCCGCCTCATCACACCATTTAGGTAGCCGCGGCATCGCGTTCGCGTGCGCGCCAGAGCCACGGAATGCCTTCATTGCCTTTTCGCTTTCCCACATGGTCAACGTCCAGTACGTACGATGTGCATCCATCAGCAACCGCCCACCCACAAATCCAGACGAGCGCACCACTTGCCGCTGCATCAAGAACGTACTCCACCAAATCAAAGGAAGGTGGCGAACCAATCGCATCCGCAATCGGGTAACTGAAACGAACATAAGCTCAATTTACCTTCTGTAACCTTGCAACCAGTTTTTGCGCAAAGTTATCTTCTGACTCCGACCAGAGCAATCTCCCATTCGCCCCGGACTTCTTCTCAATCGCATTCGTGAAATCAACCAGTTGCTGAACGTTGTTGCGCACCCATTCTTCGGCTTCCCGGTCGAGTTGCACGCCCTCCTGCAAGAAAGAGGAATCCAGACCTAAATCCACTTCGACGTGTCCCTCTTGCTCCCATGCGCCTTCATCAAAGTCCAACGCCCGGGCAATAAACTTCACCGAAGAAGGTTTCTGCTGCCATTTACCATCCGCACCCTGCACCCAAATGTCCCACGCGCCATCAAAGACGTAGGCATAATCCTCGTGCAGTTGCTCCGACGCCACCAGGACCGCCGCCTCGGGACTCGCTGGAGGACTGAACCGCCGCTCCAACACCGTAGCCTCGCTCCACGACACCGGATGCAACGCCACATGAACCACTCCTGGGGCCTGCGCAGAGAAAGGGAACTGCCGCAACACCGACAGCATGCGCGGCAACATGTCTTCCACATCAAAATTCTGGTACCACAAACTTAGATAAAGGGGATCCGCCATCTATTCTCTTGCTCCTCGAATGATTCTCAACTTTAAATGATGTGAGCTTATGATGTGGAATTAGCAGCGGCGGATTCAAGCACGGGAAAAGCCTCAATTTGCTTGTGATTCTGATCGCTTGTCGTTCTGTTCGAGAGCTTTTGCGAAGGAAGAGCCTGGGCGAGCCACGTGAAAAAACGCGCGTTGACTCGCGTCTTTACAAATGAGAAATCAGTTATACTTCTAAATGATTCATTCCTTTCGCGTCCCCGTCGTCTAGCCCGGCCTAGGACACCGCCCTTTCACGGCGATAACACGGGTTCGAATCCCGTCGGGGACGCCAACAATCCAAATTCTGCTGCGGCCAATCAGATCCGGTTAATTCGCTGCGCCGTAGCGGAATGCCTCTGGGTTCAGTCTCTAATCTTCATCCAAATATTCTTCCGGCACGTCGTCTTCGGGAACTTCGCGAGTGTGGACTTCGCGCTCGTCATTGTTGTCCGCGTCCTGGACGCCGCGGACCACCCCTGCCTCGAATGCATTGCCCTCTTCGAGTAATTCGTCCACGCTCTCCGAATCCGCGCTCTCGCGACCCGATAGTCCGTGTAAGTCGCCGGCTTCAACCTCAGTTTGCGTGATTGGCGGTGCCAACGGATACATCGCATCGCCTTGCCCGCGCACCTTCGCGCGCTTCGTGACAGTCCGGCTCTTTTTGCCAGCCGCAGGCTTCTTGCGTGCGACCTTTTTCTTTGTGGACGGTTTAGATCGTAAATTCTTCTTCTTCGCAGGTTTGCGGACAGCCTTCGGAGCCGATTTCTTCCTGGCCGGCTTACTCCTACGAGCGGTCGCCTTTTTTGCTTTTTTCTTGGTGATTTTCTTTTTACTGGCCATGGCCGCAGTCTAGCACCACCCGTAGTCGTGAAAATCACAATTTTTTGTGACAGCGATGTTTCTTTGAAATCCGTCGTTCGCCTACCGTAAGATAGCTAACTTACGCTCGCTACCTTCGTCTAAAGGGTGTCTATGTCGTTCAAACTTCTGGCTCCTATCTGGCTCTTCGTGCTCGTTGTGCTCGTCAGTTTTCCGGCTGCAAGTCTCGCGCAAAGCGATGGGGACGTCTGGGCAAAGAAAAAATCGGCATGGCTGCAACTCTCGGCTTCCGACCATCAGCAGGTCATGGATTACGCCCAAGACTACAAGAGTTATTTGAACGTCTCGCGCACGGCGGAAACCTCTACGCGCGAAGTCATCCGCCGCGCGAAGGCCGCAGGATTCGTCGAGCTTACCGACCCGAAGCAGGTGAAGTCCGGCGCGCACCTCATCGTTCCTGACCGCGATCGCGCGCTTGTGCTTGTCGTCGTCGGCTCTGACCCAATCGTGGAGGGATCGCATGTCGTCGGGACGCACCACGACAGCCCGCACATTGATCTTAAAGGCCGCCCCATTTACTCGGCTGGAGAAGTCGCGCTGTTTAAAACAATTTTCTACGGCGGCATCAAGACTTACCAATGGGCGAATGTCCCACTCGCGGTGATGGGCCGCATTGATACCACTGATGGCCGCACGATTGACGTTTCCATCGGCATACATCCCGGCGATCCGGTCTTCGTCATTCCCGACAACGCCCCACACTCTGATAAAGACTTGCGCACACGTACTTACATGGAGGTGCTCAAGCCCGAGGAACTCGACCCCGTCGCGGGTACGATTCCCGGCGAAAAGGATTCCGTCGCTGTCGAAGTGATCAAGCAACTCACTGACACGTATAAGATCACCGAAGAAGACCTGGTCAGCTCGGAACTTGCGCTCGTACCCGCAGCTGCACCCGCCGATGTCGGCATCGACCGCGGCCTCGTCGGCGCCTATGGTCAGGATGATCGCTTGTCTTCTTTTTGCGCCGCGCGGGCCATCCTCGACTTGAAAGGTACGCCCAAGCGTACCGCCATGGCCTATCTCACAAATTTTGAAGAAGCCGGATCAGTGAATAACACGGGCGCCGCTTCGCAGTTTCTGAACTCGACTTATGCGCAATTGATTGGCGCGCAACGCGGCTCCGCTTACAACGACCTCGACCTACGCCGCGCTCTGCGCAACGCTGAAGTCATCTCCGCCGACGCCAACGACGGCATCAATCCTATTTTTCCCTACAATAGCGAAGCGACGAATGCCGCCCGCGTCGGCTATGGCGTCGCCATCAAACTTTACGGCGGCGGTTTCAATGCACCTTCGGAATTCATCGCAAAAATTCGCGGCTTGATGGACCGCAACAACATTCCCTGGCAGACTCAAACCCCAAAAGTTGGCGTCGGCGGCGGAGGCACAATCGGCGGCTTCATGTCTCGCGAAGATATGGAAGTGATCGACATGGGTGTGCCACTGCTCTCGATGCACTCACCCTTTGAGATGTCGTCCAAGGTGGATGACTGGGAGTTCTACCGCACCATGTCTGCGTTCTACGCGCAATAATTATTGTGGATCGGCTTCGAGCAACAGGTGTTTTGAGAATGCCGCGGAGATCTGCGCTACAGGGCCCTGCACGACGCCATAGTCTTTTCCGTTCACATAATCAGTCACGCGATACGTCTTATCTTCCAGACCACGCAGTTCAATTTTCCCGTTCCAATGTTTCGTGTAGAACGCGTAATACATTGAATTGTCCTTGCGAATAGCGTGGGCCTCTGGCACATAAAACCCAATATCGTAGAGCGAGCCAAGATATTGCCCGCGCGAAATCATCTTTGCTTTGTAGAGGCCTACCCACTTCGTGAACTCTTTCTCACGCGTCGGGGTCAAATCGTCCTTCCCATGCTTCGTGACCAATGACGGCAACACAAATTCCGTCCCGACCACGCCGCCAACCCCCATCGTGGACGCAAAATCGTCCCCTCCGTCACTCAGTTCGACATGATCGCCAAAGTAAGGAATATCGTCGCCCATCAAGCCCTTCAGCGTTTTTCCCTTCGAGCGCACCTGAAACGAACTCTCCGGGTCCGATGCCACCGACATATTGAAATGTGGCATCGTGAAAAATGAATACGCCGTGCCGCACGGACAAAACTCCACCAATGCTCCCGGCTTCACTTTTTGCGCGGTATCGAAAATTCCTTTGAAGAAGTCGGGCAACGCCTCCACCGATTCCTCCGGCCGCTTGTGATGATGCGCTGGGTTATAGCACTCGGGAACGCCGTTCATGTGCTGGCCATCCAACTTTAGTCCGTCGAATCCCCAATCGATCAGAATCTTGCGCACGATCGCTTCCTGGTTCTCCACGACGTCCTGATCCGCCGGGCACAAATAGTCAGTGTTCCACCACGAAATCTTGCGCCGTGAACCATCGCGGTTTTCGAGTGCGAGGTCGGGATGTTCTTGCAGCAACTTCGAATCGGGTGATGCGCTCAGCGGCGACCACCACAGTTGCGCTTTAAATCCTTCCTGATGAATTCTGTCCACCAGTGCTTTCATGTCGGCGTCGCCGTGCGGAAACTTCTTCGGATCCACCTGCCAATCGCCATAGTCATTCTGCCAGCCATCGTCCAGCGTGACCCAGGTGAATCCCATCTTCTTCACCGTGGGCAGCGTGTCATAAACCTGCTTCAGTTGCACCGTTCGCCCATATCCCCAGGCGCACCAAATGGCTCCAAATGCCCCCTCCGGCGGCGTGGGCATCTGCAATCCCTGTTTTGCCATTAATTTCCGGTACGTCGTCAGCGTCTGAAAATAATCGCCTTGGTGCAGCGTGATAAACGTGCGGAAGGTATGAAAACTCTCGCCAGGAGCAAGTTCTCTTTCATGCTTATAAGTAACAGCAATGTGCGCGTGATTCGCGTCCGGCATAGAAACCGGTAGTGAAATCAATCGGGGTCCCGGCTCGATATGACCAATTCCAATCCCCACATCTCGCCGCCAGACATCAATAATCGGTGTTCCTCCGCCGTAATCGCTCGCATTCATGCCGAGGTAGTTCTGCTGAGCGAAGCCGGCTTTCAGCGGCAGCACCCAATTCGGCCGTTTCTCGTAGGACCCGCTCTGATAGGACCAGAAGGCAGGAGCGGGAACTCCAGGCTGCGCATTGATTGTGTATGAGTTGTTGCTCCAGCTCTGGATGTGCACGCTATTCTTCCCGGTGTTCGTATAACTCACGTCGAACACAGCCAGAGTCGGGAAGGCGTCGTAAATGGTGACTTCAACCTTTTTTTGCATCGAGCGCGCATTGCCAGTCACCGTCAACTTTTCGCCTTTTCCAAATCCGTCGCTGATGCGCTCGCTCGTTTGCGCGGCAAACGCGAAATTCCTCCACGACTCGTTCACGCCTGTAATCGTTTCAGACGCGGAAAATGGCCCAAGTGGGATCTCTTTCCCTCCAAACCGCGCAATCACCCGGCTGCGCAATTCACCGTCAAACTCAATGCGCAATGGTGGGCTTTGTATCTGCGCCGCGATTTTAACGGGAGGAGCATTCGGAGTCTTCGTTTGCGCGGATAGTAAGAGCGGACCCAAGGAAATGAGAAGGGAAGCGCTGACCTTGCCAATGCGATAGAACGTCGTCTTATACAGTCTGCTCATTTGTCTGCGCACTCCCGGAAAAATCTCTCCCGCTGCTGCGTATCGCGGAATGCCTCGGTTCCGCCCGCTCGCGTCACCGACAAAGCGCCGGCCAAGTTGCCAAATCGCAAACAGATCGCAAGATCTGCGCCTCGTACATACTGATGCAGAAATCCCGCATTAAAGCTGTCGCCCGCGCCAACTGCATCGACTGCATCCACTTTCATGGCCGGACTGCGCAGCGTTTCGCTTCCTCTTCGTGCAATTGCGCCTTGCGAACCGGCTTTTACCACTACCAGCGGAACCATCTCCGCCAGTCGCTTCACCGCATCGTCCAGGTTCGCACATCCAGTAATACGCGTCGCCTCACGCTCATTGGGCAGAAAGATGTCCACATGCTTTAACGCCTCGCGAATCCCTCCATCCCAGCGATCATCAGGATCGTCGTTGCAGTCGAGCGATACTGTCAATCCCTTCGCTTTCACCGTTCGAAATAATTCCGGCACGTCCCGCTGCAATCCGCGCTGCAAATAAAAAGACGAAAGGTGGAAATGCCTTGCCGACGCAAGATAGTCCATATCAAGGTCCGCCAGCTTCAGCGCAAAAATCGTTCCCGGATACGTCAAAATAGTTCGCGATCCGCTGCCCTGCAGAATCACCGACAACCCCGTTTGTTCTGAGCCATCGCGCTTCACCTGCGAGACGTCCACCCCGCTCTTCGTCAGCAGGTCAAGCGCGGTATCTCCCATCGAGTCGCTGCCTACACAAGACGCAAATCCGACCTTGCTGCCGACCGCTGCAAGATTGTGCGCCACAATCGCGGACGAGCCGCCCAGCGTCAACATCATTTTTTCAGCCAGCAATTCTCGTTCTCGCGGCAATGCTTCCGGCAAGCCATAGAGAATCAAATCGAGGTTCAATTCCCCGGCAATCGTCACGTCAAAGCGTTTTTCGGACACAGGTCTCCAGATTTCGAATGGTTTCGTTCTTGAATCGACCGCCGCGCCTATTCAGGCCAACGTTTTCAGGCCAGCGTTTTCAGGCCAGCGTCACCTTGACTCCCGCTTTCTTGAGCGCATTCAGATCGGATTTCGGAATGCCCCGGTCCGTGATCACTTCCTGCACGCCCGTCGGAGGAGCGATCAGCGACAGACTCCGCCGTCCAAACTTGCTCGAATCGCACGCCGCAATCGTCACCCGTGCCACATCCATCATGGCGCGGTTTACTTTGGCTTCCAGCAGGTTCGGCGTGCTCAACCCATAATGCACATCAAAGCCGTCCACTCCTAGAAATAAGATGTCCGCATTCAACCGATGCAAAGTTTCTTCCGCAATCGGCCCCACCAGCGAAAATGAATTCTTCCGCAGCGTTCCCCCCGTCAGGATCACTTCGACCGCCGTGCCGGCGAGATCAGCCGCGATATTTAGGGCGTTCGTAATTACCGTGAGATTCGTGAAATTCCGCAGCGCCCGCGCAATCACTGTCGTAGTGGTGCCCGAATCCAGGATCACCACCTGACCCTCTTTCACGCGCTCCGCCGCCACCGTTGCAATCCGTAACTTCTCTTTGCGGTGCAACTTTTCTTTTTCGCGCAGCGTGGGGTCCTCGAGCGCGCTCTCCTGCGCCGGCAGGGCTCCGCCATGAGTGCGGTGCAACCGGCCCAGCGTGTGCAGAATTTCCAGATCTTTGCGAATGGTGACAGGCGAGGTTTCGAATCGTTCCGAAAGGTCGGCCACCAGCACGCGGCCTTCCTGTATTACCAGTTCTACGATAGCTCTTCGTCGCTCTTCGTTTAGCACTCAGACTCTCAATCGCGGGCGTTTTCGCCCACTTTCTGGGCCCGCGTCTTCCTTTGTATCCGGACGGCTTGGCTTTGTAAACCCAAATTGCGAAGTTTGATTTTGCTTGACTTCTCTCCTAAACGCAACTAAAAGATTCAAAGCATAAGAATACGAAAGTTTGTCATTGCCTGCTCCCAAAGGTTAAATGATGCCCAAACCATACTGTCATACGCTCCTCGCGCTTGTGCTGCTCACTCTTTTCGCGTGCCGTTTCGCGGCGGCCCAGGCCAGCTACCAGGCCCAACTCCGCGGCGTCGTTCAGGATTCCAGCGGCGCCGTCGTCCCCAACGTCAAAGTGACCATTACCGATGTCGGCACTAACATTGGGCGCAGCGTAACCACCAACCCCAGCGGCGCCTATGCGCTGCGCGAACTTCGCCCGTCGAATTACATGGTTACGGTTGAAGCCTCAGGTTTTCAGACCATTGAGCAAAAAGGAGTCGTCCTCGCCGTCGATCAGGACGCCACGCTCAACTTCACTGTTCATCCTGCCAGCGCAACCATCAAGATGGAGATCAAAGACACCGCGCCCCTGCTCGATACTGAGAGCGCCTCGCTCGGCACCGATGTCACCAACCAATATGTGAAAGACATCCCCCTTTTAAATCGCAGCTTTTTCGGGTTGACCTTCCTCGCCGGAGGAGTGACTGAAACCGCTGGCAGCGGCACCGCCGATTCCTATCCCGCGGGCACCAATTTTGTTTCCAATGGCCAGC
The DNA here is from genome assembly GCA_049515835.1 of Terriglobales bacterium. Lineage (GTDB taxonomy): Bacteria > Acidobacteriota > Terriglobia > Terriglobales > Acidobacteriaceae > JAJPHW01. Next base: position 13,406 of record JBEKTR010000018.1, read on the forward strand.
GCAACGCTACCGCCGAAGTGCGGATTGATGGTGCTCTGATTAGCGCCCCGGAGCAAGGCGAAGGCGCAAACTCCAACGTATATTACGAGCCCTCCGTTGAAGTCATTCAGGAGTTCAAAGTCGAGAACAACAGCTTCTCCGCCGAGTTCGGCAACAACGGCGGCACCGTGGTCAATATGGTGCTGAAGAGCGGGACCAACAATTACCACGGCAGCGCGTGGTGGTTCCTGCAACGCAATGGCACGGACGCGCGCGATTTTTTCAATCCCGCACCCGGCCTCAAACCGGACCATGTTCGCGATCAATACGGCGCCGCAGTCGGCGGCCCGATTCGGAAAGACAAGACATTCTTCTTCGCCGATTTCGAAAAAGTCCGCGATAACGAGCCCATCAATTACGTTGCTACCGTTCCCACCGCCGCCGAACGCACGGGAGATTTCTCGCAAGCCGCCAACCCCATCTACGATCCTTTGCAGTGTATTTCGCAAGGTCCGGGCCAGTCCTGCATCCGCAATCCAGTTCCCGGCAACATGATTCCCACCGGCGAAATCGACAAAATCGGCCAGGCCATCATCAACCTGTACCCCATGCCGAACTTACCCGGGGAATTCAACAACTATCGCGCCAACGCCGTCTCGCACGGCCCGGACTATCAATTCGACATCAAGCTCGATAATCAGATGGGCCAGAACCAGCGCGTTTCAGGCCGTTACAGCCGTTTGCACTCCGACTTCACAACCCCTCCCGGTTTCGGCGACGGCGAGTTCGGCTCCAGCGGTGATGGCATCGCCGGCTCCCCACTGACCGCGCAGAACGTTTCACTCGAATATTCTTTGACCCTTACACCGAAAATTCTCTGGACGTCGCACTTCGGGCTCGATCGCGTCAAGCAAGCCGAAACCGACAATCTGCCAACTCTGCAAAGCGTGGGCCTGCCGTCGGTGCTCGATGCCAACGGCCTTGATCGCATGCCTACCATTCAGATGTCCGGCGCGTCCCCTTGGACCAGCCTGTTCGATCAATGCTGCATCAACACAACTTTCGCGCATACGCTTTACACCTATTCCTCGAATTTCGAAATCGTTCACGGCAATCACATCTTCAAGTTCGGCGGCGAGCAGCGCCTCTTCTACAACAACTTCTTCCAGCCGCCTTACCCGACCGGACTTCTAAATTTCACCGATGATGTGACCTCGCAAATTCCCAATAGCGGCGCGGCCGGAGGCACACAAGGCAATCCCTTTGCCAGCCTGCTCTACGGCTATCCCGATAACAGCAGCCAGATCAACGTCTACCCCTCCGTCGCCAACAAATCAAAAGAGACGGGTTTCTATTTTCAAGATGATTGGAAGGTCACGCCCAAACTCACGCTGAATCTCGGGCTGCGCTATGAGTGGAGCACGCCCTACGACGAGCGCGATAACCGCATCCAGTTCAGCGACTTCACCGGCAACAGCGGCGTCACCATCCCCGGCCTTCCCATCACCGGCCCGCTGCAAGGCACCACCATCTTTGCGAACGCCAATAAGCGCACCGTGCCCGTGGACCGCAATAACTTCGGCCCTCGTCTCGGTTTCGCCTATCAGCTAGGCACCAACACAGTGTTGCGCGGAGGCGTCGGCGTGTACTACGGCATGAGTGTGGCCACGAACTTCCAATATCCCGGTACTGCCTTCCGCGAAACCGCGACCATGTTCTTCACCACGGACAACTTCCAGACCCGCGCCGCTTCGCTTGCCAATCCTTTCCCCAGCGGCCTCAGCGGCCCGCAGGACCAGAAATATGGCGCGCTCGCTGATTGGGGATTCATCAATCAGAACGACCTCGGCACCAGCACCGCGCAGAATGCCGACATCTATCAATGGAATCTTGGCGTGCAGCATCTTTTCCCCGGCCAGGTCGTCATCGGCGTGGATTACTCAGCCAACCGCAGCACCCACTTACCCTGGGGCGGCTATTCCAGCACCCGGAACCGCAATTACATTTCTTCAACCCTCTTGGCGCAAATTTCTGCCCAGCAGCACGCGCTCGACCCAACCTGCGACGCCGATAGCTGCGTTAGCAACTACCTGGCAAACCCCGTCGCCAATCCTTTCTGCACCATGTTCAGTGGAACGGGATGCACCATCGCCGGGCCTGCGCCTGTTTTCAACGAGCCTGATTCTCAATACGGTAACTCGACCATCCCGCAAGTGAATCTATTGCGCCCCTATCCGCAGTTTGACGGCAACTTTGAAGGCCTGCCTTTGCTCGAAGCCAGTTCCTGGTACAACTCTCTGCAAGTGCGTTTTCAAAAACGCGCCGCTCATTATGTGAGCTTTGAAGGCAATTACACTTTCTCCAAATCTACCGACGATTCTTCCATCGGGGCCAACGCCTTCGTCGGCACGTTGAATAACGGCAACCCGCAGCAGTTGGACCGCCTCAACCTCGAGCACGGCATCAGCGCCAACGATGCGACGCATCGTCTCGCCCTCGCCGTCATCTTCGATCTTCCCGTCGGCAAAGACCGCTGGGTCGGCCACGATATGAACGCTTTCGCTGACGCTCTCGTCGGCGGATGGTCCGCTTCCACCATCGTCACCGAACAAACCGGTCAGCCGCTGCCCGTGTTCATGGCCAATCCGCGCTTGCAGGATGGCAATCAGCGTCCCAACGTTTTGTGCGGAGGAGGAATGGGCATCAGCTCCGACAAAGCTGCCGTCACCCAGCAACCCTATCTCAATACGAATTGCTTCGCCGATCCCGGCGATCAAATGCCCGGCGATGCTCCCCGCTATTTCTCCGATCTGCGTTCCGACGGCATCCATAACTTCGATACCGCCTTCTACAAAGAATTCACGCCGCACGAAGGCATGAAGCTCGAAGTCCGCGCCGATATGTTCAACTTCTTCAATCATCCCCGCTTCGCATCGCCCAACACCGCCTACGCTCCCGGTGATCAAACCTTCGGTCTTATCACTTCGACCGCGCCCGGGTCGAATCCGCGGCGCATGCAATTCGGCGCGAGGTTCGAGTTCTGAAACTGCGCGGGCTCATTCTGTTGATCGCGGTCTTGATGGCCGCGTCGTTCGCAGCCGCTCAGACGGCTAGTCAGCCCGATGCTCATTCACCCGATACGCATGCAAACGCCTCCGATTGGGTGAATTATGTCCGCATCGGTGCCTGGGGACTGGGCAAGGCCGACGCAGACACGATCATCGCCAACGCCACACGCGACAACGTCTTTGGCATTGAAGTGGATAACGACATCGAAGGCCGCTACGAAAGCTTTCTCAATCCGGAAGAAAAATTAAAAGCCATTCGCGCTGTTGCTGAAAAGGCCCATCAGGCCGGGAATCGCGCTTTCGTTTATGTCGCTGGCACCGAATGTATTACCGCCAACGCAGACAAGACTCCGCACACGCTGGCCAAGGAACATCCCGACTGGGTGCAACGCGACATCAATGGCAAGCCCGCGATTTTCGGCGGTGGCTCTGCGTTTTGGATTGAAGCCGGCGATGAAGATGTCTGGGTCACTCCTTACGCGACTGAGTGGCGCAAGCTTTATATGCAACACATTCGCGAGATCGCTGCCACGGGCATTGACGGTATTTACCTGGATATTCCTTACTGGATGACTCACTTCGACGGCTGGGAAAACACCTGGGCCAGCTTCGATGACTACACCGTTGCCGCGTTCAAAAAGCAGACTGGCCTCGACGCCAAGAAAGATTTCAAGCTCGGCGATTTTTCCGACCCCAGCTTCCGCAAGTGGGTGGATTTCCGCATGGATACCTTCACTAAGTTCATGCAGGAAATCGATCAAAACGCGAAGTCGGTTAATCCGAAGATCAAGACCATTCCTGAAATTTATCCCGGCATCGAAGAAGAAGCTGTACGTGTCGGCGCCGATGTGTACAGCCTCTATCCCGTCGTTGACGCCATCACTCACGAGTATGAATTCGGCGAAGGCGACCACATGGCTTCGTCACGCACACCCTTCGATTGGTTCGCCTATCGTGCGGGCATGGAATCGTTCCGCGCTTTCGCCCAAGGCAAGCCGACCTGGATTCTCAATTATTCTTGGGATGGCGACGACAAAGTCGATCGCAAAGAATCCATGGAAAATCTCGCCATGTCCCAGGTCATGGCCGGAGCCAATTTCTGGGACGCTCCCGGCCACTCCATGGCCGGCTCCAACGACGAAGCGACCCGGCAGAAAATTTTCACCTGGATTCACGCCCACGAGCAGACGTTTTATTCGCCGCGCCTGCCCATGCGCCCCATCGGGGTCTATTTCTCTCCGCAGACGCGAAATTACTACGCCAAAGATTTCGTCAAGTCTTATCGCGGCGTCTTGATTCTGCTCATGCAGAAGCATCTCGAATTTCAAGTCGTCACGCCACGGACTCTAGCCAAGTTTCAAGGCCCGACGCTCATCCTGCCGGATGTCCGCATCTTGAGCGATGACGAAAAATCGCAGCTGAAGAAATATGTCGACGGCGGCAATCATCTGGTCATTACCGGAACTGACGCGGCGCAGTTCGCTGCTAATCCCAACATCGTGCGTTTCCCCGATGACCCCGGCAAAGCCTATAGCGCACAACTCGAATCCGATTTCGCGAAAGCCGATCCCGATTCGCAGAAAGACTTTCTCGCGGCCCTGGGCGCGTCCTCGATCGACGTCGAAGCCTCATCGCAGGTCGCGACCTCGATTGCTTCCGTCAACGGCATGCCCCACGTTTTTCTCGCCAACTTTGCCGGACTGCAAGGCCACGTGAATCCTGTGCAGACCCCGCAGAACGTGAAGATTATCGTCCCGCAGCAACTTGGCGGCAAAGCGTACTTCCTGCCTTTTCTCGGCGAAACCCAGCCCGTTGCAGGCGTCACGCTCGCCGGCGGCATAGCTTACACCCTCCCCCTGATTTCCAAAGGCGCGGTCTTCTGGATCGAGCCTGCTTCCAATCCCCCTCCCGCCAACTCTTCGCGGCCCGGAGGTCACAAGTGAAAACAGAGAGTCCGGGGTGCACTCAAGCGGCTGTCCCGCTCCCTGCGGTTTTTGCCAGGGGTGGGATTGCAAAGGAGAGACTTAGTTGAACCCGCTGTCTGCATTGCTCGAGCTTCCCGCGCAAGAGAAATCCGCCCGCGGCCTCGAATTCACCCCGCACGAAATTGCGCAGCAGCCCGAAACCTGGCCGAATACATTTGCTCTGTTCGAGCGGCGGCGCGCGGAAATCGTGGAATTTCTCGATGCCGCAGGCATTTTCAACGAACCCCCGCATCGGCCCACGATTTTTCTCGTGGGAGCCGGGACGTCCGACTATATCGGCCGTGCACTCACGCAACTCCTCCGCGAGCACTGGCTGTGTGAGGTGCTGGCCGTTCCCAGCACCGACATCGTTACGCATCTCGCCCACCTCGTGCTGCCCCACCAGAAATATCTCTGGATCTCGTTTTCCCGCTCCGGCGACAGTCCTGAAAGCGTCGCAGCCGTCGAGAAAGCCCTCGCCGCGCGCCCTGATATTTACCATGTGATTGTTACCTGCAACACGCAGGCAAAGATGGTCAAGTTGACGTCGGGTAATCCCAAAGTTCTCACTGTTTGCCTTGACGATGCCGTCAACGATCGCGGCCTGGCCATGACCAGTTCGTTCTCCAACATGATCGTCTTCGGACAATGCCTCGCCCACGCGAACGATCCTGCAAGTTACAAAAAAGTCATCGCGGATATTGTTGCGGCAGGGAAGTCGTTTCTAGACATCGCCCCGGACCTTGCGGCGAAGCTTGCCAATCAAAACTACACGACGGTATGTTTTGTCGGGTCCGGCCCTCTGCGCGCGGTCGCCAGCGAGTGCGCCTTGAAAACGCTTGAGCTCACCTCCGGCAAGACGCTGACGATGTCGGAATCGGCATTGGGTTTACGTCATGGCCCCATGTCGGCGCTAAAAGAAGACACCCTGCTGGTTTGCTTTCTTTCGAGCGATTCTAAAGTTCGCCCATACGAAACCGATCTCCTGCGCGAAATCGGAGAAAAGAAATTGGTCCGTACCCGCGTTGCCATCGGCGCAGAAATAGACAGATCACTTGCTGAACATTCGCTGGCAACCGGGATTTCTATTGCGGACGTCTATCGTCCGCCGTGTGACGTCATCTTTGGCCAATTGCTTGGATTATTTCTCTCTCTGCGCTGGAACCTTCATCCCGACCACCCCAGCCCCAACGGCGCCATCAGCCGCGTCGTGCAAGGGGTGAAGATTTATCCCTGAAAGCCGGAATGCTTCGCGGCTCTACGGTGTGATCTCAAACGCCGCTCCATCCGCAACGCTATAAAAGTTTCCCTGGAATTCGACTAAGGGGCCTTCCGGATATGAGCCATCGCTTCCATTGAAGGCATGAAGAACATTCCAATTCCAGCCTCCGGCGAGCGGCGAAAGCTCGAAAACCGAACCGAAACCATATTCGCCGTCCTTAGGAGCGGCGCCATAAAGGTTTCCCGCAGCGTCAATAATCATGCTGCTTAGTGGATCGTCCCCGTCCGTTGCGCTGAAGTCGTGAATGATCGTTTCTGCCCACCGTCCCTGAAGAGTGGGCGAAAGTTCAAATGCTATGCCGACGTTGCTCGAGCCGCCGTAGCGAGTTGTCCCGTAAAGATTTCCCGAGGCATCGAAAACCAGGCCGCCGCTCGGGTTTGCACCATCGCCCGGAGTTCCAAAAACATGTAGGACCGAATATGTCCAGCCGCTCGATCCGGGTGAGAGTTTAAAGACTACGCCGCTGCGATGCTGGCCGCCCGAGAATGCTGTCCCATAAAGATTACCTGCTCCATCGAAAATCACCGGTGCGTCTGGATCGGTTCCTTGATTCGACTTAGTGCTCGGAAAGATGTAGAGGACGGTTTCGGCCCATATCCCGTTTTTTCCTGGTGACAACTCATAGATGTAGCCGGCGGTTCCGCCCCCGACCGGCGAGGCGACGCCATATACATTCCCTTCGGCATCTAGTGTCACAGATGTTTGCGGCAAGCCTCCTACGTCATGGTAGAAGCGATGGATCACTCGCTCTTTCCACGTGCCATCGGCTTGAGGAGCCAGAACGTAAACGGTTCCACAACCATAAAAGCAAAACCCGCCAACGCCGCCGTACTCGGTTGTTCCATACATGTTTCCCTTGGTATCGAAGGTGAGGCCAGCCAAGGGATGGTTCCCATCACCGACCTTGGGGCCTTGAAAGCTGTAAATGATGGCCTCCGACCAAGCGCCGGAAGAATCTTTGGATAGCTTGAATACACTCCCAAAAAAATTCGCTCCGCCGGACCACTCAGTGCCATACAGGTTACCCGCGGCGTCGGCGACCAGTCCGTCATTTGGTGACCCGTCCGTGAACCGGAAAATCGTAGTTTCTGTTTGGGCTTTTGCTGAAATAGGAGTGAGAACGGCCAAGGCAACGACTGCCAAACCAATAAAGCTTATGGAGCGGGTCATACATCTGCTTTTCCTCATGTGAACCCCCAAACATCGTGGCAAGTAAGGATAGCGCACAAACGGAACCGCTCGCCGCGCTTTTCATCCGGCCGACGGAGACTGAATCAGCGTTAGCGGCAAACACAGCCGCAATTTGCCCGCTCCCATGCTCTCCACAAATGCCCCGCGCGGCGTCTGGGAAGCCCGCAGACGCGCAGGAACCGATGGGGTCGAATCGGAGTATGTCGTCCAAACGGCGCTGCCATATGCGAAGTTAAATCGATTTAACTAGCGAATTTAAATGGTTTGTAATCAATGGTTTACGGGCAGTATTTTACACAGGACATTCAATGCGTAAGTGTTAGATGAATGGGCACTTAGAGCGTGACTGCACCATATTCGGTGCAGTGGATGAGCTAATGTAACTATGCGAATTAATTAGCCACGCAGGTGAGATTTCAGCGCTTGCCGCAGTGAACGATGCTAGAGCTCGGGAAGGGAATGGCTTCAGCCCCGCCCATGAACCCAGCCACATTGTCATTCCGAGCTGTGCGGAGCCGCGCGGTGCGCGGGGAGCAGGTGCGAGGGATCTGCTGTTACTTGCCATTACCCAAAAAGCATCAAAGGTCCCTAACCAATTAATATGAATGCGAGAAAGAGGAGCGGTCCTAATGAATCAGTTTGAAGGCGTCATTCCGATTTTGAATGTTAAGAATGTTGCCGCATCCATCGACTACTACGTCAACAAGCTGGGCTTCAGCAAGAAATGGGACTGGGGCAATCCGCCGACGTTCGGTTGCGTGACGCGCGGCAAGGCCAACATTTTTCTCTGCGAGGGAGCGCAAGGGCAGCCGGGCACGTGGATGTCCATTTTTATGGACGATGTAGATGCGCTGCACGAAGAGTACAAGAATAGCGGCGCGATCATTCGCCTGCCCCCGACGAATTTGCCATGGGGAACGCGGGAGATGAATGTGGAGGATTTGGATGGTCACCGCCTTCGCATGGGAAGCGACGCCACTGGCCCAGCGGACGACGAAGGGTTGAAGCGCTTCTCGGAGATAGAGTAGTCAACAAAAAATTCCGGGTGGCCCACCTTTACGTTCTTCGTAAAGGTGGGGGGAACCTGAGATCCAATGCCGTTGAGATAACACGGCATCAAGGGGCATAACGAGTGAAGACAAGGTCGGTCGCTTGGGCCTTCTGGTGGCAGGGGAAGCAGGTTTTCATAAACGCTGCATCGCCAGCGGGCTTGCCATTCTGGAAGTGACCGAATCCCCAGCCGCCGGTGGCGGCGTACTTGGTGGAGTCCTTGACCATAAACTGAACGTTGGTTGGCGCGCCGGGAACGAAAGATTGGACCTGGCCAAAGACCTTGTTGTTTTCGTCGGACGCGGTGTGACGGTAATGCAAAGCAGCAATGATGGTGCCGTCAGGGAATGGAAGTTTTCCTTCCCGGTAGGCGTTGATCGCTGTGTTGTTGCCCAGAACGGCGCCCAAACTGTTGAGGTTGCCTGCTTCATGCGCCGACGAGATCCATCTCCAGTCGCGATATCCCTGAGGAATTTCGGTAACGTAGGGCGCGGCGGTCCCTCCGTCCGCGTGCTCCGGTACGGGAGCAACGAGGGCAACCAGACCGGCCATGGTTGCAACTGCAATCAGAAAGAACGTGAAATGTTTCATGGGGTTCCTCTTTCTAATAGGCTAAGGCTAGCTGAAAATCAGCGCTGACAATTATCCGCGCCTCACGGTGCGATGTCGATGCCTTTCTCGCCAATAGTGATTGCCGTCAAATCGGATTCGGAATCACGGATGGCTGGCCACCTTTACGTTCTTCGTAAAGGTGGGTGAACAGTTCAGATTCGGGATTGTCTAAGGGCATGGCTTCAGCCATGCCGAAAGATCTCTAACCACAATCTCATGTCGAGCCGGGCGGAGCCGCGCTCCGCGTATTGGACGATGAGCGCGTGCGAGGAATCTGCTGTCTCTTACCCTTTAACCACCTTGTCATCCCGATGGGCCGCGTTCTTACCAGCGGACCGAGAGCCTGCCCTGAGCGAAGTCGAAGGGGATTCCGCGCGTAGCGAAAATGAAGATCCGCATCTGGATTTTGGGTGTGGCGCAGCGCGCCCATTCGACTTCGCTCAGGCCAAGCTTTTAGCGCTGCGATAACGGCTGCTTTGAATCCCCCGAGCGGTTGCCAGACCGCGAGGAGTGTGGTTAGAACCGGGCAAGTTGTGATGTCCAACCCGATTCCGCGTGATGGATGACCTTGCTGATGAACCGGCTAGACATTAACCTGCGCGCTGGGCCCGTGGTGTAACGGGGAGCATCTTTTATTTTTCTCGCGGCCTATCCAACTACAAGGTGCGGGTTCGAATCCCGTCGGGTCCACAGCTCCCGTTTCTGTGGGAAGCTGGCGTGGAGCCTGAGGGCAGGCAGGCTCCCCAAAGTACCCTTGACATTCTTTGTAGTGGAGCGAAATACTCAAGCTGTAGCTGGACAGGTTACGCCCCGGGCCAAATGGCTCGGGTTTTGCTTTTGGGGATTCTTGGTTTCAGATTCGATCCCAGGTTCGCGCCAAAAAGAAATACGAACCGGCAGTGTCCCTTGCTTACTTCGCTTTCCACAGTCCAATCGTATTGCCCTCGGGATCCGCGAACCACGCGAATGTGCCCGTGGGAATATCAACGGGAGGCACCAGCATCTTGCCCCCGAGCGCCGCAACTTTGTCGAGATAAGCTTTTACGTCATCCACTTGCACATAAAAAATGGTGTAGTGGGAAGGCTCATGCCCCAGGCTGGTGATGTGACCTTGAATGCCCGTGTCCGCGCCGGTGTTGATCATGGTCGCGGGGCCCGCAGCTTGCATGTTCCAGCCAAATAACTTTGAGAAGAAGTTCGCAGTCTTGCCGATGTCCCGGCATCCGATTTCGAAATGAACGACAGGTTGTCCCATGATTTCTCCGATTCTTAAAGTTGGGAAACCAGCTTAGCATTCGCCGCCGATGCGTGCGAATCGTTCCCAGAAGGTAAGGCCGAACTTGTTCTAGTGTGTCGGATAGTTCCTACATCGCTTCGGGCACTTGAATTCCCATTACGGCGAGCGCGCGGATGAGTTCGCGGTGGACGACGGCGACGGTCGAGAGCAGAAAATTCCTTCGTCC
>JBEKTR010000019.1:0-23980 GCA_049515835.1 Terriglobales bacterium
TGAACAACACCATCATCAGCGGAAGGCAGCGCATGGCTGCGATCTGAATCCGCTGGATGACCATGCCCCAAGTTCCGCCGGTCACATGTCGGACCATCAAAAATGCCAGCGCACCCAAAGTCAGGCCCAAGCAATCCATGTAGCCGACCAGATACGCGCGGAAAAACTCGTTGGGCCGCGCGAATGCGCCTATTCCCGCAATAGCTGCAAATATGAGCCCAATCAGCAGCGAACGCCGCTGAATGGTCCGGACCACCGCCGGCGCGAGGAAATTCATGTCGGTAGAGCGCGCCGAGGTCATTTCGTGCTTTCTCCTTTATCCGGGGTCTGATCGGGAAGGGCCTGCTCGGGGGCCAACTCAGTTTGCGTCGCGCCCGAACCGGGTTCGCCGCGGAACTGCAAGGTGTCCGACGGGACTTTCTGGCCTTGCGGCACGTCCGCCGCTGTGGCGGCCTGACTCAACTGCAGTGCCCGAATATAGGCCGCGATGCACCACCGATCGCGCGGGGAAACCTGCGCGGAATAATCCGGCATCGCCCCAAAGCCGTGAGTCATAACATCAAAAAAATATCCAATCGGCGCCTTGCGAAGGCGTTCAATGTGGTACGACGGCGGATGCCTATATCCCCGCTGCACCACCATGCCATCGCCGTCACCGAGGCGAGAGTGGCAGGGTGCGCAATAAATATTGAAGCGCTGCTGCCCGCGCTCCAGCACGTCGGCGGTCGCCGGGAAGGGCATATATTCGCCGGGGTCTGAACCAACCTTCCCGGTGTAGAAATAACTGTCCTCGTGATATTGCCCTCGAGCGACGGTGCCTTCAACCTGCGGCCGTTCGGAGCGCAAATCCTCGTAAAAATCACTCTTGGCCAATGGCTTGAAACGCGGCTGGTCATGCATGTCCTGCCGGCAGCCCGCGAGCGCAAGCGTCGCCAATAATCCCAGTCCGGAAAATTTGCGCAGATTTCGCATGACGAGGTTCAGCTTCATTTAGCTGGGAACCTCCTCAATCGACTTTGGCCCTAGACTCTGCAAAAAAGCCCGAGTTTCGGCTTCGTTGTATTTGGAATCGCTCGAAAAAATCACCAGGAAAAACTTGTCCTCGGTCGCGCGCGAAAACCGCTCCACGTTAAAAACCGGGTGATAGGGCATGGGCAGCCCGTTCAGCGCCAGCATCCCGAAGACGGCGGCCAGCACCGAGAACAAAATCGTCAACTCGAACGTTACGATGATGAACGACGGCCAGGAGTGAAACGGGCGACCGCCAACGTTGATGGGGTACGCGATGGTTGCCACCCAGTATTGCAAACCATAGCCCGTCATGCAGCCCAAGATTCCGCCGATCAGCACCACCAGGGCCACCCGATTGTGATGGAAGCCGATGGCCTCCCAAAGTTCTTCAATCGGGAAAGGGCTATAGGCGTCGATCTTCTTATAGCCGGCGGCATGGGTGCGCTTCGCCGCGGCAACAATCTCATCCGGAGTGTCGAATTCTGCCATCAGGCCGTAGATCGCTGGTTCGTTCATTCTGCCTTCACCTTCGACTCGGGCAACAGCGTCCGCATTTCAAAGATCGAGATGCTCGGGAGTATCCGCATAAAGAAGAACATGCAGAACAGGAATAGTCCCAAAGTGCCCGTGAAAGTAAACCAATCCCATTTGGTTGGGTAATACATTCCCCACGAAGAGTTCAGGAAATCGCGGTGCAAGCTCACGACTACGATGATGAACCGCTCCAGCCACATTCCGACCAGAACCACTGTGGAGACCAGGAACAGCAAGACCGGATTCGTGCGGAACTTGCGGATCCACAACACCTGCGGTATGCCGATATTGCAGATGAGCAAAGAGTAGTACCATGCGGCGTAAGGTCCATGCAGGCGGTTCCAGAGGAGGAATGCGTCATAGCGGTTGCCGCTATACCATCCCATAAAAGCTTCCATTGCGTATCCGTAAGCCACAATCAAGCCTGTGGCCAGCATGACTTTGGCGGAATTTTCCAGGTGACGCTCGGTGATGAAATCTTTCAATCCATAGATCGAACGGATCGGAATCGCCAGCATGAGCACCATCGCGAATCCCGAGTAGATCGCGCCGGCAACGAAATAGGGCGGAAAGATCGTCGTATGCCATCCGGGAACAATGCCCACGGCGAAATCGAAGCTCACAACTGTGTGCACAGAGAGTACTAGAGGCGTCGCCAAGCCAGCCAGCAAAAGATAAGCCGTTTCGTACCGGCTCCAGTGCCGCGCCGAACCACGCCAGCCCATAGCCAGCGCCCCATAAGCGCGTTTGATCCAGATATTTTTCGCCCGGTCACGCAGGGTCGCAAGGTCGGGAATCAAGCCCACAAACCAGAACAGCAACGAGGTCGTCGCGTATGTCGAAACCGCGAAGACGTCCCAAATGAGCGGGCTGCGGAACTGCGGCCATACGCCCATGGTGCTGGGGTAGGGGAACATCCAATACGCAACCCATGGACGGCCAGTGTGAATCAGAGGGAACATGCCGGCGCAAGCCACGGCAAATAGCGTCATGGCTTCCGCAAAACGGTTAATCGAGTTTCGCCAGGTCTGGCGCAGAAGCATGAGGATCGCGGAAATCAGGGTGCCCGCATGACCGATGCCGATCCACCATACAAAATTGACAATGGCAAAGCCCCAGCCGATGGGGATGGTAATTCCCCAAATCCCGGTGCCTTTCAGGAAGAGATAGCCGACTGCAAGCAGCAGCAAGTTGACGAGGCCGAAGCAAAACATCACGCCCGCGAGCCATCCGATCGAAAGCGGCCGCGTAAGCACCACATCGCTGATCTTTGCGGTAACGGTCGAAAACGAATGCCCCGGCTCAATAACCGGCGCCCGCTTTCTTCCAGCTTCGACTTCTTCCAGTAGCTGCGTCATGACTTCCTTGCGATCGCCTAAGCTTCCAGCTCAGGATTGGGATTGCGAATCTCCGCCAGATACGTCGTCCTCGGCCGGGTATTCAAATCGCCTAACAGGCTATAATTCCGCGCTCCGGATTTCAGTTTGGCCACGCGGCTGTTGGGATCGTTGATGTTTCCAAACACTATCGCGTCCGCCGGGCACGACTGCTGGCAAGCCGTTTTCAGCGCTCCGTCCTGCACTTCCGGACTGCCCGTACTCCGCTCCGCATCAATCCGGGCCCAGGTAATGCGTTGAACACAGTAGGTGCATTTCTCCATGACGCCGCGGCTGCGTACCGTCACGTCCGGATTGCGCATCATCTTGTACTGTGGCGTTTCCCAATCCTGAAACAGAAGGAAGTTGAATCGCCGTACTTTATAAGGACAGTTGTTGGAGCAATACCGCGTGCCAATGCAGCGGTTGTAAACCATATCGTTCAAGCCTTCCGTGCTGTGCACGGTGGCGCCCACGGGGCAAACCAATTCGCAGGGAGCGTTTTCGCACTGCTGGCACGGCACGGGTTGGAAATAAGCCTTGGGATTGTCGCGATCACCTTGATAGTAGGCGTCCACGCGAATCCAGTGCATGTGGCGGCCCTTGACCACTTGTTCTTTGCCGACCACCGGAATATTGTTCTCCGACTGGCACGCGACGATGCAGTTGTTGCAGCCCACGCAGGCATTCATATCAATTGTCATGCCCCAGGCGTCCGGTTCTTTTTTGTAGTCAAAACCGGGATAAAGCGTCAGTTCCTTCGGAGGTTCTTCGTCCTTCGCGAAGTCCGGCTCCTTGCGGTATTCTTCGAGGCTCGCCGTGCGTACCAGGGGCCGCGCGCCGCCATCCGGCGTGTCCATCGTCTGGTAACCCTGCGTAGAAGCGAGCTTATAAGTTCCACCGGCCTTCCGCACCGTACCTGCTGCGATATACGAATTCGCGCTGGTGTACAGCGGGTACATGTCGAATCCGGCGCCGGTGCCAGCGCGTCCCGCGCGCGTGCGGCCGTAGCCAAAAAATGTGGTAACGGCATTGTCCGCGTGTCCGGCCTGAATCCAGATCGGAGCAGTCACTCTATTGCCATTGATTTCGAGCTCGACAAGATCTTCAGTCTTCAATCCCATGCGCTCTGCCATTGCTGGGCCGACGAGCACTGCATTGTCCCAAGTCAGCTTCGTCATGGGCGCAGGCAGTTCCTGCAACCAGCCATTATTGGCGAAGCGGCCGTCATAGACCGAAGGGTGACGGCGGAAATTAATCTCGACCGCATTATCGGGCAGGGCAGAAGACTTAAAGTTCGCGGTCTTTGCTGCAACAGCTTTGGGCGCGAAGGCCGTCCCCTCAATCCAGCCGTCGTTCAATGACTTTCGCCAGAAAGAATCGAAATCCGTACCTGAGTGCTTGCCCTTCCAGTAATTCTGAACGATGTCGTGTCCACTGGCGTCCGATTGGCCACCGATCAGCGCGACCATCTCATAAATACTCTTGCCGCCGTACAGCGGCGCAATCAACGGCTGGACAATGCTCACCGTCCCGTCGTAAGCGCGCGCGTCGCCCCAGGCTTCGAGATAATGAGCTTCATTCACGTGCCAGTGGCAAAGTTGACCGGTTTCGTCGTTGTACAGGCCAAAATGCACTCGCATTGGAACATTGCTCTTCATGAGCGCATCGGCAAAGCCCAGTTCGGCTGGGGCGTCATAGGCGGGATTGGCGTCCAGAATAAAGAGCAGATCCACCTTGCCCGCCCGCATATCCGTGGCCAAGTCGCCAATCGATTCCGCGCGGTTCACCGGATTCGCATCTACCGGGTCCGTATAGACCACCGTCCTGCCTACATTGCCGAGCGCTTGATTGATGCCATAAACCAGCGCATGCACCGCCGACGGAAGATGATCGCCTGCTATGACCACGCTCGTGCCTTTATGTCCCTGTAGATCTTTCGCGACCGTTGCGGCGAATTTTGCGTGATAAGAGTCGAGCGAGGTTGCACCGCCTCCGCTTACGCCCAGCTGAGAGGCTAGAGCAGCGGCGAACCCTTCCATTTTCGACGCCTGTAGAGGCAGCCGGTGGTCGGCCTTCACGCCACTTGACGTCGGATTGCTCTCGATGGCATAGAAGCGGTTCATTTCTCCAGCGTCCGGATTGCGCCGTTTCGCGAAATCCCGGGCATAGCGCACACCCCCAGGGAAACCCGCGTACAAGAAATCGGCGTCGAGCGAAACCACGACGTCCGCGCCTTCCAGTTTGTATTGCGCTTCAACCATCTGCCCAAAAGCGGCCTGCGATGCCGCGTTTACATTGTCGCGGTTTACCGGCTCATACACATGCCACTTCGCCTGCGGAAAAGTCTTCAGCAACGAGTTCATCTGGTCGGCCAGAGTGGGCGACGAAACAGTGCGGGTAAGAATGCGAATGCCGCCCCCGCCGAGCGACTTCTGCATACTGAGCTGCCCCATCAAGGCAGACGCGAGCCCTGACCAGGTGCTCATTTCACCCATATGGACGACGGTCTGCGAGCGGTCCGGGTCGTACATTTCAAGCACCGAAGCTTGCGCGTAAATGTCTGTGCCGCCTAAGCTTGCCGGATGCTTATCGTTGCCCTCCACCTTCGTCGGCCGGAACATCTGGCTCTCTACCAGAATCGGCGTAGCATAGCCCCCCACCGTATGCGCGGTGGCGAAAAACATCGGGCGCCCCGGAACCAAATCTTCGGGCTGCTTTACATAGGGAACAATGGACTCAAGCGGCTGCTTGGTGCAGGCCGTCATTCCAGCCATGGCCAGCGAAGCCCCCATTAACTTGAGGAAGCCGCGGCGCGAGACATCGTCAAGCCACTCCGATGCGCCCTTGGGAAATTCGCGGTGCATCATCTCTTGAAATTCGGCGCTTCCCGCCAGTTCTTCCAGGCTGCGCCAGTATTCCGGGCCTTTTGTCTCCGCAATGCGCGCCTTCACCGTGGCCAAATCGATCCCGGCCTTTTTTGCCTCCGCTGCTTTGCCGGGGCAGATTTCCTCGCGGTGCGCTTTACCGTTTTCTGGTTCCATCTTCATCAGAATGATTCTTTCGTAGTTACCGGTGACACGTCGAACAGCTTGTAATGTCAGCTACCGTACGCAAATTGTGCTTCTGAATCAGATACTTGCCGAGAGTGCGCTGATCTGTGAACTCCTGCCCGTCCAGCGCCAGAGGCACTGTGCTTGATGGCTGCTGGTACCGCATATTGAACACCTGATCACGAGGCCGCAAATATTTATCCGGCGCTCGATGGCAGTCCAGGCACCATTCCATCCGCAGGGAAGCATTGTTGTACATGAGTGGCATGCGATCCACTTCGCCGTGGCATGTGTTGCAGCCCACGCCTTTATTAATGTGAATGCTGTGATTGAAATAGACAAAATCAGGCAGGTCGTTCACTCGAGTCCACACAAGCGACTTGCCGCTGCGGAAGCTCTCGCGTACGGGCTCGAGGATCGCTGCATTCGTCCATATCTGCGAGTGGCAATTCATGCATGTCTTTGTTGGCGGAATGCCTGCATAGTTTGAATTTTCCACCGACGTATGACAGTAGCGGCAATCGATCCCGATGGCCGCGACGTGGTGCTCATGGCTGAACGGAACTGGCTGCGGACGCACAACCTTCTCATAGGTAATGTAGGGCGTGCGATCCAGTTCCAAAACTGCCCATCCCAGTGCCGACACCAAAAACACTGCGCCCAGGATGGACGCCCTGGCAATTGCGTTCGAACTGCGATGAAAAATCTGCATGGAGCGATTTGTGCCGCGATATTCGACCTGCAGCGGGAGCCTTTAGATTCCCGGAATGTCCAGCGTTGCCGTTTGAGTGCCGGTTGAGACTAAGTATGTCTATGAAAACTGAAAAGTATAGCAGTTCATATCCCAGAAGTGAAAGCTTGCGAGTGAAAATCGAGAAATATTTTTTCTCGCCAGAACCAAAATGAAAAAATCCTGTTTTCAAAGGAGCCCGCTATCTTAAATTCATCACCAGCAGCCGCGGCTCCATCATCTCTTCAATCGCGTAACGCAAGCCTTCCCGTCCCAGCCCGGAATCCTTAACGCCCCCGTATGGCATGTGATCGATGCGGAACGTCGGCACATCTCCGGCTACCACTCCTCCCACTTCCAATTCCTCATAGGCGCTGAACAGCAGCTTGACGTCGCGCGTAAAAACGCCAGCCTGCAAGCCGAATGATGACGCGTTCAATTGCCGCACCGCATCCTCGAACTTGTCATACGACTCAATAGTTACCACCGGCGCAAAAATCTCCTGGCAATTCACTTTCATGTCGGTGCGCGTGCCCGTCAGCACCGTCGGCTCGAGGATCGATCCTTTATGTTGTCCGCCGCAAAGCACCCGTGCACCACCACGCACCGCTTCCTGGATCCACTCGCTCGCGCGGACCGCGTCCCGCTCGCGGATAAGAGGCCCGACATCTGTGACTTCATCCATGGGATCGCCCGTTTTCAGCTTGCTCACTCCGGCCAGCAACAGTTCAATGAACTTGGCGCTGACCGTGCGTTCCACCAGGATTCGTTGCACGGAAATGCAGCTCTGTCCGGCATAGCTGAAGCCCCCCGCCACGCAGCGGTCAGCCGCGAAAGCAAGGTCAGCGTCGCTATGCACGATGACTCCCGCATTTCCGCCCAGCTCCAGTAACACTTTCTTCTTCCCGGAATTTTTCTTGATTTCCCAACCCACGGGCACGCTGCCGGTAAAACTGATCAACTTCAGGCGGTCGTCGGTCACCAGCAGCCCGGCGTCTTCATTGGAAAGCGGCAGCACGTTCAGCGCGCCATCCGGCCATCCTGCCTGTTGCACCGATTCCGCCAGCATTAAAGCCGTTAACGGCGTTTGTGGTGCGGGTTTCAGCACCATTGTGCAACCGGCCGCAATTGCCGGCGCTACTTTGTGTGCCACGAGATTCAAAGGGAAGTTGAAAGGTGTGATGCCCGCAATCGGGCCTAAGGGAAACCGCCGCACCATGCCCCAGCGGCCAACGGTGTACTCCTGCCAATCCAACGGAAGGTATTCGCCGTAAATCCGCAGGCTCTCTTCCGCCGCTACCGTAAAAGTAAAAATCGCGCGATCCACTTCCGAACGCGCCGTCCGGATGGGCTTACCGGCTTCTTGTGCGATGCAGTGGGCGTACTCCTCTTTGCGTTCGGCTATATTTTCAGCCACGCGTTTCAGCACGCGCTGCCGTTCAAACGCTGGCAGGCGGCGGGTAGTTCCGAACGCCTTGACCGCAGCCGCGATCGCTTGCTCAGCGTGCGCGCGCCACCCCTGAAACACCGCGCCAACTAAACTTCCATCATAAGGAGACTTGATTTCTACGAGGTCGCCCTCTTCCGTCCACTTGCCATCCAACAAAAATCCGTGAGTTGCAACGGGAGCGGCTGTCATATGGGACATGAGAGTAGCTTCACCTCCGGGGCCGACCGGGCGCCCCATGATTATAAACTTCGGCGATTATAAACTTCGCTGGACTTGCGTGCGCCATAGAACTTTCGCCAACGACGGGACACGAAAGACAAAAGATCGATGATGGATAATACAAACGACAACGAAAATGAAAATTGCTTAATGAAATATTGAAGGAGAGAACCTCTTTGCCCGATTCTGTCCTTGAAACATCCCGTCTTCTACGCGAACGCAAGGTCTCTCCTCTCGAACTCACGCGCGAATGTTTGCGTCAAATAGCTGACCAAAACCCGGTGCTCAATGCCTTCATCACCGTCACTGAGGAATCTGCCCTCGCGCAGGCGCGGCAAGCCGAAGCCGAAATCCAGCGTGGCGATTGGCGCGGCCCATTGCATGGCATTCCTATAGCGCTAAAAGACATCATCGACGTCGTCGCCGTTCCCACTACCGCAGCCAGCAACCTGTTCAAAAATCGCATCGCCAATGAAGATGCCGAAGTAGTCACGCGATTGCGCCGCGCGGGCGCTATTCTCCTTGGCAAGCAGAACATGCATGAATTCGCCTACGGAGGCAGTTCCGTCATCAGCGCCTACGGCCCCGTCCGCAACGCCCGCAATCCTGAACATATCGCCGGAGGCTCCTCGGGCGGTTCGGCCACTGCCGTTGCCGCTGGACTTTGCTATGCGTCTCTCGGCACCGATACTGCAGGCTCGGTTCGTGAGCCCGCCGCGCTCTGCGGCGTGGTGGGCCTGAAGCCGACGTACGATCTCGTCAGTACGCGCGGAGTTTTTCCGCTCTCGCCCTCACTCGATCACGTTGGTCCCATCACACGTACGGTTGAGGATGCAGCGGTAATGCTGCACGCCATCACAGGGAGAGACACGATATTTCCCGGGACTGAAAAAGATGTGAGCAAACTCCGCATCGGCGTGCCCCGCAATTTTTTCTTCGAGAACTTAGATGGAGAAATAGCAGTGGCTATTGAAGATGCAACACGAGTTATAGAGACGATCGTGGCATCCGTGCGCGATATCCGTCTCGACGTGAATCCTGATCGCACGTTTCAGGCGGCAGAATCCTATGCAGTTCACAAAGACTACGTCGCGAAGAGTCCCGAACTCTACCAGCCCGCAACTTTGCAGCGAATTCGGACCGGCGAGCATATCTCGCAAGAAGACATAAATGAGTCGCGCCACGAATTGGAAAAATCACGAAAAGAGAGTCAGCGAGTTTTCGAAGACGTGGATATTGTCATCACGCCCACAACGCCCATTCCGGCGCCGCGCCTCGCCGACTTGCAGGAGAATCCGGAGTTGCTGCGCCCTCGCGAAATTCTGCTTTTGCGCAACACCCGCCCTTTCAATGTCTGGGGACTACCAGCCATCTCCGTCCCCTGCGGTGTCACAAAAAACGGTCTACCCATCGGCCTGCAAATCGCGGGCGCGCACGGTGCGGACAATCTTGTTCTCGACTTCGCCCACGCCTACGAGCAAGCCGCGAAATTGAACCGTTAATTCACGCTTCTCACGTCGTCAGGCAGCAGCATTACAAACACGCACTCATTCCCCATCTGCGGACAGGACAAGACCCCGCGCCGGAAAATCTTGGCCGGGCTGTCATCCGGAAAGCTGAATTCGAAGTGTGCGGTACGCAGCGCCTCGGCATACGTCTTGACCGGTTCATCGCCGCTGATGAACTTGACGTCTTCTACGCTCACGCCCGTCGTTGCTGGTGCCAGCATAATAAAGAATTCTCCACTGCCACTTTCTTTGCCTTTGGCCAGTTTCACCGTTCGCATCGCTTGCAACTCCGGCTTATATTGATTGACCGCCGCATCAACCTTGGCCGCCCCGCCGAGCAACGCCGCCAACCGGTTGCGCGTTTCCGGAATCGGTCTTAGCCCTGAAAGCGCCATCGCATAGGCTCGTATGGCCGCTTCCTTTTCCCCGCGCTTCTCGTAAATCTGCCCCAGATGGTCCCCGACTTCGCCGTGCTGCCCGATCATCCAAGACGATGAGATATATTTCTGCGCCTTGTCCGAATTGCCTTGGACAAAATATACCCAGCCCAGCGTGTCCCAATAGGAATAGAGCGCCGGCACTAGAGGCAGTTCTTGCGCATTCAGTTGTGTGAGCGTCACGTTTCGCAGCGCGGCAGACATCGCTTCCACCGCAGATTCGGCATACTGCTGGGCCCTCTCGAGGTGCACTTTCTTAAGCGCCAGTTGATAAGCGATGTCGTTCCAAACCTCCGGCGTCGCAGAAATGCCCACGGCCGTGTCAAACGCAGCCATGGCTTTCTCGTCCTGGCCGAGATTCAAATACGCGTCACCCAACGAAATCTGCAAACTAGCGTCGTCGGCTTTGAGCGAGGCTGCCTTCTCCAATTCCACCGTAGCTTTGTCATACTCATGCTCTTCGGAGTACATCTGCCCCAACGCCCGATGGGCATAATCGCTCAAAGGATTAATCTCAATCGCTTTCTTGTAAGCCGCTTCTGCCTCAGCGTACTTTCGGTCGAAAGAGTATGCCCAGCCGAGATTGCTGAAGCCCAATTCATCGTAAGGATTGTTTTCGGCGTGGTGTTTGAACGCATCTACGGCATTGTCGGTCTGGCGCAATCCCATGTACGCCCGTCCCAGATTTATCCACGCCGATTTATGTTTCGGCTCCGCGGCTACGACCCGTTTGAACAACTCCACTGCCAGCGCGAGATCGCCCCGCGTTAAAGCGGCATTGGCGGCGTCATTCAGGTCGTCGCCTTTTATGTCGGCTGATGCGGATGGCATCGCCGCCGCAGAACTGTCAACAGATATATGCTGCTCCGTATCGGCCAGCACGGCGCGCCGGAACGCTTCATAATCCGCGCTACGCTCACGCGGCAATTCACTGACGGTGGTTATCAGGCGGCGTTCGGCCGTGATCCCCACACCATCGGTTTTATAGCTGGCCGCGTATTCCGCATAATCCCGCTTCATCGAAAACGGCAATGGAGGCCCGATTTTGTAGCCGGCGGGAAATTGCAAATGGATCTTGTAGTCGTAATCTTCCGGTGCACCGAGTTTGACCGGCTCCGCGCTCTTTTCCTTACCGGTCTTGTCTTTGTCGTCATCGGTGTCGTTGTCCACATCCGGAAGCCGGATGTTCGAAAATGGGAGAGCGATCTCCGATTTCTTTTTCGACCAATCGTAAAAATTAGATATTGCGATCTTGTACTCCAGTTGAAAGGGATCGTGCGTTCTAGCCGGGTCGCTGACTTTGATGTCGCTGATTTCGCCGTCGAGCCCCATCATGTTATTGGTTTCTTTCAACACCAGTGGCCACTTCGTGCTGGGCACGCGCCGGAAAATTGTTCGCGCAAACAGTTCGACGTCCCCGCGCGTCACATATTTCACGTGCGCTTCCAGTTTTCCGAAGTCGTTGATCTTGCCGTCAACGTCTTGCGCTTGCATATTTGGCGTGGGAGGATCAGCTGGCGTTTCTTCCAAATACGGCGTGCCATCTTCCGGGATCACCAAAGCCGTCTTCTTCCGGATCGTGTAGGCCAACAACCGGAACGGCGCGACCTCGGTCGTCGTATCCATCCAGATTTTTTCTTTACCCAGCGGCACCATCGTGATTACGTGATTGAATTGCGAAGGCGAGGGCACATCCTGATCAAGTTTGCGCTCCGTGCTGATCAGCACCGACGACGGGTGGTACCCCGCCGCTTCGAGCAATGACCCAAGCAGTGTGTTCTTGTCTTTGCAATCGCCGTACTCGTTGTGCAGTACTTCGGACGCGGAGTGCGGCTGATATCGTCCCAGGCCGAGCGAGAGACTCACATAGCGGAAGTTCGGTCCGACGTAGTCGTAGAGCGCCTGAATTTTCTCGAGGTCCGTCGTCTTGCCCGCGGTCAGTGCTGCCGCTTTCGCGCGAATCTCCTCAGTGGGTTGCTTCTTTTCTCTTTCCAAGCTGCCATACCACCGCCCGACTTCTTCCCAGCTCGTGAACGTCGTCAGCTGGACGTCAGCTTCTTCCTGTTCTGGCTGTTTTTTCTTGGTGGCAGCGTCGGTATCGTCTTTTTCCAGATGCGAACTTGTCCATGAATAAATCCTTCGGCCATTGGTTTCGGTGATCTTGGCATCGTGGCCTTTTGCTGTTTTCAATGTCACTTTGCGATCAGCAGGCAGGGTCACCTCTAACTCTTCATCCAGCACAATGCCGGTTTTGGTGAATTCATGTTCCACCCAAAACTGCCCGGGCGCGAGCGGTGTCACAATAATGTCTTGAATGTCGTATTCCAATGTGTCGCCCGGACGAAGTCCCGGTACGGTGATGTGTTTCTGCCGGAAGTCGGTGTACATGGGAGCTTCTTTTTCGACCGGTGTACTCAAGTCTTGCACCGCATCTGGCGGCGCGGTGACCTCTGTGCCGTCCGCCTTCAATACTCTGACGTATGGAATCTCCACTCGCTCGTTCGCCGAGCTATATCCAAAAATCACCTGCCCCAGTTGCTGTACGCCCGCTTCACTTTGCACTTTGATCAGCACATAGAGTTCCCGCTTGCCCGTGCCGTCGTTTTCGAACGTGTAGGAAGTCTTTACTTTCTGGACGACGTAGGCTTCCTGTGAATAATCAAACGTGCTGCCGGGATCCGGAGCAGATGGCTTCGCCGCGGCCGCAGGAGTCGTTTGTTGCGCGAAAGATGTGGCGCACGCAATAAAGAGAACGGAAGTCCATGCATGGGGCATACGGGCAAAGAAATGGCGGCGAATATTTTCAGACATTTTTGTTCGAAATCCTGCCTGTTTGTATCCTACCCCGGTCGGAACGACAAATTGCCAATCAGTGCGAAACGTCAAGTCTACTTTCGTAGGTAGTTTGGCTCGAACCGCACGTCCGCGAAACCCCTTTAAGTCCATCCGAATCAATCAGTTTCCATTTCGGGAATGTTCCGAAAGGAACATTAGGAGCGAATTTGGCTGCGATCCGCGAGAAACATCTCAGATCGGTAGTTACACGGATCCATCGCCGATTACACTCTTTTACCATTCTTTACCGGAAGTATTTTCTCCACGCCATAAAATCCCTGCAGAGTCCATTCGTGAATCGCTTTTTTTGGTTGTTGGCTTTCCTCTTACTGAATCAACCTTTGCTCCTCGCTCAACGGGGCAGCCGTGGTGGCGCTGGCTCCCGCGCCTATTGCGTGCACGATTGCCCCACTCCTACGGACACGGACGATCAGGATGCCAACTCCAAGGATCCGCTGAAAGACTTTAATCGCATCGTTGCGCTGCAAGCCTCGCCGGAACAAACGGCCGCTTTCAATAACATTTTGAAAGACATCGACGCTGCCGCGGTGCAACTGCAATCGCTGCGCGATCTGCTTAGGGAAAAACCAACCGCGGCCGATTTATCGCTGGGTGCCACTGGGCTAAATCATGAAATTGCGAAAATCCATGTCGATGATCAAGGCTTTCTGGCAACTTTCTCCGATACGCAAAAATCCGGATTGAAAGAAGCCACTAAGAGGCTCCTCAGTGCCGATGCAGATTTGACCCGAGAAATGAAGAACCTCGATCTGGGCGTTGAGGACTACGCTTCGGGCGGAGAAAAAATCTTCGACGCAGTACCGAGCGTTGACAAGACTTTTTCGAGCCTTCGGGTCGCTCAACTCGCTCTTGGCGATGAGATGAACATTGTTCTCCCTTCGTCGGGCCACGAACTCGCGTTCCATCTTCCCCACGAAAATACCTCGTTCAACATCGAAGGCGAGTCCATTTCTTTGCCTTCGGCGGGCATAATGGCAAAAGTTTCTGCGGCGAATGGAGACGAGCTTTTCCGCTTCACACTCAATACCGATGGATCTGATTTACAACGAAACATTGCCGACATTTTGCGCGCTCGGCTCAACCGTTCTCCGCTCTGTGGCGAGAGGATTGAGGTCCAAGACGCGACGCTCGTTCCCGACCCTCCTGCCGGTAAGATTACGGCTCGCATGCACTTTGAGCGCTGGTTATGCGCGTCTGGCGGCGATCC
Source organism: Terriglobales bacterium (assembly GCA_049515835.1). Taxonomy (GTDB): domain Bacteria; phylum Acidobacteriota; class Terriglobia; order Terriglobales; family Acidobacteriaceae; genus JAJPHW01. The sequence continues at coordinate 14,382 of JBEKTR010000019.1, forward strand.
CTATAGCGGCTATGAACTGATGGCTGACGACGCCGTTGTGGACATCGAGCTTATTCCAAGCGTCGGTGAGAATGCTTTCACTCTCTCAACAAGAATTGTTAAAGCGGATGCCAATGCGGCGTTGCGAGAGGAGTTGCTCCACGGTTCTTTAGGTGAAGCTGTCCGCAGCCAAACTGCGGAGTGGTTTCAGTCCATCTTGCAAAAAGCTACGGACATAAATTCCATTTTTCCCGTTCACGGCCAAAAGCTCGCCGTCCCACAAGAAGTAGCGTTTCAAGGTTCCGGGAACGGCTTGTTGAGTCTGATGTTGAATGGTCGAGTGCAACTCTCTGACGAGCAGGCCAAGGAACTTACCAGTCAATTCAAGCAGAATTTGTCCACGAAGGCCGTGCCACCACAATGAATTGAAGTATTTGATTAGTTCCAACTTGCTTCCCGAGGGTTATCGCGGGAGTTCGTTAATATAAATATGTGCCTCCAACAAAGCGTCCTGCGTCGCGCGTTCAAATCATTCCTGCCGCCAATCTTGGCAAATCGCCTTGGCTCATCCATGGATTCTCCACTCGCACAGGCGGCTTCTCGCGTGCTTATGGCGGTAAAGCGCTGAATTTAGGATTCACCCCTAAAGATTCCAAGTCCGTGGTTGAGCGCAATCGCGCAGTTTTTTTGAAAAAGTTAAGCGCAATCAATGGGAACAAGCTCTGGCCGCTGGTTACGCTTCGCCAAATTCATTCCGATCTGATTCACTATGTAAGCAAGCCGTCGGCGGAGCCACTCTTCGGCGATGGGCTGATTACCGATACTCAAAATCTTCTTCTCGGCATTCAAACCGCCGACTGCCTGCCCATCATCTTGGCAGACAAAAAGCGCAAAGCTGTTGGCGTTTTTCACGCTGGATGGCGAGGCACCATCAAGCGCATCGTCGAAAAGGGCGCTGGCCTTATGCGACTGCACTTCGGCACCATGCCGCACGAGCTGCAAGCTGCCATCGGCCCCGGCATTCATTCCTGCTGCTACGAAGTTGGCGAGGACGTTCGGGACCAATTCGACTCGCAGTTCGAATACGCCTCGCAGTTGTTTCACGAAGTGCAGGAATCCGACCCGGTGCGCGAAAAATATCCGCTGCTTTTTCTGACTGCGCGCGCGCCTGGCCACAGTATATTGCCGAAGAAAATCTTTCTTGATCTCATTGAAGCGAATCGCCGCCAGCTTCTGGCGATCGGTGTTCCCGCCAAGAATATCTCTGCTTCGCAGCTCTGCACATCCTGCAATCCCAAATTGCTTTTTTCCTATCGCGCCGAAAAAGGCAATACAGGACGCATGATTACCGTCGCTGGCGTGCGATCCACTTAATCTCCTCCGCTCTAACCAACTTGTCATTCTGAGCCATCTGTAGCTGCGAAGCGGCGAGTGTGCGCGTAAGAATCTGCTTCTTGACTCTTCGGTAACTAACATCGTGTTGACTCTCACCTTCGCCTGCGCTATGCTTACCTCAAGTTTGCTCGACATCATTTTGATGTGAGCAGACCTTGGATTTCATGAAGAGTGGCTGAGGGACGAGCCCTTAGACGCCACGACAACCGGATCAGAAGTCATCTTCTGGTCGCCCGGTGTCAACTCTCACCCTGGTACAGGGGGAACATGAGATTCGGGGTGCGAGATATTTTTGGCATTCCGTTCCTCTTTTTCCTTCTTAACAGGAAAAGAGGACTTTGTATTTTAGGGCGTATTGATTGCTCGTACCGGCTGCTCTCGCAAGAAAACAAGCTGTTGATTTTCTTAGAAACGAGAGATGCCGATGACCTACGAATTACGTTGCCGCGAGTGCCAGAAGAGCTGGGGAAACCAGCCCCGCTCCATCTGTGATGAGTGCTTTTCTCCTCTGGAAGTTTCTTACGATTACGATGCGATTCGCCAGCACTTCACGCGGGAAAGAATCGCTCAGGGCGCGCCGAACATGTGGCGCTATTCGGCCTTGTTGCCGCTGCCCGAGAACTTCCGCCCCACTCTGCCCGTGGGATTCACGCCACTGCTCGAAGCGCCGCAGCTCGCGAAACAAATTGGCGCAAAGAATCTTTACGTGAAGAATGACGCCGTCTGCCTGCCCACGCTCAGCTTCAAAGACCGCGTGGTCGCAGTCGCGCTCGCGCAAGCGAAAGAATTCGGGCTGGACACGGTCGCGTGCTCTTCGACGGGGAATCTTGCGAACTCAACTGCAGCACAGGCCGCTCGCAGCGGCTTCAAGTCATGGATCTTCATCCCTGCCGATCTCGAGCCCGCGAAAATTCTCGGCACGCAAGTCTTCGGGGCGAAGCTGGTGCGCATCGCGGGAAGCTACGATCAGGTCAATCGTCTCTGCTCGCAAATCGCCGACGAACGTCGCTGGGGATTCGTCAACGTCAACCTGCGCCCCTACTATGCGGAAGGATCCAAGACCGTAGGATTCGAAATCGCCGAACAACTCGGCTGGCGCTTGCCCGACAACGTCGTCGTTCCCATGGCGGGCGGGTCGTTGATTACAAAAATCAAAAAGGCGTTCGACGAATTAATTTTGCTCGGATTGGTCGCGCCCAAGCCGGTGAAATTTTTTGGCGCGCAGGCGACGGGATGCTCACCGATTTCAACCGCAGTCAAAGCCTACCGCGGCGAAATTGAGCCGCAGAAAGCCGCGACTATCGCGCGTTCCTTGGCCATCGGCAATCCGGCCGATGGACACTATGCGATTAAAGCCATTAACAAGAGCGGCGGTTGGGCTGAAGACATCTCCGACGCCGAAGTCGTGAATTCCATTCAGCTTCTCGCGGAAACCGAAGGCGTCTTTACCGAAACCGCGGGCGGCGTGACCGTGGGATGCGCCGCGAAGTTGTACAAACAAGACCGCATTCTGCCTGACGAAACCACGGTTCTGTGTATTACCGGCAACGGATTAAAAACAACCGATGTGCTGGCGGATAAATATCCGGTGGAAACCGCAATTGCGCCGAAGCTTAGTGAGTTCAACAAATATCTAGAAGCCGCGCTCGAAGGCGAAGTCGCCGCGGCAGAAACGGTGGAGGTGTAGCGATGTCAATTACAGTGCAAATTCCCACGGCGTTACGCCGGCTCACAACCGGCAAAGCACAGGTCGAGTGCGCGGCGGCGAACTTGAACGAATTGTTCTCCGCGCTCGACTTGCAGTTTCCAGACTTGAAGCCGCATCTGCGCGATGAGGCCGGAGCAATCCGGCGCTTCCTCAATGTTTACGTCAACGAAGAAGACATCCGCTTCCTCGGCGGTGTGGATTATGCCTTTCAAGATGGAGACGAAGTATTGCTGGTGCCGTCGATCGCCGGTGGAGCAGAGTAGGCTTTTTCAAACTGTCATCTTGAGCGAAGTGAGAGGACTTGCGCGCAAGTCCTCTCGCGCAGTAGAAAGACCCCGCGTTCATCTGTGTCTGATTCCGGCCCCGCTAGGAATTCTTTCCTCGTGCCCGAAATTGTACTGCACAGAAAATCCATAATATAGAGATTGCATCGTGGTGATATCCTCTCAACTCATTGGGGGATCATCCTCTGTCCACCACTTCCACCACGAAATCCGTTCTCCACAAAGCCAGCCTCTTTTATTTCGTCTGGGTTATGTTCTCCTACACCACCGGCGGCCCATTCGGCCTCGAAGATATGGTCACCACTTCCGGCCCCGGCATGACGCTGCTCTACATTCTGGTGCTGCCGTTTTTCTGGTGCATTCCGGTCGCGCTGGTGTCCGCGGAACTCACCACCGCCATGCCGGTGCAGGGCGGCTTCTACCGCTGGGTACGCGCCGCCTTCGGCGACTTCTGGGGATTTCTCGCCGGCTGGTGGGGCTGGTGCGGGTCGTTTCTGCTGGGTGCAGTCTATGCTGTGCTTTTCACCGACTATCTCGGATTTTATTTTCCGCAACTCGTTGGCTGGAAGCACTATCTGGTTGCGGTGAGCATCATCGCTATATTTACTTGGATCAACGTACGCGGCGTGGAACTGGTCGGCCAATTTGCCACTGGACTGGAATTATTCATCGTGGGGGCGGTTTTGGTGCTGACCGGAGTGGCTTTGGCCAAGTGGAAACACAATCCGTTCGTTCCGCTCATTCCGCCGCATCAGCCCATGTTCCATGTTTTCGGCGTCGGCCTTGCCCTCGGCCTGTGGCTCTATTCCGGCTACGAACAGCTCTCCACGGTTGCCGAAGAAGTCGAGAATCCGCAACGCGCTTATCCGCTGGCCTTGGCGATTGTGGTGCCACTGTCCATCGCTATTTATTTTTTACCAACCGTCACCTGCCTCGCGGCTTTGGGCAATTGGCAGGACTGGCACACGCGCTATTTTTCTGACGCTGCGCAATTGATTGGCGGCCCGTGGCTGGGCGGGTTGATTACGCTTGCGGGAATGATCACCAATGTCGCACTGCTCAACGGCACGGTTATCTCCTCAACACGCATGCCGTCCTCGATGGCCGAAGACGGCTACCTGCCGAAGGCGCTGGCGAAAATTCATCCCCGCTATGGCACGCCGTGGATTGCGATTATCGTCTCGGGCTTAGTGTATTGCCTGCTCGCGGTGCAGTCGGTCACGCAAATTATCACCATCTACAACTGGCTGCGTGTTGCGACCACGGTGATGACGGTTCTTGCAGCGTGGCAACTAAGGCGTAAACGCCCTGAGATGCACCGGCCCTTTGTGATTCCCGGCGGCCACAGCGGATTGATGTATGCCGTCATCGCCACCGTCCTGATGAGCATCGTTGCGCTCGTGGGCAGCGACCGCTATGGAATGATCTGGGGGCCGGTGGCGCTGGCTGCGGGGCCGGTGGTGTACGGGCTGGATCGCATATGGAGGCGAAAGCAGCACGTGTAGGGTGGACACTCCTGTCCGCCTTCCGCGAGACCGCGAATGATGGGCAGCCAAGTTTCATGTATTTAGGTCAATACCACGGTGCTATTCTGCTTCCATTGTGGATCTGACAACCATTTGGCATTTCGTTCAGACTGGCTTGGGCATCGTCGGTGGTATCGGCTTTATTTTGGTTGCAGTTTCTCGATGGTTTGGAAGCTTTTGGTTGGGTCGAGCTATGGAGGCTGATCGCGCGCGTTATGCGAAGCAACTAGAAGAGCTCAGATCAAGTTATGCGCGGGAATTGGAGTTTTACAAGACGCAACTTGAAAGATCAGTCCTCATTACGCGCGCGCAATTCCAAACGGAATTCAGAGCAATGAAGCAAGTCTTCCAAAAGCTATCGCAGGTTCGACTGAGGATGGCATCGTTACGTCCTAGCATCGATGTAACGGGAGGCGGGGCGAACGCGGAGGAACGCAAACTCAAACGATTTGAGCGTCTGCAAGAGGATTTCAATGGCTTTCTTAGTGCTTACAATGAGCTTGTGGCTGTTGTTGAGGACTTTAGTCCTTTTTACCCTATTGAGGTTTATCGTCAGCTAAATGAGTGTCTAGCGGCTGCGATGGCAGAGCAGTTCGATATAAAATTAGAGGGTCTCGACGCCTTGTCTCATGCGGGATTCAATCAGGGCAAGTTAAACATGGACAGGTTCTTGGCTGCTTACAACAAAGTATCGGAGTTGATTCGGGATCGAATATCTCATTTGGCAATCGTTCCTACGATTACTTAGCCCTTGGGTTCCGGCCGCGTCCAACGAAATCCCCCAAATCATCAAATATTTCCGTCCCACTCTAATTTACCCAATCCAAAAACTTATACCACGCTCCCGCAAACGGCAGGAACCACGGTTTGCCATTGTAGAGGCCGAGGGGCGCGCCGGGAAAGGGAATGCCGACGAAAGGATTGTCGGGCTTCTCTCCAGCAATGAGTTCGGCGATTTTCTGGCCCTGCCACGTGGCCATGGCGACGCCGTGTCCGGCGTAGCCGAGCGCATAGTAGATGCCGTCAAGCTGCCCGGCGTGCGGCATAATGTCGAAAGCAAAATCGAGCGTGCCTCCCCAAACAAATTCGATTTTCGTGTCGCGCAGTTGCGGATAGACGTCGATCATCCCTCGGCGCAGAATTTCCGCGCTCTCGCGAATGGTAGATTCTGTCTCCGGGAAAAACGCCGCGCGCCCGCCAAACAACATGCGGCGACCGGGTGTGACCCGATAGTAGTAAAGATAATTCTTGGAGTCGTAGATCATGCGATTGCGCGGGCTGAGTTCGTGGGCCAGCGCGTCCGAGAGCACTTCGGTTGTAATAATGAACGACCCGATCGGAATGATTTTCTTTTGCAAGGCGGGCGTGGCTCGTGAAGTATATCCGCTCGTCGCCACAAAAACTTCCCGTGCCCATAGACTCTTCCCGCGATCGGGTGCCCCATTTTTCGCCGCTTTTGCGAGAAGTGGGGAGTTCGTGGTGAGTCTCCATCCCTGCGTTCCATTGCGCGATTCTCGCTGGATCTGCATTACTCGTGTCCGTTCGTAAATCTCCGCTCCCGATTTCAGTGCAGCACTACCGAGCCCTGCCACGTACCGCGCAGGATTCAATCCCGCACTGACCTCATCCACCATGCCGCCGAAATAAATTGAAGACCCGATCTCGGCGGACAACTCATCCCGTTGAACAATCCGCAACGAATGATTGAACTCTCGCGCAATGACTTCCGCCTGCCGCGCGTAGTCGTCGAAATGCTTTTGTTTGCAGGCAACTTCGAGGTGTCCGCGGCGTGAGAAATCGCACGCTATGTTTTCCTCGCGGACAATCTGTTCTACGCAATCAATCGTCGCCAGCGATGCCGCATACATGCGCTGCGTGCGCTCGCGTCCATACATAGAAATCAGCTTGTTCGCGCCCAGCTTCAAGCCGGTGAGCACCATGCCGCCATTGCGCGAACTCGCTCCCCATCCGACGGCTTCCGCTTCGAGAACCGCAACGTTCGCGCCGCGTTTGGCAAGCGTGCGCGCTGCAGAGAGCCCCGTGAATCCGGCGCCGATGATGGCGACGTCAACGCTTTCTGGTAGCCCGCCAGACGTCGCAACCGGCGGCGATTCCACTGTCGTCTGCCAATAATTGCTTTCGTGGATCGTCAGCCTGGATCTCCTCACTACCCCACCACAGTGTCATTCCGAATGCCTTTAGGCGTGAGGAATCTGCTTTTGCTGTTCCAAACAACAGCAGGTTTCTCGACTTGAGTGCCGCCCGCAAGCGGACAATCTTGCTTGGCACGAAATGACAGAACTATGGATTAACAAAATCGATCAATAGCCCTATAGTATCGCCGTCTCTTCAATCATGCGGCCCTCGGCAAAGCGGGAAAGATCGAGCAGCGAGGCATCAATCAAATCGGTTTTACCGTTCAGAATTAAATCAGAAAGAATTTTCCCCGTCGCCGGCGCGTGCATCACGCCGTGGCCGCTAAATCCATTCGCCAGAAAAAATCCCGGGATTCCCGGCACCTCGCCCAGAATCGGATGGTGGTCAGGCGTCATTTCATAAAGCCCAGCCCAGGCACGTTTTGGATTCACCGCGACATTCTCAAATACGGGCACCCGATCTGCCGCACGCGTTAGAATTTTTTCGACGAACGCCTCATCGAATGAAGTCTTATATCCCGGCGTTTCCGCAGGATCGTTCCACGCCAGCAAAAACCCGCGTCCCTCCGGGCGGAAATGAAATCCGTTCGACATATCGATAATCATCGGCGCGGTATGCGGAAATTGATTGAACGGTTCCGTCGGCACCAGCATACGCCGCAACGGTTCCACCGGCAGATCGATTCCAACCATCTTCGTAATCGACGATGCCCAGGCTCCTGCGCAGTTCACAACTATTCGCGCTGAAATTGAACCCTTCGTCGTCTCAACAACAAATCCTGCTCCTGCCCGTTCGATGCTTGCAACTTCCGCGTTCTTCCATAATTTCGCGCCGCGATCCACAGCCCATGTCATAAATCCAGTCATCGCGCTATAAGGATCAACAAAACCATCCGTAGGACAAAAGCTTCCTCCAACAATGTCATCCGCGCGCAACTGGGGAAATTCGCGGCGAATATAATCGGCGCTCACGATCTCCGCATTCTTCAATCCCGCTTCTATTTGCTGCGCATGATTCGTCCGCAAATAAGCGAGATGGCTTTCGTTGGTAGCGCAGAAAAGATACCCCTGCGGACGATATCCCGAAGGATGCCCCATCCGCTCCTCGAAACTCGCATAAAACGGAATCGAATAAAGCGACATCTTGATGTTCACGGGCGTGGCGAATTGCGCCCGCACTCCACCCATGCTCTTGCCCGTAGATCCCTTGCCCTGCGCGGTTTCCCGCTCGAGGACAAGAACGTCTTTGCATCCCGCCGCGGTCAGATGGTAGGCAATGCTCGAGCCGACAATTCCCCCGCCAATAATCGCGACTTCGGCCGTTTGCATGACGAGAAATTGTAGCAAGAGAAAAATCAGGTGAGAGGCGCGTCAACGAAGCGATCACGCAAAAATTAAGAGTCCCGAGGTGGTGTGGAACTCATTCGTCTCGGCCAGTAGCTCGCGTTTGACCCTTGCCGACCTTCTTTCTTCACTGCCCTTGCGGGCGGTGAAGCGCGATCTTAGCTTGGGCTCCGGGCTCACCGCCAACCGGATAAACCAGTTCAACGCCTCGGGACTCTATCCTGCCTTTGACTTGTGTTCTGGTTCGCCTCAACCAGCGCTTTGCTTTGACCCTCGCTGACCCTCTCTTGCTTTTCATCTTGCGATGCCGCTTGAGTGATCTTGCTTGGGTCCCGGACTCTGCGCCAACCGGGAAAACTTCTAAACGGGCCAAAGAACAAGTTTGTTTTACAGCAACCAATTCTGGAGTCAATAAAAATTACGACGATGTATCTCATTTAAATCGAGCAAGGTGCACGGCTTTCACAATGGGATGCCAGATTATGGTGCAAGACCTTGTCAGCGCCGCGACGAAACCCACAATTTCATTGGACTCTTCTTATCCGCAGCACGATCAAACCAAAAGGTGTCTCTTCATCTAATGTGGAAAATCTAGGGAAATCCTTGCTGGACGCTGGTGTTAGCCCAATAAAAAAGCCGCCAGCTCATCGCCAGCGGCCTGACACGCATAGTCGTTCTACTTCTTTGCGCTCTTATTGGCGCGCAACGGCGGATAGATGCCCTTTTCCGGATGGTCGAATTCCACCGGATCAGAGAGATCATGCAGAGGTTTGTCCGCCGCGGACGAGAATTGTGGCCCCACTTGCGCCGCCGTCAAGCCTTGGGCGGTAAACATGGGTTCGTCAAATTTCGTACCGCTCTTTGCCGACGCCACAGCAAACACGCCATAGGGCGTGCCATTACTGAACGCGGTCGCAATGTAGTCGCCCACCATCAGGCCATTCTGCGAATTCGGCAGCCAACTGAGCTGCATTGGGCCCGCCAGCGAAATCGCATCATTCCACGTAGCCCCTGCGTTGGCCGAAGAAATGAAACCAACATACAACTGGCATGTAGATGTGGTGCAGCTGCTCTTCGGATAGTAGTAGTAATGAATCCCGATGTGCGCGCCCGTCCCGGATGTGGCCGGATCAATCCCGATGCCGGGGATGAAGTGGTCCACCGTGCTGTTGGTCGGGTCGATGGGAACGCGCGTAACCGCGCTCCA
>JBEKTR010000020.1:0-23309 GCA_049515835.1 Terriglobales bacterium
AGTCCGGTGCTCTGCCAGTTGAGCTATTCCCACCGCGCCTAACGATTATAGATCAATATGACGGACAAAGCTTAGGCTGGCGCTTGGCAGGACCGACGGAGTTCGCTCTGTCTTGTATGAGAGCCAGCAAGGTCAAGAGCCAGCGACCGCGCGCTGCGTGCGGGGATCCAAGCCAAGCAAGTTGCGTCCGACACCCACGTATTCGTACCCAAGGGCCCGCAAGCGAACTCCATCGAGCAAGTTCTTCGTGTCCACGATAAGCGGGCGTTTGAGCAAATCTTTGATGCGAGCGAAATCGAGCGCACGGAACTCGGGCCAGCCCGTGCCAACAACGAGCGCGTCCACGCCCTGTGCAGCATCGTACGGGGTTTCGCAGTATTGAATGGATCCGTCGAGTTCCAAACGCGCGTCCGGTATGGCAACAGGATCGTAAGCTCGCACCCGCGCGCCTTTCGCGACGAGATTTTGCGCCAAGCGAATCGACGAGGAACCGGCCACCGAGTTGGTGTTTGGCTTAAAGGCGAGTCCTAGAATCCCCACATCCTTGTTCTGGACTGATTGCACGAAGCCGGAAATTTTATCCACCATCGTGTCTGCCAGGCTCTGGTTGACTTCGCGGGCGGCCGACAGGACTTTAAGGGAAACTCCGGTTCGCTGCGCGAGTCGGGCGAGCGAGTCCATATCGGACTCGGCAAACAGACCGCCCATTCCAGCGCCCGGCTGAAGGCAGCGCGGGGCAATTTTCTTATCGAGACCCAACGCCAATGAAAGATTTACGGCGTCGGCGTTCACGTGTTCACATAACGTTGCCAATTCATTGATAAATGAAATCTTGGTGGCGACAAAAGCAGTTGCCGATTCACGAATCAGTTCCGCGGTTTCGTGATTGGTCACGATGACCGGAACGCCGCGCATAACCAGAGGATGAAAGCTCTGCTTAATGGCAAGAACGGCTTCGTTGGAATCAGATCCCAGAATGATGCGGTCCGGCCAGTTGAAGTCTTCAACGGCACAGCCCGGCGTGAAAAAGATGGGTTGCGAAACGATGCTGGCCGGGAGACCGGCTTCCTTTAAAGATTTCTCGATGCCTGTCGCGGTGCCCACGGGCACGGGAGTGACGATGCTGAGGATCGAGGGCTTAATCGCAGCACGGGCGATACGTAAGGCAAGATCGGTAAGTTGCTGCGGGGTATCCTCGGCCAAAAAGATGACCTGTGCCTTGCGGGAAAACGATTCAATGTCGGTAGAGTAAAGAAGTCTCCCCGAACGGACGTTGCGCTTGATGACTTCTTTAAGATTCTTCTCGTGAAAGGGAATGTTGCCCCGCGCCATTTCGACCATGCGCGAACTGTCCGGATGGCAGCAAATCACGGGGGTGCCAAAATCGGCCAAGCATGCGGAAACAACGGTGCCCAAGTACCCTGCTCCGTAAACCCCAACCTGCATAGGTCCTCCCGACCCATGACGCATATTTCCCGCGGGGAAGGCAGGGTTGCGCCGATCAATTCCTTAATATTCCTCAGTATTTATCTACGCTGGCGTTGCCGGTCAGGCAACGCACGGGAGGGCTGTGTACGAGGGGACAATAGGTACATGTCCTGTGGGAACTTCAAAATACAGGAATCTAACGACTTACCAGGCTTCGCCCCAGCCGAAAACCCGCGACATCCACCCAGCAATTGGGCCGCTCTTCCCGGACAAAGGCAAACTCGGAGACAATGACACGGCGGCTGCCGGCGAATCTGTCCCAGCGTTCCTGCGCGGCAAGAGAGGCCATTCGTGCCTGCTCCTCCGTCTCCATTTTGGCAATGGTGAGATGGGGCATGTAGGGCCATTGCTCAAGAGACTCAAGAGCCGCCCGATTCAGACGATTGTGGATCTCGATCATTTTCAGCGCTCCCTCGCTGACCCGGATAAACAGCGTAGGCGTAACCGGAATGAAGGTTTCCACGTCTCCAAGTGTGATTGCGAAAGGCTCCAAGTCAAGACAGGCTTGTCTTAGGTGGTCGAGCGCGTCGGTCTCGGCCCCTTGCAGACATCGTGGCGGGAGGAGCGTGACGTGGGCGGCGAAATCCGGCGACTTGGGGTGCAGTTCGCGTTGGAGGGCCTCCACAAATTGCCCGACAGGCGTTCGAACATAGGCCACAAGCGCGACCCGGCGAGTATCCATCATCGAACCAAATTATACTCTGGAACGAGATTGAGAGTTTGATGAACTGCCGAAGAAAATCGTTATTTCTGAGACAAATCTGCAAAAAAACAAGCCGCTCAGCCTGCCGGCTTCTGGCATCGTTGAGCGGCTTTTACTATTCTGCGCGCGAAACTTAGTTCACCGTGATTTTGACCGCAGCTGAAGGAATGCCGTTAGCTACGACAACCAAGGTGCTGGCACCGGTTTCGATGTTTGCAGGAACATCGAATCCCGTACCCACCAGTTTGTTGCCGGTAGCTACCCCCATGCTGCTGTGGTTATGCGTCTTGGCGTAGAACACGTGCCCGGTCGCTGTATTAGTGATTCGTACCAGAGGATAGTTGGTGTTCATCTGGGCATCATCCCCATAGGACGCACCGTTTGAGACGCCATTAAACTGCGTCCCTTCCACAACATAAGTTTTTCCGTGGGTGACGTTGCGGACCACCTTGGTGATGACAGGCGCCCACGCTGCGTTGTAGGTTCCGGCAGCCGTGTACAGGGCCACATTCTTGGTCGTACCATCCGATGTGAGGAACATGATTTGGCCGGTGGGAAGGACTAACATGCGACCCACGTAGGACGTATTCTGGCCGACGTTGGGTGGGTTGGGCACCTGATTGAACTGTGTGCCGTCGAACTCGTAGAAGCTGACGGGAGTATTGAAGATGCCCGGGCTCATATCGCAGAGCACATTGCCATTGGGCAAAATGGATGCAGGAGCATCAGCCATGTCGTTGTTGCCCGGCATATCTGGGCCGGGCGTCCAAGTGCCCGGCATAAGTGGGTTCTGAGGCGAGGTATAGACGGAGGTGTGTCCCGCGCCGGATGCGTTTGCGCCGGTGGCGAACACAGTACCATCGGGCCGGAGAACCATGGGTCCGATTTCTTCGGAGCCCGGATCTTCCAGACGGACAATGGTGCTTCCCGCGTTAATCCAGGTGCCGTTCAGATAGTCGTATTTTTCCGCGTTCGGCGCGTTCTGGCCGTCCGTCGTCAGCACTGCTCGGTCGGGTAACAGAACCCAACCCTCTTCGGAATAAGGATCAGCTTTGCCGCTGCCCGTGGAAGTCCACGTCAGCGTTTTCTCATCGAGCAACGCGGCTTGTGTGCTTGTTTCATTCCGCCCGATCATGAATATGTTGTTGACGAGCACAATTCCCGGAGAGTCGCCAATTTCAGGCCATCCGGAAGGCGGATTGACCGCCGTCCACGTGTTGGCGGTAGCATCGTAATATGCACCGAGATTGGTCTCATCCTGTCGGAGATTGTTGTACTCGCCACCCTCGACGATGACGTTGCCATCCGCGAATACTGCACTGGCAAAATAAAGCGGAGCGTAGCCCGACTGCATGGAAGCCAGCTGCGACCATGTACCGTTGACGTAGCTGCCTGTGTTGTCCGGTGTCAAACGCCACCAGTTCGGACTGTTGTACTGATGCATCATGACGGTGCCATCGGTGAGCAGCAATGCGGTGTCGGTGGTGACCGTCGGCTGATGCGCCAGCGGGGTCCATGTTTGGGCTGGGGCAGCGCTGGCCCACGCCAGTGACAAAGTAAGCGCAATTCCAATATTGCGGAACATCTTCATTGAATGGTCCTCGATCGATGGGCTTCCTTGGAAGCCTGGGGATTAGGGAAGAACCCGTGAAAGCTGCTTCAACAGGCGCGTAGCGGGATCGTCCTCGAACAAGCCCATGAATCGTAGGCTGTCTTTTTCGCGCTGTCAATGTGAAGAGTTTTGCACACGTTGAACGATAAGAACCCCTCATCGGACGCTAAATCGGACGCTAATCGCCGCCAAGTTTTTATTTCTTGAGTTGCTTGCGAGGCGGCGGAGCCTTTCGCAAGCGATGCGCTTCTTCAAATTCGCGCTCGAGCTCGCGCGTATCTAGATTCTCGCGGATGTGCGCGAGGTGCTGCTCGAGCTTGAGCATCGCATCGCGGATATTTTTCTTATTGGTGATTGCGATATCGCGCCACATCGAGTAGGGACTTGCGGCGATGCGTGTCATTTCGCGCAATGCACGGCCGCCCGCGTCCAACAGCGGAGCGTCTTCCCCGAATTCTTCGACCAGCGTGGCGGCTAGGGCACTCGAAATCATCTGCGGAAGGTGGCTGATCCAGGCGCAGAGTTGATCGTGTTCAATTGCAGAAAGCACGGCAAGGCGCGCGCCAATTTTTTCGATCCAAGACAAGTATTCGGCGCTCAACCCCTGATGAATTTCCTCCCCAGGTAGCGGCGTCACAAACCAAGCCGCTCCCGCAAAGAGGTCCGCGTTCGCGGACTCAACACCCGCGCTTTCTTTCCCAGCCATGGGGTGACCTGCGAGAAAACGGTGCGAGGCATGATTGCCAAAAACAGTCTGCGCCGCCGCAATGACTTCTGCCTTCGTGCTGCCCACATCGGTGAGCAGCGTCGAAGCCGGCAAAATAGTACCAAGTTCACGAATCAGATCGATGATGGCGCCTACAGGCGTGGCAAGTATGACAATTTGGCTTCCGCGCGCTCCATCGAGAGGAGTTGTGAAGCCCTCGTCAATCGCGCCCTTCTGCACTGCTCTTTCGATGACTGCCGCGCGGTCGCAACCTACAATCCGCCCCGTGAAGCCGAACTTCTTGAAGGCTAGCCCCAGCGAGCCACCGATCAAACCGGTTCCGATAATCGTGATTTGGCGAATTGACATAGCGCGGATTGACATCGCTTTGGTTGGACGATCGTTGTGTAACCGATGATGGCGATCAAACCATCCGCCCGCTCAAGGCTAAATTTTCCGTCCCACCGCGGGCGCAATCATGCGCAATTCATCCATCAGTTTGGAAAATTGGTCCGGATATAGCGACTGTGCACCATCTGACAAGGCCTTATCTGGATCGGGATGGACCTCGATGAGGAGCGCATCCGTCCCAGCAGCCAATGAGGCACGGGCCATGGGAGCGACTTTGTCGCGCAGCCCGGTCCCGTGCGAAGGATCGATGGCAATGGGCAAGTGCGAAAGCTTGTGGATGATGGGCACAGCCGAGATATCGAGCGTATTGCGGGTGTAGGTCTCAAAAGTGCGGATGCCGCGTTCACAAAGCACGACGTTATAGTTGCCGCCCGCCATAATATATTCTGCAGAAAGCAACAATTCTTCGAGCGTAGCGGCGATACCCCGCTTCAACAGAATCGCCTTTCTGATCTTGCCCAGCTCGCGCAAAAGATTGAAGTTCTGCATGTTGCGAGCACCCACTTGGAATACGTCCACGTAAGG
The DNA here is from genome assembly GCA_049515835.1 of Terriglobales bacterium. Classification (GTDB taxonomy): domain Bacteria; phylum Acidobacteriota; class Terriglobia; order Terriglobales; family Acidobacteriaceae; genus JAJPHW01. Next base: position 5,446 of record JBEKTR010000020.1, read on the forward strand.
CAACATGACTTCAATCTGCGCGATCTCCATGACTTCGCTAACCACGAGCAATTTGAAGTGGTCACCGGCTTCGCGAAGGAGTTTAAGAGCTTCCAGACCGAGCCCCTGAAAGGAGTACGGAGAAGAACGCGGCTTAAATGCACCGCCGCGGAGGCCACGAGCACCGGCCTTTGCGACCTGTTCAGCAACGGTAAAAAGTTGATCCTTCGATTCCACGGAGCACGGACCGGCTATGACGACGACTTCCTCGCCGCCAATCTTTACGCCATGAGGCAGTTCGACGATAGTTCCCTGCGGGCGGAAGCTACGCGCCGCCAGTTTGTACGGGGCGCTGATGCGATGAACGTGCTCGACTCCGGAGAGCACCTCAAGATTGCGGGTATCGAAATCAATGCGGGCGCCGACCGCAGCCAAAACGGTCTGGCGCTCTCCCGTGGTGCGATGCACGGAAAAGCCCATCCGGACAAGGTGTTCAATCACCTGCTGGATTTGCTGGTCCGTCGCTGCTTCTTGCATGGAAACAATCATATGAAGATTTCAGTTGCCGATTTCAGTCATTCACCTCAGCGTCAAGCTCAGTATCTTCGTGAGTAGTTGCAGCCTTGGAAACGGGCGCAATTTCCTCCTGCTGAATCTGGCGCATGATGTCCATGATGCGTTCGTAGATACGCAACAAATCGCGATCCGGCAGCGGGCCAGGGTTTGCCTTACGTACATTTTCGAAAACGGAGCGTTCCCGCTCAGGCTCGTAAATCTTCATGTGCTCGTCCCGCTTGAGCTCACCGATGGCGTGTGCGGCACGGGCGCGTTCACTCATGAGTTCAACGATCTGGCGGTCAAGCTCGTCGATTTTTTTACGCCAGTCCGAAATATCCATAATATGCGACTCGCTCCCGACAACCTTGCATTCAGTTTGACTTGGGGGCGGCTGTTTTGGCAACTCACGAATCCAAAGTGAAGTTCGTCATGTTTTTCTCGGATACACGCCGAGAACCTTAACCGACGCCGCTATGCCACGCAACTCCAAGAGTGCTGAACGCGCGATTGCGTCGTCTCCATGCAAAAAATCCACATAAAACGCATATTCCCACGGCCGGCCGCGCAGTGGGCGTGATTCGATCTTGCTCAGGCTAATATTGCGGGCAGCAAAAACTTTAAGCACATGAAAGAGCGCACCGGGAACATTGCTGAGCATAAAAGCAATCGAAGACTTATTCGCTCCTCTAAGAGCGCGGCTCTTGAGATACAAGCCTTTGCGGATCAATAGAAAACGAGTGAAGTTACGCTTGTCGTCCTCGATGCCGGCCTGCAGGATTTTGCCACCGTAGACTTGAGCGGCACGACGGCTGGCGATACCGGCCGAGTCTCGGAGGTTTTCCGCAATGACATGCTTCACACTACCTGCGGTGTCGTAGAAGGGCATGGCTTCGATTTTTGAATGTGCATGAAAGAAATTACGGCACTGATCGAGTGCTATGGGGTGAGACAAAACGCGACGCAAGCCAGCCATCTTGACGCCGGGTGTGGCGATCAGATTGTGGACAATACGAAGTGCGAACTCCCGTTGGATGAAAACTCTCCGAGTGAGCAAGAGATCGAGTTGCTCGGCGACCGAGCCAGCCAACGAATTCTCCACGGGAATGACCGCCGCATTCGCTGAGCCGCGTTCGACCCGGTCGAAGACCTCCCCCGAGCGAGCGCAAGGCACGACAGAACAGCCGGGCAGCATGCGTAATGCTGCTTCGTGGCTGAAAGAACCGGCTTCGCCCTGAATCGCGATTCTCATAATTCAAGAGTGAACGGTTAAGCGTGAAGCCGAAGCAACCGATGTGTCAAGGGATTTGAATCTGCACGGTTTTCACGAGGATGACAACGCCCGAGAGTTGCAATAAGCTAGGAATGCGCCTTCATCTCGGCCGGGATGGCGGAACTGGCAGACGCAGCGGACTCAAAATCCGCCGACCTTCGGGTCTTGGGGGTTCGACTCCCCCTCCCGGCACCAAGCCTTTCCTTAAATAGTTTTTCTCAGAAATCAGACCAAAATTATAGTGCCCACCGATCTCGCAGACTTCGCGAAACAAGTGGGCACTCCCCCAACATCGAGTCGCGCAGGAGCACCTACTTTCCTGCGGACGTTAAGATCAAATCGTCAACAACGACTTACTCTGTTCCGTAGTACGGTTCCGGAACAGTTTGGCCCGCTGGGATATACGATCCGACGAGCAGATCGCTATCGTTTATGCCTCTCGCGGCTGAGTTCGAACCATTCGGAAAATCGAACACGTAATAAGCAGTTCCTTTTTTCAATGCGCTGTGCCCAACTCCGTACGGATCGAACCAAAAGAAGACGATGTCACCCCCAGTGTTGATGCCTTGCGCGTAAGTCGAGGCCGCGCCCGGAACATTGATCGTCGTATAGTTCGTTCCGTTGTATAGCGACGATTGTACGTAGCCGGAGAAATCCACCCAGAAGAATGTCATCAGGCCGGAGGCATTGATTCCGGCGCCAAAAGTCTCAACGGCACCCGGCACATCAAGTTGCGTGTAAATACCGCTTTTGAGCAGGAAGCCATGGTGGAGACCATCGGAACCAGAGTAGAAGTCGCCAGAAATTTCGCCCGCGTCGTTGATGCCCGTGGCATCGCTTGAGAGCGCGCCGGAAGGGCCCGGAATGTCGGTAAATACGCCAGCGTTGTATTCGAATCCGTGGGGATTACCGCTCGTGTCGTAGTAATCGCCGACAATCACGTTGGTTGAGTTGATTGCCAGACAAACCGTGCTGACACCTTTGGGATCGTCGATATTCTTCACCGTACTCAGTGTCGCCATTAAACCGTGCTTCTTACCTGTCGAATCCACATAGGTTCCGACTCCAACTTGCGCTTTGTTAACTCCAGCCAGTGCACCCTGTTGAGATTTCGGGATTTTGACCCCAGTCAGCTTAAAAGCTTGTGGCACCGCAAGATAGGCTTGCGCGACGCCATCCACGCCCCAATAGACTCCGTCGTAGGCTCCTTTGCTATTAATCCCGCGCGTTCCCGCGAAATCGGTCGTCGCGAACTTGCCGTTCGAGTATGTAAACCCGTAGGGCAATCCGGAGGCATTGACGTACGTGCCCGTGATTACGCCGGAATCGTTAATTCCGTAGCACACGGTGTCGAGCGCTCCCGGATAGTCGATTTGCGTGATCGTTCCCGAGGACGTACGCGAAAAGCCATGAAATGCATTGCTGGAATCAAAGAATTCACCCACAACTTCGAGGGAGCTGTTGATGCCGAAGGCATAAGTGGCATCCGTGCCGCTGGCATAGAACGCCGTGAGTTGGCCGCCGATGTCGATATAGCCTTCTACAATGCCGTTTCCGCCCACGGATCCGACCTTGTTGCCGGCCTTATTGACACCGAAGAGCGACGTGGACATGCCGTTGTAATCGTTGTATGGCGTGTAGGCTCCAGCCGAGTATGTATAGCTGTGGATGGTATTGTCGCCGTTCACCTCATAGTCACCAACCACGGTGCCCGAGTCGTTGATGCCCCCAGCACGGGTGTATCCGGTAGCGCCCGGATAACTAAGCGCGGTGTAAGTCCCCGTCGAATATAGGAAGCCCTCCCATATACCTGAAGAGTTGGTGTAGTAACCGACAACGGCCCCATTCACATTGACGCCTTGAGGATATGTTGACTGGGTTTGAGCGCCTGGTACGACCAATTGGGTCATGAGGAAGCCTTGGCCGAATGCGCTCCCCACCGTCAAAATCACAGCGAAAGTAATCAGGAGCACTATAGGCATCCGCAACACTCCAATGCGCCGGATGGAACCTGCCGCCTTGCGGACATACGTGCCCAAACCATTGATGCAATCCATGACGTCTCCTAATGAGAAATACGCCGCGACATCGATCACGCGGGCCCGAACCCGCCGAACAGTGCAATCTTTTGCACACACGTTACAGATCTCGGGCGATCTTGCGCGCTCACCTAATCACAAACGATTAACTAAACGGTAGTAAACCGTTTGTGACTCGGCTATACTGGCGCGGCAGCACCCTCCCCCGCAAGCGACATCTGCGGACATCTGCGGACAAATTCGGACAAACGCCGAGTGCATGAGCAGTTTGAGTAAAATTCAGCCGCCCAATCGGCGTCTTGGTTCGTGGAAAGAAATCGCCGCGTTCTTCGAATGCGACGAGCGCACCCTGCGCCGTTGGGAAAAGGAACGGGGCTTGCCCATCCACCGCGCCCCTGGGGGCGCCGGGGGTAAAGTTTTTGCATACACCCTAGAACTGTCTACATGGCTGGAGACGTCTCGCAACTCCATCAGCGCGGCATCCCAAGTAAATGGAGCGAACCAGGCCGAACCAACCGGTCATGGCAAACGCATCGCATTCATCGACGGCCAGGGCTCTATTGAAGAAGTAGACGCAGCGGAGTCTTCGTTTGAGTCCAGAGTCATCGAACCCCATTCGAATGGTTCGAGTAATAGTCTTTGGAAAATTGCGGGCGTAGCTAGCGCGGTGGTTGCCGTCTCAATTCTGGCTATAACGCTTTGGCATCGCTCTCCTGGTCCAGACTCCATTGCCGTACTTCCCTTTTCTAACGGCGGCGGAGATGCGGCCACCGAGTATCTGAGCGACGGCATCACGGAGTCACTCATTGACAACCTCACCCATGTGCCGCAACTCAAAGTGAAGTCCCGAAACTCAGTCTTCCGTTATAAAGGCAAGGACAAAGACATTGACGCGCGCATCGTAGGGAACGAACTGGGCGTGGCGGTTCTGGTGACCGGCAAAGTTGTACCCGAGGGAAACAACATCGAAGTCACCGCCGAGCTGACCGATGTCCGCGACAACACTGAAATCTGGGGACAGCAATATCACGGCAATAGCGCGGACATCATTTTGTTGCAACAGCAAATTGCCGGTTTGTTGCAACAGCAAATTGCCGGTGACATTGCGGAAAAGTTACGGTCGAAGCTTAGCCCCTCCGAAAAGCAGCAAGTCACCCGGCAAGGAACACAGAATCCCGAAGCCTATGAGCTGTACTTACGGGGACGCTACGCATGGAACAAGCGAACCACAGGTGACCTGGAAGCTGCCATTTCCTATTTCAATCAGGCCATCGCAAAAGACCCAGGTTATGCGTCGGCTTATGCGGGGTTGGCGGACGCCTATTACGTGCGACAGCCGCGGTATAGCGGTGCACCCAGCGACAACGATCCGAAAGCAAGCGCGGCTGCGCGCCGGGCGCTGGAGTTGGATCCGACTTTGGCTCGACCCCATGCCATACTCGGCGGTAGTGCGATGGAATACGACTGGAATTTTGTTGGTGGCGAAGCGGAGTATAAGCGGGCGTTCGAGCTCGATCCAAATGACCCCACCTCGCATGAATGGTATGCGGAAAAAATGGGCATGATCGGCGGCCGGGAGCAGGAAGCCTTGGCGGAAATCGACCGCGCGCATCAACTCGATCCCTTGTCTTCTGTCATCACCAGCCAGGTCGGAGATGTGCACAATATGGCGCGACGTTTCGACGACGCCATCAATGTCTGCCAAGAGTTGGCGTCGGACGACCCGACGTTCTCGCGCGCCCATCATTGTCTCGCGGTCGCTTATTGGGGCAAACGGATGTACCCGCAAGTGATTGAAGAATGGAAAACATTCGGCAGACTATCGGGTGACCAGCACGAATCTGACTTCGCAGCCGCGTTGGACGGTGGATTTCGTTCCGGCGGCTGGAGCGGCGCTCTCGCCGAGGGTATAGAAACTCGGCAAGAGCAACGCAAGAATGGATACTCTTCACCATTTGTCCTTGCAGGTCTCTATGCGGACATGGGGGACAAAGATCGCGCCTTCCAGTGGCTCGATACCGCCTATCACGAACGCGACTGGTTGTTGACCGCTTTGAAGACCGACTTCTTGCTGGATCCAATCCGCTCGGACCCACGTTTCGCGCAAGTCGTACACAAGATCGGCCTGCCTTAACGTGATGGCCTCTTTTTTTGGTGACAGGGGTTGAAGAACTTCTACGACATTCGGGATTTAGTTGGAGAACGCGCGCAGCTCGACAAGCGCTATCTCGAATTTCTGCGAGTCCCCGCGATGAGCGCCGGCGTTTACGAATTAAAGGTCGGGGAGGAAGATCCCCAATCGCCGCACCAAGAAGATGAACTTTATTACGTTGTCAGTGGCAGGGCACGCATGAAAGTGGGCGGTGAAGCTCAGCCCGTGAGTACAGGAATCATCATCTTCGTTGCCGCCAAAGCTGAGCACCGCTTTTATGATATTGAAGAGGACTTGACGGTCCTTGTCTTTTTCGCTCCGGCGGAAACCTCGTAGCGTTATCCTCGATCCTATGGAGAGGCCTTGCGTCATCGCTGACATGCAGGACCATGATTGGGATGCCGTCCGGCAAATCTATGTTGAAGGCATTGCCACCGGAAACGCCACATTTGAAACAAACGCCCCCGAGTGGTTGCGTTGGAGTGAGAACCATCCGCCGAAATTTCGCCTTGTTGCGAGCGACGGCGAACGCGTTTTTGGATGGGCTGCACTGGCGCCGGTTTCAGGTCGTTGCGTTTACGGTGGAGTGATGGAAGTTTCGGTTTATATTGCCTCGGCTGCGCGATCCCTTGGCATTGGCCGAAAGTTGGTCCAGGCTCTTATTGAAAGATCAGAAAGTCATAACGTTTGGACGCTACAGGCTGGAATTTTCCCTGAGAATGTTGCCAGTCTCGCTATTCACAAAACCTGCGGATTCCGCGAAGTAGGTGTGCGGAGAAAACTAGGCCAGCTTCGTGGAGTTTGGCGGGACGTTCTATTGCTGGAAAGACGGAGTACGGTGGTCGGCATCGGTTGAACTGTTATGCAGGCGTTTCCTTGCCCGGAATCCAGTAAATTTCTTCTTTCATATTTTCTTTGGTGAAGCCGATTCTTTTCAAGATGCCTTTGCCGTTTTCAATCATGTCAGGATGGCCGCATAAATAAGCGGTGCTATTTGCAGCATTCAATCCCCACAGGTCGGTGTATTTGCGGATGAGTTCATCCACCCGGCCCTTTTCGCCGGTCCACTTTTCATCGTCCCAGGGGCGGCTCACTGTCGGGACGTAAGTTAGCCACGGTACTTCATCGGCGAACTTCTGCATCTCCTCGAGGTAGCCCAGCTCCCACGAGCGGCTGGCACCGTTCAAAACAAAAAGTTTGTGTTCGCCCGCAAATTTGCCTTCTTTCCAATCTTTATAAAGAGCGCGGGCATAACTGACGTAGGGCGCGAGACCAGTCACCGTTGATACTAGAAAATGATTGGTGCGGCCGCTTTTCGTTTCGAGCGTAAAGCGGCCTTTCGGCGCCTTGCGCATCCACATCTCGTCGCCGACTTGCAAGGGATAAATCAACGGAGTTAGTTCGCCCTGCGGCACCAACTCAAAGAAAAACTCGATCTCGCTTTCATAAGGCGAAGAAACGATGGAGTAAGGTTTCTCATGCCGTTTCTGCGGGCCGTCCACGCCGAGAGTAGCGTACTGGCCGGGGCTAAAGTTGAAAGCTCCGTCGGCTTGAACGCGAACCATCCAGAGGTCGGGAGCAAAATCCGCCCGCTTGGTTATTTTGACCCGGTAAAATTTATCGTCACTACTGGGCATAAAGGCCTCATTAGAATTGCTGATGAACTCGGCTTGGGAGCAAGCGAATCAGTGTACCGCAAATGGGGAAAATTGTTGGAGGTTCCCGTTATCCAGACCACGGAAGAATGCTGGTGAATCCAATCGGATAAAGCTACTCGATGCAAAGCACGAGTAACCAGCGGAGAGTGCCAGACGTAACTTTACCTCGAAGGCGGAGTCGCCGATGATGCCAATGTGCCTACTCAGCTACAAATCTCTCCTTTGCAAGCTGAAATTCCCACGCAGTCCTATATCGGCCATGCGGCCCCCGAAACTCGCCGTGATGACCATGATCATGATGCAGACCACAATTTCGATGACGCAGATTCTTGGGTGAATTGGCAATCATGGGCGATGCGAGCGGCAGGCGCTTTCTTCGGAGCGCCCTACCTGGAAGCGGACACGGCTCACGCGGCATGGGTCGGATTCATGCACAATCTACGCATCCGCCTCACGCGGTAAATTCATACAATTGCAAGCTGGAGTGGCGCAGCGTGCGCAGCGGGTAATCCCGCCTACCTAAAAATAAGCCCGGAAGCATGTCACTGCAAAACCGAAGCCAAGCGAGACGATGCGCCACACATATTTGACGAGCCAATCGTCCTACTTCCTAACGAACGATAAAAAATCAATCTCTTGCAGCTGAAAGACGCGCACCTGAAAAAGTTGATAGCATCATGGCAGTTGCGCTGTGGATGCCTAAACTACAGACCCAATCCGGAGATCTGCCTCCAGAGCTCGCTTCCCTGGCTGCCGAGTTGTACCACAAGAGCGGCGGCCAAGAGTTGGGTCTGCCGGCGACGCAATTCAGCGCGATTTTATATGGAATCGCGGTCAAATACCTGCCTGCCGATTCAACTGAAAAAGACCAACGCGCACTGCTATCGAGCCTTAGGGTGGAAGATTTGGCGTTGGCACACGCCTGCGCCGCGGGACACGAACGCGCGTGGGAAGTTTTTCTGACTCGCTTCCGCGCGAAACTCTATGAAGTTGCAGCCTATATCACGCGTGAGAGTTCGGCCGCGCGCGAACTCGCCGATTCGCTTTATGCCGATCTCTACGGCGTGAACACGCGGGACGGAGAACGCGTGTCGAAACTCGCGTCTTATACCGGGCGGGGATCGCTCGAAGGCTGGCTGCGCACCGTGCTGGCGCAGGAATATGTGAACCGCTATCGAAAACAGCGAAAGCTTGTCAGCCTGGATGAAGAGAGTGAAGAAGGCGTACAATTCGCGGCACCGGAAGCCGCGCCTTTGCCGAACGGCAGTACCCAGGTTGAGATCGTGGTGGATGAGGTTCTCGCGGCTTTGCCCTCGGAAGACCGCTTTATTCTGGCGGCGTATTTTCTTGATGACCATACCTTGGCTCAGATTGCACGAACTCTACGGGTGCACGAATCCACCATCAGTCGCAAACTGAACAAGTTAGCCAAGTCCTTACGCAAGAATATTTTATCGGGCCTTGTCCGGGGGGGCATGAGCTGGCGAATGGCGGAGGAGGCCATGGAGACGGATGTGCGGGATTTGACCGTAAATATCCGCCGCAGTTTGGCGCAAGAAACGCCTGTGGCGGCGTTCCCTAAGAACAAGGCTGGGGTTGAAGATCCACAATGAATTCAGTGCCCAAAATCGTGCAGCACCGGTTGCGAGCGATGCCAGATGAAGCTCATCTGGAGGCCAACCTGTTGAGCGCATTTGCCGAGAAGTCACTTGATTCCACCGAGGAAACAAAGGTTTTGCGACATTTAGCGCAGTGCTCCGATTGCCGCCAGATTGTGGTTCTGGCACAGCCTGAAATCGAAGCTGTAATGGAAGTAAACCGCCTGCCCGCCGCGCCAAGCGGCTTCCGAGGAATGCGGTGGGTTTTCTGGGCGACCGCTGTGCTGGCTGTCGGCGGAATGCTCATGCTGAACGACCGCGAGCAAACGGCCCCCAAACAAGTGGCAGAAGTCACGCTGCCGGCCCAGACAATGCCGCATGCTGCGGTACCGCCAGAAAAGGCCGCAAACGCGCCTTTGGTTGCGGATAGTAAAGTTGCTGCGCAACCAGAACGACGTAAGTCGGCGGAAGTTTCAACTTTTGATCGAGTGGAACAAGCGCCGAGTTCTCCCGCGACAGTACCGGCAGCACAAAATTCGCCTGCGGCTAAGGATTCCTCAGGCGCGCGCGATTCCCTTGCCTCTAACGCTCCCGCGCCGCGTTCAGCGTTTGCGCCGGATGCGAAGGTCGTTGCAAGTCGCGCCGCAGCCAATGCGATGGTTCTCTCGAAGACTTCCGGTCCGCGGTGGACGCTAACGCCAGACGGCGTACTCCAACGATCCCTTGACGTCGGCAAGACCTGGGAGACGGTTCACATTTCCGACAACGCAAATTTCCGGGTAGTATCTGCTTTGGGTTCCGATATCTGGGTCGGCGGAACTGCAGGCGCTTTGTATCATTCCAGGGACGCGGGGCAACATTGGGAACAGGTGACACCTGCCGCGGGCGGAAATCCGCTGACCGCCGATATTACGGCGCTCGAATTCATCGATGCCGAGCACGGCAAGGTCTCAACTACAAATGGAATTTGGACTACTTCCGATGCAGGGCAAACCTGGCAGAAGCAATAAGCTCCGACCTCTGCCAGCCGATTTCTATTCTTCCCCCGCCGAATCATAGAGTTACCGCACGGCCAGATTTCCCCAGTCCGCTTGGTCGCCTCAATCCGCTCGAACTACGATGTTCGGCTAACCCATTACTTTCGTGATGTTTACAGTGAATACGGGGCGGCTTACCATCCGCATGTAGTTTGGCAGTTCTGGGGAGGGCTGCCAGGCGTCCTAGACATGGGTTTAGGGCGCTTTTTTATTTTGCCCACAAAGGTTCACGCTTCTGGACACCTGGCAGTCCGATTGCACCGAAAGTGCTCCTCACGCATCTATATCCAGTGTTACGATTGAATGGCTGAAAACTTCAGCTCGCAATCATTGATTCACAGTTCGCAGGTTTTTACTTTCTATTCATATTTGCACTAGGGGCAAACCGGGAGGCAGTATGGCTGGCAACGGAATTATCGAAGTCAACGACGCGAATTTTGACCAGGACGTGCTCAAGTCAGACACGCCAGTTCTGGTGGACTTTTGGGCAACGTGGTGCGGTCCGTGCCGCGCTATCGCTCCTATTGTCGAAGAACTCGCGAAGGATTACCAGGGCAAGGTGAAGGTCGGCAAGATGGATGTGGATGCAAACAGCGCCACGCCGATGCGCTACGGGGTTCGCGGCATTCCGACTTTGTTGGTTTTCAAAGACGGCCAAGTGAAGGAACAGATCGTGGGTTACGTGCCAAAAGAGAAAATCAAGCAGGCGCTGGACAAGCACCTGGTGTAAGTTAAGTTTTCTGTGGGCGGATTCTTCATCCGCCCTTTTTGCTGCTCGATTATTAGTATTTGCGCATGACGCCAATCACTTTTCCCTGAATCTGTACCTGCGCCGCAGCAACGATGATTGGCTTCATGGTCGCATTGGAAGGTTGAAGCCGAATGTTATCGCCCTCGCGATAAAAGCGCTTTAAAGTCGCATCGGTTTCATCAATGATGGCGACGACGATGTCGCCGTTGTGCGCGGTCTTCGCTTTCTCGACTAAGACGTAATCGCCACTGAGAATGGCCTCGTCTTGCATCGAATCGCCGCGGACTTCGAGAACATAGACTTCCTTCGAACGAACGAAATCGGCCAGAGAGATGGTCTCGGGATTCTGCACAGCTTCAATCGGCTGGCCAGCCGCAATGCGACCAAGCAACGGCAGCACCATAGTTGTATTCACCGACATGGCCTGCTTCAAACGGCCTTTAGGGGGTAAAAGATCAATGGACCGGCTTTTGTTGTAGTCGCGTGTCAGGAGGCCTTTTTTCTCGAGGTTGGTGATGTGCTTGTGCACGGTGGCGAGCGAATTCAGCTCGAGGCCTTCCCCAATTTCTTCAAAAGATGGTGAATAACCATGCTTCTGCACGAAGCCTGAGATGAAGTCATAAACTTCCCGTTGACGCCGCGTGATAGCCATGGCGACATTGTAAGCGAATAAAAGGCGAAGTCAAGTAGAAGCGTGAATCGACAACTGCCTTGGAACCTTTTTTGGAATTTGGGATCTAATTTCTAGGAGAATATGGCAATGGAAAATAAAGCGGTTGTGAGCGACAAATTCAACAAGACAGAGCAGGAGTGGAGGCAGCAGCTCACCCCGGAGCAATATCAGGTTGCTCGTGAAGCGGGCACAGAGCGTCCTTTTACCGGAAAATACTGGAACACGAAAGATGCGGGCACGTACAACTGCGTGTGCTGCGGAGCGCCGTTGTTTAGTTCGGAGACGAAGTTCGATTCCGGTTGTGGCTGGCCTAGTTTCTACAAGCCGCTGGACACGGCGCCGATCATTGAGAAAACAGACAAGACATATGGCATGGTGCGCACGGAAACCCGGTGCGCGAATTGTGACGCGCATTTGGGACACGTGTTTGACGATGGCCCAAATCCCACAGGGTTGCGTTACTGCATCAATTCAGCGTCGCTGGATTTGAAGCCAGAAAAGAAGTAAAAGACAAAGCAAAGAGCAGATTCCTCACCGCTAAAGCGGATCCGGAATGACAAGGCTGAGATAGTAATCTCGCGATCTTGTCATTCCGAGGGTTACTGTTATGAAGAATACGCTCTTGTGTTTTTACGCGTTGCCTGCCGCGGCTGAAGCGGCCTTCGGTGCTTCCACAACGCTTGCCTTCGACTCGTTCTTGTTATTCTTCTTTTCTTCTGCACGAACCTGCACGCTGCCCTTGAGCAACGCGCCGTCTTCCACGCTGATGCGATGTGTAACAACATCGCCCGTAAGGGAGCCTTCGCTGCGGATGTCCAGGCGATCGCTGCAATCAACATTGCCAGTGACCTTCCCCATAATCACAACTTCTTTGGCGTTGATGTTCGCGGCGACATTTCCGTTACGCCCGATAGTCACTCGATGTTCTCCGAGATTAATGCTGCCTTCGATGCGTCCGTCCACAAAAATGGATTCTGAGCCGCTGATTTCGCCCTTAATGACAAGCGAGCGTCCGATGGTGGCTTGTTCTGTCGGTACGGTTACGGTTTTTGTCGGCGTGTATGGGGCTGGGGTTGCGGAATACTTATTGGTTTCGGGTGCTTGCAGCATGGGCTCGTCCTTTTCCTGTCCTTGGACCGTGCGGCTTGAACTCCGTCGGGCAGAGCCGCAATCGGGGAATAATCTTGTGGCCAACCGGCCAACCCGACTATCGCATGGACTTTAGTGCGAGCGTGAGTTACGGAAGAACAAGCACTTCAGGAAATGACAGGGGAAAACGCCGCCCGCGATTTGCGAACGGCGTCCGCAAGAACGTCTGATTACTTCGCGGTGACTTGCCAGACCACACCACCATTAGACGACCCGCCGACCTGGGTGGTTCCGTAGAGCGCGTTGCCATTAATGACGGGTGTGCCGAGCGGATATTTGCCGTCGCTTCCAACAAAGGCGTGAATTACGCTTTCATGCCACGAACCGTTTTTCTGGCTGAGCACAAATACAACGCCGTCTCCGTACTGCCCGAAATAAGCGGTTGCGCCGTAGAGATAGTTCGCGCTGTCAGCCACGACGCCGGCGAAGGGTTGTCCGCCGTCATTGCCGCCAGTGAAACTATAGAGCGGGGTTTCGACAATTTTCCCGTTCGAGAGCGCCAGAGAGTAAACCACCCCCTGATTGGACGCGCCACCCCCGGCGGTCGTACCGTAGATCGTCTTTCCTTTGATGATCAACGCGCCGTATTCAGGATACGCACCGTCATTTCCGCCCTGAAAGCTGTAGAGCACGCTCTCCTCGTAGCCGGAAGACGTTTTCTTCAGCCAGTAAACAGCCCCGACTCCGTTCTGTCCGCGGACTGCCGCTCCGTACAGATTTCCCGCAGGATCAATCGTTAAGCCCATGAGTGGATAGCCTGCATCGTTTCCACCCTGGAATCCGTGAAGTGTCGTTTCCGTCCAGGAGCCTCGGCCGGGCGAGAGTTCAAACACAGTGCCGGCGCCAGTTGAGCCGCTGAGTTCGGTGGTGCCAAAAAGATTCCCGCTTTTATCGAAGACGAGGCCACCGAAAGCCGGGTTCGATCCGTCAGTTCCGCCGGTAAAACTGTAAATCACTTGAAAAGACCCGCTTTTTGACGGCGTGATTTTGAATACTGTGCCACAACCGTTATTGCATGCGGTCGAACCGGCACCAGTCGCAGTCCCGTACAAATTTCCCGAACCATCCATAGCCAAAGGGCCGCTTGGGTATGCTCCGTCGGCGCCATTGGTGAAACTGTAGAGAACGCTTTGCGAATAACCGCCGCCACGGATTGGCGTCAGCTGATAAATCGATCCGTAAAAGTTGTCGCCGCCGTTTTCCGTCGTGCCATAGGCATTGCCGGAGGCGTCAAAGATTAATCCGCTGGTTGGGAACAAGCCATTCGTACCCGAAAAAGTGTTGATCGTCGTTTCGGTAACTGCCAAGGTTTCCGTGACCGCTGAGGCACTCGCTGCCGACAGTAAAATCATGGCGAGAAATGCCAATGTTTTTGCTTGCATTGTAGTTCTCCTGGAAAGTTGGGACTCATTGCGAAAACCACTGTAAAGACCTGGCAGACGCATAGCAATAGATACTGACAAGATTTCCGGAATTTACTGCGCAAGAAAAAGCACGCTGTATGCAAAGTTGTGCAGCCTCAGGATTCCAGGGCTTGCGACAAGGCTTCCCACTCGGTGAAGCGCTTTTGGTGGTCGGCTCGATAGTCCTTCAATTCACGCGAGAGACGTTCGGTCTCCTCAGCGCTGACAAAAGTGAGTAAAGAAGTCTCGCAGGCAGCGATGGATGCTTCAAGCTCCGCGATTTCTGTTTCCAAATCTTGCACCCGCTCTTCCATCTGCTTGCGCTTGATGGGATTCATGCGCTTGCCTTTTGACTCAGACGCAGAAGACGCGTGATTGCCATTCGTCGGCTGAGCCAGACTTGGCTTGGAAATGGCGCTGCGTAGCGATTGAGCCACTGTTGCCTCTAACGCTTCTGCCCCGCCCTGCTTGCGCCACATGAAATCTTCGTAGTTCCCGGGATAGACTTCGACCTTGCCATCACCGATTTCAAAGACCCGCGTGGCCAGCTTATCGATGAAATAACGGTCGTGCGAAACGAAAACGACGGTGCCTGTATAACCCTCCAGCGCGTCGAGCAGAACGTCTTTCGCGCGCATGTCGAGGTGGTTTGTGGGTTCGTCCAGCAGCAAGAAATTTGCGGGATCTAGCAGCATGCGCAGCAACGCGTAGCGGTTGCGCTCACCTCCAGAAAGCACGCCGATCTTCTTGAAAGCATCGTCTCCCGAAAATAGGAAACATCCTAATAGGCTGCGCAACTCGGTTTCACCCGATTTCGGAGCGGCGCGACCGAGATCGTCCATTACACGCGCATTTGCATCCAATTCTTTGTATTGGTCTTGCGCGAAATAGCCGACGCCAACGTTATGGCCGAGCTTATATTCGCCCGCCGTAAGCTTTTCCTCTTCGGCCAGCAACTTAATCAGCGTAGATTTACCTGCGCCGTTTACGCCTACAAGGGCGATGCGGTCGCCGCGCTCGATCATGAAATTGACGCCGCTGAAAACCTGCTTTTCCCCATAAGCCTTGGCGACATTTTGAAATTCAGCCACAATGCGCCCGCTCTGCTTAGGCTGGGGAAAAGAGAAGTGGATGGTTCTTTCTTCTTCCGGCAGCTCGATGCGCTCAATCTTTTCGAGCTCTTTAATGCGACTTTGCACCTGCTTGGCTTTAGTGGCCTGGTAGCGAAACCGGTTGATAAAAACTTCGAGCTGCTCAACACGGTCGCGCTGATTTCGATAGGCCGCTTCGAGCTGCTCCTGACGCTGCGTTTTCTGTGTCAGGTATTTCTCGTAATTGCCGGTGTATAGATGAATGCGTTTGTTCCAGATTTCGGCAATTTTGTTGATGGTGACATCGAGGAAATAGCGATCGTGCGAAATAAGCACGAAGGCATGGGGATAACTTTTCAAATATTCTTCCAGCCAGTTGCGTGCTTCGAGATCGAGGTGGTTGGTAGGTTCGTCGAGAAGAAGCAAGTTGGGCTGCTGGAGCAATAATTTGGCTAGCGCCAGCCGCATTTGCCAGCCGCCGGAGAATTCATCGGTTAGACGATTCCAGTCGTCTTTGCGAAAACCCAAGCCGCCGAGTACGTTGCCGACCTGGGCTTCGGTCGTGTAGCCATCATGCGCCTGAAATTCGTGTTCAAGGCGATGGTAACGATCGGCGACCTGCATGTACTCCGGGGAAGCTGTATCCAGTTCCGACATGCGCACGGTAAGCGACTCCATCTCGCGTTCCATATCGCGGAGTCCAGAGAAGACCGACATACATTCCTCAAAGACTGTGCGTCCGGTGAGCGAGAGCCCATCTTGTGGCAGGTAGCCAGCGCTGATGCCCTTCGCAAAACTCACGGATCCATAATCGAGGGTCTCGAGGCCGGCGAGGACTTTCATCAAAGTGGATTTGCCAGTTCCATTGGCACCGACCAGACCCACGCGGTCGCGGGGAGTGATCATCCACTCCACTCCCTCGAAAAGAAGCTTGTGCCCGAAGCGTTTTCCGGCGGAAGACAGCTGAATCATGCTGGTTTTATCGTCTCATGAAGTGCGAGTTTTGATGAAGGCAGGGCTTATGGCAGAACAGACGGGAAGAGGTCGTCGCCAGCGCGTTTCACGCGAATTTCTGGCTTTGGCGTGGTGATAAATTCCAGTGCCCGGTCCACCACGGATTGGATCTCCTTCGCGTACTTGACTTCGCGGCCTTTGGCGAGAATTTTGCGGGTATTCTCCGGCAGAAACCACGTGGGGTTGCGGTCGTTTTCGTGAGGATGACCGCCCTCAGTAACCTCCATCAAGAAACACTTCACGACAAATTCGCGGACGCCAGGGGGTTTCCAGAATACTCCCTTGGAATGGAGATAAAGATGAAAATGGCGGGCTTCGATGCGCCCGCGGACGCCGGCCTCTTCCCACGCTTCTTTTTCGGCCGCCCGGCTGTGCGACATGGAGTTTTCGGGTGAGCCCTTAGGAAAAGTCCACTTAGTGCCACCGTTGCTGTTGACCAGAAGAAACTCTATTCCCGAGGCTTTGCGCCGATAACATACCGCCGCTACTTGCAGTGGCAGCGCAAATCGCAAAAGTTTCGGGGTCCCCATAAGCGTTGAAGCAAACCAGCTTCGAACTCCACATTTATGTTACCTGCAAGATATTGCAAGAATGTGAAATTGCAGCAGAAAAGGTGCAAACGACTGGTTACTAAAGGGTTACGACGTGTCGAGGACCTATTGAGCGGCTCGCTCTTCCTCTGCCTTAAAGCTGGTCAGGGTCGTGACCGGATTCTTTTCGAGGGATCTCATGGTCTGCAGGATGGTGGCAATCACGAGTTCATCACCGATTGCGGTGTTGATCATCACATGATAAAGCGATCGCGTCGGCCAATCAGCATGGAAATAGCGCTTCACGAATGCGATGCGGTCCCGATCCACGGTGTTGAGCAACTCTTCGGGATCGCCGGAGATATGGCTGCCGGTGGCTTGTAGACGGCGCAGCTTTTCCGCATAAGGCGCATAGAGAAAAACGTGAAAAGCCTCGGGATGTTCGCGCAGAAAGTAAGGTGCACCGCGGCCGACGATCACACACCGGCCTTCGCGGGCGGCCCGATCCATAACACGGCAACCCATTTCGACCATGCAATCGGCGTCAAAGAATTCCTCGCCGGTGTGCGACATGGAGCGTTCATAACTGCCTCGCCAGAAGATCTTGGCAAGTCGATGAAAGGTGCCATCTACTTTTTCCTGGCGCCGTTCGACGGACGCACAATCGACATTGGCGAGCTTGGCGATCTCTTCGGTAAGGGCTTGGTCCCAGAGCTTCCAGCCGAGACGGTTGGAGAGTTCTTCGGCGATTTCGCCTCCGCCGCAGCCAAACTCCCGTTCCACGGTAATTACGCTATACATGGCCCACTCTCAATGCACCGCTATAGTACCACCGGGCTTCGGCCTCTTCATCAAGAAAACCAAGGGCACCATGAAGAGAATACCAACGCCCAGCATCCAAAAGCTATCAATATAGGCCAGCATGTCCGCCTGACGGAAGATCGTATTTTGCATAATTGCAT
>JBEKTR010000021.1:0-22718 GCA_049515835.1 Terriglobales bacterium
GTGAGTGTCATTCTCATAATTCCCTAAACTTAAATGCATATCAATTTCGTTGCGAATTTCATTAGTTTTTGTAAAGTCTTGGCGGAAAAGAATGTCCACCCAAAGAAAAAAGGCGGCCCTAGCGGGCCGCCTTAATTTTTCTGCAGGAGGCGTTTACGGGACCAGCGTTGCTGAGAGAATCTTGACGTCCGCATTGTCGGGCAAGGTGACGCTTTCGACGATCTTGCTCGAATTCAGCGGCAAGGGATAAGCGTACAGGTTGAAGGGCCGCATATCCTCGGTCCCATCCTCATAGTTGCGGTAAGGCATGGCAATGGCTTCATATTCGCCGGGGTACTGCTGCGGCGTATACCAATCGCTGAAGCTGCGGATGAATTTTGAGGTAGTTCCATCCGTGTAGGTGACGGTCAGGGCTTGGGAGATCTGATTTCCGTTGATACCAGTTCCCACCAGCGCCAAAGCCCGGTATTTGTATTTTCCTGGGTTCAGAGAAATCGTCTGGCCGTTCGCCGTAGCCGCGTCCTGGATGTCGGCAGAGCCAAAGTCAAAGAGTACGCCGTCAAGCACGCGGGAACCGGTGATGAGATTCGCGGAATAGGAATAGCCGAGCCCATCGAGACCACCCGTCGTATAGGTCTTGCCGTCAAGGTAAGCACCGTAGGTGTCAAACTCGGAGGAAAGATCGACCGGTACGCCACCACCTTTGTGGCCAAGGGCAGCGCTCACTCCCAGAGCGAGCGGAAGGTTCTGAACAATGCTGCCTGAAGTCCCCGTAACCGTCAGATTGTAGAATCCCGTCGCGGCGGTCGAGTCAGCGCCGAACACGATTTTCTGCGTATTACCTGTGCCGACAACTTTGGCGGTCACGCCCTTGGGAAGGGTGGACAAACTGAGCGTGACTTGTCCCGTAAAGCCGTTCTCATCCGTGATGGTAATCACAGCATTGGCGGTGCCGCTCTGGTTCAGGTAAACGCTGCCGGGGCCGGAGAGCGTAAAGCTGCCACCGCTCCCATTTCCGACGGCGGTATTAATGGCTGCGGCATACTGTGCGGCCAGACCTGTGCCGACGAAGTCGTCGTAAAGCCACATGAAGCCGCCGATGATTCCGCACTGATCGTGCCATCCGGTCATGATGGTTTGGACTTGCGCTGGAGTGTCATTCTTGTCCCAGAGGCCGGGGAAGACGGGAACGCTACCAAAATTCCAATCGACGCAAGGGCTGTTGCCCTGGCCACCAGCGTAGGCTTGAAGATGAACGCCATCCACGGTGCCGGGAAGCTGCGTGTTGATCTGGGAAACGAGGTTGATCCAATAGCTATTGTTGACGTAGGGGTCGGGCATGACTTTATAGCCCAACTGGCCAACCATCGCGGCGAACTGAACCGTAGTCGGATCGTTGTAGCTGTTCTCATCGTCGAAATCGAGGGCGTCGAGGGCGGGAATGGCAGCTTTCAATGCAGCAAAATCTTTGTACAGAATGCTGTTGGGCCCAGTACCCTGCGACTGAACCAGCGCGGTGATGTTCTCCCAATCGCCGAAATTGGAAGAACCAATACTGAAGGTCACGCGCTTCACCGTACCCTGCTTCAATTGCGCCATTTGCGCGGGGAAGTTGGGATAGGACTGGTTGCCGACGTAAACGCCGGCCGAGGTCAGGGGGAACTCGCCGTTGAAATTTAAGTCGCCGGAACTATTCACTTCGACGCTCCAGACGATAGCTTCGGTAAAGCCGGAGGTCTCGATTTCGGTGATGGCGGCGGGGTTCTTATAGAACGGGCCTCCGCCGAAGATGCCGGTGTAGCCGACAGCCTGTGCGGACGCAGCCTGGACGCAAAAACCTGCAATCACGGACAACAAAAGAGCCATCATCGCGCCACGTAAGACGGCGGACGAAGCACAAGGAACGACTGGGCTGGGTTGGTCAGTGCTTTTCACATCATCTCCTGGGTAGAGGGTAAGTTTGGTGCGGATGCCGCCGGCAATCGAGGTCTAACGCCGCGATTTTTTGCCGATCAACTTTGAAGGAATTATACAGATGGAGCAGGCCGGGGAACAGTAAATTTTTGTCAGAAGCCTTAATTGGCGTGGGGTTTGGGCGATCCGCAGGCGAGGGCGCGCTTGCCGCACTCAGATGACGCGCTTCCTCGTCCGCAGCAGAAAAAAGGCGGCCTTTGCGGCCGCCTTGGTCATAGGACATGAAGTTGCTTTACGCTGGAGCGGGGTAATCGCCGCCTTTGGCCAAGCCGGTACGGCCGGGTTCAGGCTTCAGGACCTGCTGAACGCCATCGTCGGGTTTCGAAGGGGGCGTGATTTTCGGCAGCTCCTGACCTTCAATCAACATACGGATTTCATTGGCATCGAGCACTTCGCGGTCGAGCAGAGCTAGCGCAATCCGCTTCAGGGCTTCCCCATTTTCTGAAATGACAGTACGGGCAGTCTCATAGCCATGATTGATCAGGCGGCGAACTTCCTCATCGATCTTGATGGCTGTGGCTTCGCTGTAATCGCGGTGCTGGTTGATCTCGCGACCGAGGAAGATCTGCTCTTCTTTCTTGCCGAAGGTAAGAGGGCCGAGCTCACTCATCCCGAATTCGCAGACCATCTTACGCGCCATTTCGGTGGCCCGCTCGATGTCGTTGCCGGCACCGGTACTCATCTGGTTGAGAAAAATCTCCTCCGCGATGCGGCCGCCCATCATGATGGCGATCATCGTTTCCAGATAGTCCTTGGTGTAATTGTGCTTGTCGTCGATCGGTAATTGCATGGTCAAACCAAGCGCCATACCGCGCGGAATGATGGTGACCTTGTGCAAAGGATCGGAGTTCGGCAACTTCGCCGCAACCATTGCATGACCGGCTTCGTGATAGGCCGTAACCTTCTTTTCGTCTTCGGTCAGGATGAGCGATTTGCGTTCGACGCCCATCAGGACTTTATCTTTCGCCAACTCAAAGTCGAACATGAGTACAGCTTTGCGATTCTGCCGCGCCGCACTCAGCGCCGCTTCATTGACCATGTTGGCGAGATCGGCGCCGGAGAATCCCGGTGTACCGCGCGCCAATACTGAAAGATTGACATCGTCAGCGACTGGAATTTTGCGGGTATGCACGCGGAGGATTTCCTCGCGTCCACGAACGTCCGGACGATTGACAACCACACGGCGATCGAACCGTCCGGGCCGTAGAAGCGCCGGATCGAGAACGTCAGGACGGTTCGTTGCGGCCATCAAGATGACGCCGTCGTTGGACTCGAAACCATCCATCTCAACGAGCAATTGATTCAATGTCTGTTCGCGCTCATCGTGACCACCGCCGAGTCCGGCTCCACGATGTCGCCCGACCGCGTCGATTTCGTCGATGAAGATGATGCAAGGAGCGTTCTTCTTACCTTGCTCGAACAGATCGCGGACCCGGCTCGCACCCACGCCGACGAACATTTCCACGAAATCGGAACCGGAGATTGAAAAGAAGGGGACATTCGCTTCGCCGGCAACGGCACGGGCCAGCAAAGTCTTACCGGTTCCCGGAGGGCCTACAAGCAAGACGCCTTTGGGGATGCGTCCGCCGAGCTTCTGAAACTTCTGGGCCTCACGTAGGAATTCAATGATCTCTTTGAGTTCTTCCTTCGCTTCTTCCACGCCCGCTACGTCTTTGAAGGTGACTTTCTTCTGCTGCATGGAGAGCAATCGCGCCCGACTCTTGCCAAACGAGAGGGCCTTGTTTCCGCCGGTTTGCATCTGGCGGATCATGAAGAACCAGAGTGCGGCCAACAAGATAAGTGGCGCAAAATTCAACAACCAGGTGGGCCAGCTTCCCGCATTGATGTCGCGGAAGTTCATCTCCACGCCCTTATCGCGGAGATTCTTGATCATGTCGGGGTCGTTAACCGGGGCCGTGGTATGGAAGGCGCTGTTGTCGCTATATTTGCCGCGAACTTCCTGGCTGGTAATGGTGACTTCTTTGACCCTGCCCTGGTCCACATCGCTCAGGAACTGGGAGAAGTTAACTTCCTTATCCTTTTGCCCATTGGTGCTCGCTTTCACCACCTGCCAAAGCAGAAAAGCCGAGAGGACGATGACTACCCAGAAACCCACGGTTTTAACGGTTGAATTCACTAGCACTCCTGATCAGTCATGCTGTCAGCGGGGGCCGAAGCAATCCCTGACAATTGGTTACCCAAATTAGATGCCGCATAGCGCGTTTGCGACCCATACTCAGATGGACGCGCCGGAAAATTTATTCTACCTCTTCTTGGAGTAAAAGAGACAAACTTCCTGACATGACTTAAGTCATGGATTCCATTTAACTTGTAGCGGCCACATAGGCAAGATTGCGGTTGGTTTGCTCCGGCGAGCCGAGACCGTAGCCGATGAGAAAAACTTCGTCCACGAGAAAACCGAAATAATCCGGCTGCAATTGCACCCGGCGGGCCGATTGCCGATCGAGCAGAGTGGCCAGCTTGACCGAAGCCGCGCCGCGGCCACGCAAATCGCTCATCAGAAAATCGTTGGTCACGCCAGAGTGGACAAGGCCCTCAACTACTAATACGTGCTTGTCGCGAATGTCGGCATCGTGGCTGAAAAATATCTCCAAAGTCTCGTCCGGCGCGCTCTCCTGCTGCTTGCGGTAACGGGGTTTGATGAACTGGCAAGTCACAGGAACGTCGAGGGCGCGGACCAAATCGGCCATGAACATGAATCCGTTTTCAAGCAAGGCCAGCGCATGAATGGATTTGCCTTTGTAATCGTCGGAAATCTGGCGTCCCATCTCTTTGACGCGTTTTTGAATCTGGTCGGCGGCAATGACCGTGCGCAATTCGCCAGGCTTCAACATCGGTGTCATGCGGTCCTCGGGGAGAGCTTCATTTTCGAGCCTTTCATTGTGTGGCTTTTATTTTCCGGTTTGCAAGGGAATTTCGCGGATCAGCAGCGCGCGAGATCCATTTAGATTTTGGTCGTGTCTGTGATCGGGGCGGCGGGCGGAAAAACCGCGCAGCCATAGCAATTCATCTCCGCTGGCCACCACGGGCCATAATTTCCGTTCTGTGCCCGTGATGTGGCGCTCCTGCAAGAGTTCTTTCACCTTCTTGGGCGACCTGGCGTGGGCCGGCCAGAAGCGGTCTCCCGCGCGCCAGTTTCGCACGCACAGTTGGGCCGCCGCATATTTCTCGCCGAACAAATCGTTGGGATTATAACCTTCGCTGTCGCGCGGCACTAGAGAGGCTTCGAAACAGGCGGCGGCTTCGGGGACTTCGACGCGTCCGGGGACCGGAAGAATGTAGTCGAAATCGGCGTCAATTTTCACTAAACCGGGCGGAATCAGACAAATGCTCCCGGCTTCGCGAGATGCCCGCCAGCCTTTGGGCAGAGCCGCAGCCTGGGCATCGCCAGCGGAGATAGCAATAATTTCTTCGACATGCTTGAACTCGAGATTCAGGTGAAGCGACTCAGCGGCGGCGCGAATCATGCGACGCTGGAGAGCAAGCGGCAGAAGCGAGAGTTCCGAGATACGAAGGCAGTCTTGTTTCCATACGCGCGGCAGGATTTCCGCGATTTGCCGGCTCCAATAGGCTTCTTCATCGCGCGCGATTTCCGCAGTTTCCGCTAAAGTCTCACGAACGGACGGGTTCAGCGACCGCTCCAACCGAGGCAAGATTCCGTGACGAATTCGGTTGCGCGCATGACGCAGATCACGATTGCTCGAATCTTCGCGCCAATCCTGATGAATGGAATTGAGGTGCGTTTCAAGTTCGGGCCGACGCACGCCAAGCAGTGGGCGAATGATGGCGGCGTCTTTGCTTCTTGCTGCTTTACCTGGTAACTGGCTACCGGCCACTGCTCTTAGCGGATAAATACCGGCGAGTCCACGTGTGCCAGCGCCGCGGAGAAGACGCAACAGCACAGTTTCTGCCTGATCGTCGATGGTGTGCGCGGTCGCGATACGAGTCAGTCGGCCTTCACGCAGGAGACGAAAGAAATATTCATAGCGCAAAGTCCGTGCAGCAGTTTCGAGGCTGAGATGCTCGTTCTTGGAGCAGGCGGCGACATCGCCGCGATCGCAGAAAAAAACGAGCTCACATTCGCGGGCCAGGTCGGCGACAAAACGCTCGTCACCATCGGATTCCTCGCGGCGCAACAGGTGATTGAAATGAACAACCGCGAGGACAATGCCAAGTGATCCTCTGAGATCCAACAAAAGACGCAGCAATGCCACCGAATCCGCGCCGCCGGAGACCGCCACGCCGACGCGGTCTCCGGGCTGGAGCAGTGCGTGTTTGTGAATAAAAACTGCGACTTTTTGTTGCAAGGACGGCACGTGTCCATAGTACAACCGGGGCCCCAAATAGGCAGGGAGCTAGTTATTGAAATTGAACGTCACGGGTATACGAACTGGCGCTCGAGAAGGGGATTACTACTTCGCTCGGTTCCGTTCCCGCCACAAAAACGCGGCAGGGCGAAACCCTTGGATAGATTGTTTTGCTTGCTCAAGACAGATAGGCCGGAGTTCAACTTTGTGGACTTGACAGGCCAGTACAGTGAAGTGGCTCTTCGAAATCAACTCGCTCCGGAAAAGCTATTGAACCTATCACTAAGTGAACGCTTCCCAGGATTGGCGCGGATCGCCAGAAAGGCGAGAGACCTGACGAGATAAGATTAGTGGCGAAAGGGTACGTGGTCGTTAGCGGGGATCTGCGATCCGAGCATCAGGAGAACTACGACAAATAGAATTAACGTCATGCTTGAATTCCTTTTTCCTTAGCTTCTCTTCTTCTTTATCTTCATTTGTTTTAGGAGTGCTTGCCTGCGGCACCTAGCTTCGATCCGGCAGCAAGTTTAAAGGCGTCCAAACTCTTTCGAGTCTGGACGCCTGAACAGCCCTCCCCCGAAGTCTGCTCAAAAACAGATTAGCGTTAGAGGGTATTTCTGGGAATGGCACGACGGTGCTAGAGTGCGCACGAACGGGCTAGTCTAAAAGACTTTTAATCGAATGGTCAGGTACTGCTTGGGGTTCGTACGGATCGCCTGAATTAGAGATTGCGTCTCGGTCAACAGCTGATTCGTGTTGTCAAAGAAGGAAGGATCGCGCAAGAACTTGCCCGCCGAGCCTTCGCCGTTGTCCAACCGGTCGGTAATGTTGGAAAGGCGGTTAATGGTGTTTTGCAGCTTGTTGGCGAACGCCTCGTCTTTCGTGAGCTTACCGAGAGTGCCCTTGCCAGCGTTGATGTTGTCGGTCATCTCACGAACATTGGCGATAGTTTTGTTGGCGTTGTCGTACAGTGCCGGATCTTTCAATAATTTGCCGGCAGAGCCTTTGCCGGCATTGAGATCGTCGATGATGACGTTCAGCTTGTCGACGGTGGCGTTGGCTTTGTCGTAGAGCGTGGGGTCGGTGATGAGTTTACCCAGGCTGCCGTTGCCAGTGGTGACTTCGGAAACGAGGTTCTGAAACTGGCTCACGGTGGAGTTCAAGCGGTTATAAAGGCTGGGGTCGTAAATGACCTTGCCGATGGAGCCCTGTCCACTCTGTATGAAGGCCACGATGCCGTCGAGGCGCTTGACCAGCGCGTCCAGATTTTGCAACGTGCCCTGGCTGGAGCGGACAACATCTTGGATGTCAGGCGTATCGCGTGTAGCCAACTCGTCTTTGTTCTGTACGGCCGGCCCGTGGGCTTGCGCACTGTTGATGTCTATATAGGTTTCGCCAAGCACTCCAGCCGTGGAAAGCGCCGACAGAGAATCTTTGCGAAGGCTATCAAGATACTTGGTGTTCACCTTCATGGTCACTTCTACGGGAGTGGCGCGGCGAACTGGATCGGCAACCACGCGGATGGCGGATACGTTGCCGATATCCACGCCCTGCAGGCGCACAGGCGCGCCGACGCGCAGGCCGCTGGCATCATCAAAGTAGGAGCGCAGGGTAATGCGGCGGGTGAAGATGCCGCCGGTGCCGCTCATGAGCAGGATGAGTATGCCGAGCGTAATGCTCGCCGCCAGCACTGTGATTCCGACCTTCAGTTGAGACCACTTCAACTGGCTCTGACTAGGCACAAGCTCTCCCCTGCGAATTCGCGGCTGGCTCCGTCATCTTGAACGCCGGCATTTTGGAAATCATAGCAGAGGATTTCGATATTGATTCCTGGTTTTCAATGTCGATTCCCGTATTCAAGAATGACTAGTTTTCAAGGATCACTTGGGCGATAGCTTCTTCGGCGGTATGAGTGAGTGACAACGCGATATTCGTGGTCTTGAGTTTGGCGGCGAATTCGGCGGCTTTGCCGTGAAAAAGAAGGGTTGGACGACCGCCGGGCTTTCGGCTGACTTCAATGTCGCGCCAGCGGACGCCGTAGTTCCATCCCGTCCCGAGGGCCTTCATGGCGGCTTCTTTGGCGGCAAAACGAGCGGCGTAACGCTCAGCGCGATTCGCCTTGGCGTCGCAATAGCGCATTTCGCCTTCAGTGAAGATGCGCTGCAAGAAGCGGTCGCCGAAGCGGGCGATGGAGGCCGCGATGCGCGGCACTTCTGCGATGTCAATGCCGGTGCCGACGATCATGAGGCTACGTTAGCACGGAGCTCTCATCGTTTGCAGCGTGGTTGAAAATGGGGAACCAAACTGACCAGCTATCCGCTGTGAGATACTTTGAAAAATAGATTTGTGAGGATGGACATGGCGGAACATCAAGTATTTTGCGTGAAATTGCAGAAGAACGCTCCGGGGCTGGATGAACCACCCTTCGACACCGAATTTGGCCGCAAGATTTACGACAATATCTCGCAGGAAGCGTGGAATGGCTGGGTGGAATTCTGCAAAATGCTGTTGAACGAATACCGCCTGAAC
Source organism: Terriglobales bacterium (assembly GCA_049515835.1). GTDB lineage: Bacteria > Acidobacteriota > Terriglobia > Terriglobales > Acidobacteriaceae > JAJPHW01. Next base: position 8,832 of record JBEKTR010000021.1, read on the forward strand.
CCGTCACGAAAAGAAGATCAGGAAGCCATCGTCAAGCAGATGGAGCAGTATTTCTTTGGCGCAGGCGCCGCACCGCCAGCGCAGTATGTGCCGCCGGCGAAGTGAACTAGTTCAGAATCCCCATCTTTTTCCCTACTCGGCCCAGCACTTCCAGGGCCTGCTCCAACTCCTCCTTCGTGTGCGTGGCGGTCACGATGGTGCGGATGCGGGCTTTGCCTTCGGGCACGGTCGGAAATGCGATGCCGGTGCCGAGCACGCCTTCGTTGAAGAGAGCGCGGGAGAAATCCATGGTGAGCTTGCCGTCGCCGATGATGATGGGCGTGATGGGCGTTTCGCTGGCGGGAGTCGTCTTGCCGCCGATGTTGAAGCCGAGCAGGCCGAGTTCTTTTTTCCAGAAGTGGGTGTTGTGCCAGAGTTTTTCCATGCGCTCGGGTTCGTTTTCGAGAACATCGAAGGCGGCAATGCAGGTCGCCGCAACCGACGGCGGGTGCGAAGTCGAAAACAAAAACGGACGGGCGCGATGATAGAGAAAATCAATCAGATCCTTTGATCCGCAGACGTAGCCGCCGAGCGCACCGATGGCTTTTGAGAGCGTGCCGACCTGAATGTCCACGCGGCCGTGAACATGGAAGTGATCAATTGTGCCGCGGCCGTTGCGGCCGAGCACACCGGAGGAGTGGGCGTCGTCGACCATCATGATGGCGCCGTATTTTTCGGCTAGATCGCAGAGCGCGGGCAGCGGACCGATGTCGCCATCCATGGAGAAAACGCCGTCGGTGATGAGCAGTTTTTTGCCGGGTTCGTTCTTCACGCTGGCGAGTTTTTCTTCGGCCTGCGCGATGTTTTTGTGTTCATATACCAGAATCTTGGCGCGGGATAAACGCGCGCCATCAATGATGGAGGCGTGATTTAACGCGTCGGAGATGATGAAGTCTTCTTTGCCGAGAATGGCGGAAACTGTCCCGGCGTTGGCGGCGAATCCGGATTGAAAGACGACGCAGGCTTCGACGTTCTTAAAGCGGGCGATCTTTTCTTCGAGTTCCATGTGAATCTTCATGGTGCCGGCGATGGTGCGAACTGCGCCCGATCCCACGCCATACTTGCGCGCTGCCTCAATGGCAGCTTCTCGAAGCAGAGGATGCGTGGTCAGGCCGAGGTAATTGTTCGATGCGAGGTTGATGACTTTTTTGCCGTCGAATGTACAGACGGCGGCTTGTTCGTCGTCGAGCACGCGCAGTTTGAAATGCGTGCCCTTGGCCCTGAGGTCGTTCATCTGGTCAGTAAGGTAAGAAAGCGGATCGATGCGGGTCGCGGTAGGCATAGGAATCTCCTGGGATTATGACTATCAGTTTAATACTGGACACGGGACCGCGGCGAACGCTTAGGCTCTCACGACTCTTCGTCCCACGATCTTAAATCCGCCAGCCAATACGAGATTGATCGCTTCAGAATAGGCGATATGCTCCTGCTCCAGAATGCGGGCGGCGAGCGATTGCTCATCATCGGAATCGAGCACCGGGATGGCCTTTTGCACGATGATGGCGCCGTGGTCGAGTTCTTCATCCACGAAATGCACTGTGCAGCCGGCGATTTTTGCGCCGTAGGCAAAGGCCTGTTCTTGGGCTTCCAGTCCGGGGAAGGCAGGCAAAAGGGATGGATGAATATTCAGAATTCGCAGAGGGAATTGCTGCACTAACCAGGGCGAGAGTAGGCGCATGTATCCGGCAAGGCAGACAAGATCGATTTTATGCGCGTTTAACGCGGTAACGACTTCGCGGTCATGGGCCTCGCGGTCTTTGTTTTTGGAAGGAATGGCCACGGCGTTAAGGCCTAATTTTCGGGCGGTTTCCAGTCCGCCAGCGTCGGATTTATTGGAAATGACGATAGCAATGCGGGCCTCGCGAATGGAACCGCTAGCAATGTTTTTTGCAATCGCTTCGAAATTGGAACCACGCCCGGAAAGCAGGATGCCGATGTTCTTCATGAGTTACTAAATCATTATAGGGCGTTCATAAATTCTCGCAGGAATTGGTTCCTTATCAGCCTCTTCGATATAATCCAATCGCATGTATAACGACTTCACCGCAACCGACCGCTGGACAAAAAAACAAGTGCACTGCGTTTATCAGGCGCTGATTGTGGCCATCGCTACCCGCCACGCCGACGCCGTGGACGTGAAGTTCCTGATGGACGGGCGAACGATTTGGATTGCCTTGCCGCTGCCGGCGTGGGTGGAGTACCGCGAACGCACAAATACAGAAATCACTGATTTATTGGCGATTGAGATCGCCGGACACTATCTCAAAGCAGCCCTCGAGTCAGGCGAAGGTGTGGGACGGGACCTATATTCACTGACGGTTGAACAGACTTTAGCCCACCTAGCCGCACTCGAGAAAGACGCCACGGCCCAGCCGGCCTAGAATTTCGCTCATTAGGGCAGAGTTACCGAAGTATCCCATCCTTGCATAGGTTTCCCGCATCCAAAGAGATATAATCTAGAGGTGATCGCGCCGCAGCGGGGCGCCTCTCTGAAGATCATTTCGCGATAACCTATCAAATCCGGATGTCCATGAAAACGAAAATTACGATTCTCGCCTGTTCCGCGGCGCTTCTGCTATTTGTGATTGTCGGCGGCATGAACGGCGTTCGCGCCTCCAGCAACGATGGCGCCTACCGCCAGATGCAGGTTTATAGCGAAGTTCTTTCGCGCGTGCAACAGGAATACGTGGAAGACCCAAATATTCCCGCCGTGACTGATGGCGCATTGCACGGTTTGCTCGAATCGCTCGACGCCAATTCGAGTTATTTGAACCCTACGCAATACAAAGACTACAAAGCGCATAAGGCCGCGTCGAAGGGCGACATTGGAGCGGCGATTTCGAAGCGCTTTGGTTATGCTTCGGTCATTGCCGTCATCCCAGGCAGCCCGGCGGACAAGGCTGGCGTGCAGGCATCCGATATTTTCGAAGCGATTGAAGGCAAGAGCACGCGAGAGATGTCACTGGCGGAAGTGCATAACATGCTGAGCGGCACGCCCGGTTCGAATGTAACGGTCTCGCTGGTGCGGGCTCGCAGGGCCGAGCCGCAAAAGCAGGTGATTACACGCGAGGTCGTCAACATTCCTCCGGCTACGGACAAAGTTCTGGCTGACGGCATCGGCGAAATTCACGTGGACACTTTCGCCAAGGGTGAGTCGGCGGAGATCGCGGCGAAGATCAAAGCATTGCAAAAAAACGGCGTCAAGAAGCTGATCCTCGATCTGCGGGATTGCGCAGAAGGCGAAGAGTCCGAGGGCATTGCCACAGCGAACCTGTTCCTCAATCACGGAACGATTACGTATTTGCAAGGGCAGAAATATCCGCGGGAAGCGTTCAATGCCGACCCCGCGAAAGACGTAACCAACCTGCCTCTCGTGGTGCTGGTGAATAAAGGCACTTCTGGACCGGCTGAGATTGTGGCGGCCGCACTGCTCGACAACGCGCGCGCGGATGTCGTTGGCGACAAAACCTTCGGCGACGGCTCCGTGCAAAAGGTCATTGAGTTGAAAGACGGTTCTGCGCTGATTTTGTCGGTGGCGAAATACTACTCGCCGAGCGGGAAAGCCATCCAGGATACGGCGGTGACGCCGAATGTTCTGGTTGCCGACGAAGACGATTCAGCGGCGGTTCCGGATGAAGATGAAAACGCGACTCCCGCGGACGACGCAAGCAAGAAGCCCGCGCCACCACAGGTTGACGATCAATTGCAGAAAGCGATTGAAGTTTTGAAAAATCGAGCCAGCTAGGCACGTCCGCAGTTTGGAAACTACTTCGCTCTTCGCTTTTCGCTCATTGCGCTGGAAACATGGCGATGAGCGATTTTGCTTGTACGCATATGTTGGCCAAGTTCCGCTGGCCCGAATTCATACCCTGCTATTCTTAGCGTAAGCGCCCATGCATTCGATCTTTGAAGATGCTCCGCCCGCGCCGGCCACCCCCAGCAAAATGCCCGGCAGGCTGATTTTTGGGGCGTTGGTGCTTCTTGCGGCGGCGATCGGCGCCGGGGCTGGGCTCTTGCTGGTTTACACCACCGACCTTCCTCAAGTGGAGCAACTGGAGCGCTACCGGCCGAGTTCCATCACGGAGCTTTATGACGACCAGGGACGCGTCATCGGCTCATTTGCGCTACAGCGGCGCGTGATCGCGTCTTATGACGATTATCCGCAAGTGCTGCGTGAAGCTCTCATCTCCACCGAAGATAAGGATTTTTATCGCCATTGGGGCATTAATGTTTGGCGCATTGCCGGCGCTGCCTACCGAGATATTGAATCTGGCGGGCGGGTGCAAGGCGCGTCCACGCTGACCATGCAACTCGCGCGCAATCTTTTCCTTTCGCCTGACCGTTCCTTCCGGCGAAAAATCCAGGAGGCGTTGCTCGCCGTCCAAATTGAGCGGAGATTCACCAAGCAACAGATTTTCACGCTCTACGCGAACCAAATTTATCTGGGCCACGGAGTGTATGGGTTCGAGGCGGCCTCGCAGTTTTATTTCAGCAAGCCGGCCCGGCAACTCACCCTCGATGAAGCGGCGCTGCTAGCCGGTCTGCCGAAATCACCGTTTTTTTATTCGCCCATCACTCATCCGGATCGGGCCTATAAGCGCCGCAACCTGGTGATCAACAACATGCTGGAGGATGGCAAAATCAAAGCCCAGCAAGCGATAGCAGCCCGGAACCGGCCCATCGAACTGAACATCTCTCGAGAACCAAATTCTCTTGCGCCTTATTTTGTCGAGGACATTCGGCGCTACCTGGAGAACAAATATGGCAGCGATCAGGTCCTCGAAGGAGGATTGCGGGTTTACACCTCGCTCGACATGGATTGGCAGCGCACAGCCAACCAGGCAGTTCTCGATGGGCTTGCAGTTTGCGAGCGGCGACATGGCTGGAAAGGCCATCTGCAAAATGTGCTGACGAACGGGGTTACGCTGGATAACTACGCGCATCCGGACTGGGCCGATGAACCGGAGGCAAATGGATACGTTCATGCGCTGGTGACGGCGGTCGCTCCGGGGTTGGCTTCGCTCAGATTTGGGCACGATGCGGCGACGCTCACGCCGGCAGACGCCGCATGGACCGGGCAAAAACTCCAAGACCTGCTGCGGCCGGGCGACATTGTGTATGTGAAGATTCTGGCGCTGGCGGACGGCAAATCGCGCGTCAGCCTGGAGCAGGATTCCGGGCTCGAAGGCGCGCTGATCGCGATTGACAATGCCAGCGGCGAAATCAAGGCCATGGTCGGCGGACGAGATCCGAACGAATCAAAATTCAACCGCGCTATCCAAGCGTTGCGGCAGGTTGGATCGTCATTCAAGCCCTACGTTTATACGACTGCGATCGATCAAGGCGCGAAGCCTGACGACATTATCGTGGACGCGCCCATCACCTTTCAGACCGAATCCGGACCGTACACGCCGCACAACTACGAGGAAAACTTCGAAGGTGCCATTACGTTGCGGCGGGCGCTCGCGCAATCGCTCAACATACCCGCGTTGAAACTGGCTGATCGCGTGGGGATTAAGAGCGTGATTGAATATGCGCACCGTTTCGGCATCACATCTAATATCCCCGCTTATTTGCCGGTCGCGCTGGGCGCGGCAGAAGTTACGCTCATCGAGCAAACGTCGGCGTACAGCGTGTTTCCCGAGGATGGCGTGCGCATCGTGCCGCGCTACATTACGAAGGTGACGGATTATGAAGGGCGCGTGCTGGAAGAGGATTATCCCGAGGTGAAGGACGTGATCAGCGCGCAGACGGCCCGCACAATGACGTCGATGCTCGAAGGCGTCGTCCAGCATGGTACGGCGGTTGCTGCGAACTCCATGAAAATGCCGCTGGCCGGTAAGACTGGAACCACGAACGACTTCACGGATGCCTGGTTTGTCGGGTTTTCTCCGACGCTCACCACGGGAGTATGGGTCGGCTACGATGAGAAGAAGACGATCGGCCCAAAAGAAACCGGCGCGCGGGCCGCTTTGCCCATCTGGATGGATTTTATGAAAGTGGCGCTGGCCGGAAAAGACCCCGGGACGTTTCCCGCGCCGCCGGATTCACCTTCAACGCCGGGACAAAGAGTTGATACGGCAGACACGGCTCCGCCGCACGAAGAAGCTCGATAGTCGATCCTTCATAAAATCTAGGCTGATTCAAATTCACCAGCGAGCGATTTGTGCCGCGCCTTCGCCGCATCCACAAATGCGCGGAAGATGGCTAGCGACGGCTTGTCATCGTCCACGCTGCGTTCGGGATGCCATTGCACCGCGAGCACAAAATGATCGGGCGAAGTCCCTTCGACGGCTTCAATAATGCCATCTTGAGGGCTGCGGGCCACGACGCGCAGGCCGTCGCCAATGGCATCAGCCGATTGATGATGGCTGGAGTTGACTGGAACCAGTTCCGTCGTTCGAATAATCTGCGCTAGCTTCGATCCCGGCTCGATTTCGACTTCATGGGCCACCGGGACGGTGCGCCCCGCGGAATGATTCACCGAAGATTTTTCCTGAGTCGATTCAATGTCTTGAATCAGTGAGCCGGTGCGATAGACGTTCAACGTCTGCATGCCGTAGCAGATACCTAGAATCGGCTTGCGCATGTTGTAGGCGTCTTGCATCAGAAGCTCGTCCACGGTGTCGCGCTTTTTGTCGGCGTCAGCGGTCTTGGGATGGCGCGGCTGATCATACTTTGCGGGATCCACGTCCGCGCTGCTGCCCGGCAAAAGCACGGCATCACAGCGTTCGATGAGCTTCATCACTTCGGCAGGTGGCTGATCCAGAGGGATGCGGACAGGCTCTCCTCCTGCAACGGCGACCGCATGTTCATATTGCGGCAGAGAACGCTCCGCGTAGTCCGGACGAGTGGAGTGTGGAACGGGAATCGCGATTCTGGCACTGGCGGAGGTTTTTTTGTGATTCGACTTCATGGCGGAAGTTACGAGTTTGATTAAGAACGACTGGCTCGCTCAATTCCGGCCAGCGTTTTCATTTGGTAGTACCGGCGAATTTCCATGATCAGCGCCGAAATCAGCACGACCACGGCGACTACAGCAGCTGTGGGCGCGGCGATGTGGCGATAAGCAATGGTCATGTTGGGATGAACGCCCCGCAGCAGGGCCACGCCGGCCACACCGAGAATCCCGAGGAAAAGGCAGATGGCGAAAGAGAGCAATGTCAGAGGGAACGTGATGAGCAATGCCCGCACAGGAATCATGTACCACGAGGGGCGGTGGGTCGCGCGAGCTAAAGATAAAGATGAAGATGCAGCAGGCACCTATTTATTGTAACGCGGAGATGGTTCTGAATTGCGCTAAACTACTTCGCGTATAAGTTCATGATTCCTCAGCAGAGAATAGGGAGGGCGAGAAAGCGTGGTTGTTAAGGCATCCGCTATTTGTCTCGGCGCGGCACTGATTGGTGTTGCCTTGGCAAATGGAGTGAGCACTACTATGAAGCGGTTGGTCTACAACCGCTCAGGTAAGTCATTTCGCGTATTCTCGAGACAACTAGTCCAAGAATACCGCGCTCTCTACGGACAAGATCGGAACTATTGGGCCTACTGCTTTTCCATGCTCGACTCCTTATTGGGAATGCTGGGATTTATGATTTTCCCTAAGTAGTCCACCAGTCTCGCCCTCAATTTTGAAGGCTCAGCAGCGCCCGTGCGCTAAAATATGTGGATGTCTCAAGCTGCATCTGCGTTTACGCGCACCCCGGCGGAGGTTGTCCGCCAAACACCCGTTTCACAAGCATCCAATGGAATTTGCTACGCCGTCGCCGGCGAACTGACTGTGCCCGCTTCAGAACTGGAGCGCATGGTTTCCGCGGTGCCCGATGCCGCGGCGCGCGCTCTTGAGCGCAAAGCTTATTATTTCGTCCCGCTTACCGTGAATCAGGGCGATGAGACGGTCATCGCCGACCGCTATGACGTTGCATTGAGCGACAATGCGGTTTGCCATCGCAATCTTGAGCTGGGCGGATCGCAGTGCGTATTCATCTCCACGCGGCTGATGGACGACAAATTCTCGGTTGCATTTGAGTTCTTTATCAATATCGGCCATGCGGTCGTGGAAAAAGCTGGAGTTTCGCGCGAATTTTCTGATTTGGCGTGGAAGCAGGTGGAAGCCGGAGTTCGCGGAGAGACCTCTCTTGATGCCTGGGAAGCGCGCAAGCTGGCCACGGAGGCCGGGCCTAACACCGAGAAATACAAGAACGAGTATTTCCTGGCCGCGTTTGCCGACTCGATTTCGATCTATCTGCTCTCGCTCTACATTGACGTGGATTATTACGACTTGCGCGAACGCGATTATCCTCTGCTCGCGCCATCTTCTCTTGCTGAAAGACTGAGAAAAGTCGCCGAGTTGTTCCCGCCGAATCCGGGGTTTGAGTTCGCGATTCAGTACAAGAGGAAGAGCTAGACGCTCCCATCTCGCAAATTAGTTCCTATACCGTATAGAATCGCGCTCGCATGCCAGTAACCGTCCGCTCTTTCGCCAAGATTAATCTCGGGCTCTGTATCGGACCATTGCGTCCTGATGGTTTTCATGAACTGCGCACGGTCTATCAGACGATTGCGCTGCATGACGTCATCCGCATATCAGTGAAACGGGGCGATGGGATTGAGATTGTCAGTAACGATGAGCGCGTGCCGCGAGATGCGTCCAATACGTGCTGGAAAATTGTCGAGCGCGCGATGCGGGCCCTGAAAACGCGCGGGCGAGTTGTCATCGAAATTGAAAAACGGCTGCCCGTCCAGGGGGGATTGGGTGGGGCATCGGGGAACGCGGTCGCGGCCTTGATTGCGCTGGAAAAGGCTCTAAAGAAAAGACTTACCGGGCAGGAGCGATTGCGGATTGCCGCCGACGTAGGGTCCGATATTCCCCTTTTCTTGGTCGGCGGGACGGTTTTGGGAGTGGGACGAGGCGAAGAGGTTTATCCATTGCCGGATTTGCCGGCGATGCCGTGCGTGATTGCGACTCCCGGGATTGGCATTTCGACTCCCAAGGCGTTTGCCGATTGGGACAAGATTGTCGAGCTGCGCTCGACCGGGCAGGTGGGGACACCTGCCCCTAGGCGAGCAGCCCCTGCACAAGCTGATAAATTGACGGCGAGCCATCCCTCCGATAGAATTAATTCATTCAGCCGTATGATTTCTGCATGGCTGAGTGGGCATTCATCCGGTGTCCCTGTGAAACAAGGCAGGGGCCGGGCCGAGACCCTTCTTCTCGACCTCGTCCGTACCGGGATAGAAAACGACTTCGAGCAGGTCGTCTTTCCGCAGTATCCCGAATTGCGCGAGGTAAAAAGTGTGCTTGAGCAGGCTGGGGCGATTTATGCCTCGCTCTCGGGCTCCGGGTCAGCGTTGTACGGTCTGTTTCGGACTAAGGCAGCGGCCGAAAAAGCGGCGGCACGATTGAAGAAGCGTGGCATTCCGGCGGTGGCAACTACGACCCTGACGCGACGGCAGTATTGGGGCAAGTTTCCAGTTTCAAGTTTCTAGTTTCGAGTGTGCGATTCTGAGATTAAACTGGTATTACAGCCTGAAATTAGAGACTTACTGGGCCGTCGACTAATGGTAGGTCAAGTGCCTTTGGAGCACTTTGTCTAGGTTCGAATCCTAGCGGCCCAGCCAGATTTGCAGTGCAGAACAAAAACTTATGGCCACTCTAGCGACAGCAGCGGAAAAAAAGCCGGTGAGTCCTGAAGAGAAGGCGGAACGCAAGCCCCAGCGCTCCCGGATGGATGATAAGTTTAAGATTTTCAGCGGCTCGGCCAATGAGGTTCTGGCTGAGGAGGTCTGCCACTTTCTAGGCATGCAGCGCGGGCTGGCGCAGGTAACGCGCTTTGCTGACGGCGAGTGTTATGTGCAGATCCAGGAGAACGTGCGGGGCTGCGACGTTTTTGTGCTCCAGCCGACGTGCCGACCGGTGGACGAGCACTTGATGGAGTTGTTGCTGATGATTGACGCGCTCAAGCGAGCTTCCGCGCGGCGGATCACGGCGGTGATTCCTTACTTTGGCTATGCGAGGCAGGACCGGAAAGACAAACCGCGCAGCCCGATTTCGTCGAAGTTAGTGGCGGACTTGTTGACGGCGGCGGGCGCACACCGGGCATTAATTGTGGATTTGCATACGCCGCAGTTGCAGGGTTTTTTCAATATTCCGGTGGACCACTTGTTTGCATCGCCGGTGTTGGTGGACCACTTCAAGCGGTTGAGTTTGCCGAACTTGACTGTGGTTTCGCCGGATGCGGGCGGCGTGGAGCGCGCAAGGTTCTTCGCCAAGAAAGTTGACGCAGCACTGGCGATCGTGGACAAACGGCGCGTGGAGATGAACGTGGCTGAGATCATGCACGTGATCGGCGATGTAAAGAACCGCACGTGCTTAATTATTGACGATTTGATTGATACAGCCGGGACCCTGGTGAAAACGGCGGCGGCATTGATGGAAAACGGCGCACTGGAAGTTTATGCGTGCGCTTCACACGCGGTGCTTTCCGGACCGGCGGTGACGAATATTTTGAATTCGGTGATCAAAGAAGTGGTGGTCACCAATACGATCCCTTTGAGCCCGGAAGCCGACGCAGCGCGCACAGGAAATGGCGGCAAGATTACGGTTCTTTCGATTGCGGGTTTGATTGGCCGGGCTATTCAAGCCAATCACGAAGAAACATCAGTAAGTAAATTGTTTTTGTAAACAGGACTCAAAATTATGGCAACAGCAACTGAAAGCAGTGTATTGCAAGCGAATCCCCGAACCCCGGGGACCAAAAATGATGCCCGCCGCGTGCGGCGCGAAGGCAAAGTGCCAGCCGTGCTCTATGGAGCCGGCAAAGATGCGGTTTCGGTGGCGCTGGATCCGCGCCACGTATCGCGCATTCTGCACTCGCAGACTGGGCATAACACCATTTTCGATCTCGCCCTCGACGGTGGCGAACAGACCAAAGCGATGATCGTGGACTGGCAATATGAGCCCATCAAGGGTGCGCTCATGCACATTGACCTAAAGCGGATTGCCATGGACAAGAAACTCACAGTCAGCGTGCCGATCGTCCTCAAGGGCGAAGCGCTCGGCGTGAAGCAGGAAGGCGGCATTCTCGAGCAATTGCTACGCGAAGTGGAGATTGAGTGCCTGCCTGCCGATATTCCTTCGACCATTGAAGCTGACATCTCGGCCTTGACGTTCGGCGTGGTCTTGCGTGTATCTGATCTGGCGCATGGCGACAAGCTGACGTTCCTCACGGATGCGAACCAGCCGGTGGCGCACGTCATCACTATCAAGGAAGAAGTGGTTGCGACGCCTGAAGCCGTGGCTGCCGAAGGCACAACTCCGGCTGAGCCTGAAGTCATCAAGAAGGGCAAGCAGGAGACTGAGGAAGAAGCTGGCGACAAGGTTGAGAAGAAAGAAAAGAAATAGCAGGCAAGGATTTCTGATTCGGCGTGAAACTGATTGTCGGTCTTGGCAACCCGGGTATCGAGTATCAGTTCACGCCGCACAATGTTGGTTTTCTTGCCATTGACTACATCGCGAATGAATGCGGTGTGGAAGTAAGAAATCGTCAGGCTCGCGCATTGACTGGGCGGTTGACGATAGGTTCGGAGCAGGTGCTTCTGGCCAAGCCGGAAACCTATATGAACCTGAGCGGTTTATCGGTGCGGGAACTGGTGGAAAAGAATGAGATCGCTCCGGAAACGGACTTGATTGTCATTCAGGATGAACTCGATTTTGCTCTGGGTACGCTAAAGTTGCAGACCCGACGCGGTTCGGCTGGGCACAACGGGATCGAGTCCATCATCGGGGCTCTGGGAAACAATGATTTTTTGCGCATCCGGGTGGGAGTTGCGCCGGAACGAAGAGTGACGGACGGGCAAAGCTATTTGTTATCGCCGTTCCGAAAGGCTGAGTTGGAGATTGTAGGTGAGGTGCTGGATACGGTGAACGAGGCCGTGAAAGCGATTGTGACGGAGGGCGCGGCGGCGGCGATGAACCGGTTCAACCGCAACCCCGAGGCGCAGGATTAAGCCGATCGTCGTAAGCGATCACCAAGACGCAGTGAGACAGGATTTGGAGAAACTAAATGAATCGTACTTATGAATTGATGTTCATTGTTCGTCCCGATATGCCGGAAGAAGACCAGGAGAAGTTGGTCTCGACCCTCGAAGCCGCGGTTACAGCGTCGGGCGGAAGCGTGAAGAGCATGGAGAAGTGGGGCAAGCGCCGTCTTGCTTACATGGTGCGCGGTTTCCATGACGGGCTATACATGCTGATGACTGTAGATGGAGCCGGCGGGCTGATTCACGAACTAGAGCGGCGTTTGCGCGTCACGGAACCGGTGATCAAGTTCATCACCGTCCGCATTGACGAAGAAACGAAGCGCATGGAGAAAATCAAGGCGATTCGCGACTCGCGCCGAAAAGTCTCGGCATCGCCGGCACCTGTGGCCGAAGCGGCACCGGAAGCTCCGGCGGCCAGCGCGTAGGTTTCCGGGGATTTCATTTTAGATATTGAGTTTGAATAAGGAGCATTATGACTGACGAAATTAGAGCAACAGCGCCGGCGAGTGAGCGACCGATGGGCGAGCGTCCTACTGGTGATCGTCCTTCTGGTGAACGGCGTCCGCCGCGTCCTGGAGGGCCAGGAGCAGGCGGTGGCCGCGAAGGCGGCCCGGGTGGTCGCAAGTTTTTCCGCCGCAAGAAAGTTTGCAAGTTCTGCACGGAAAAAATCGACTCCATCAACTACAAGGATGTTCGTCTCTTGGCCGGGTTTGTCGCCGAGAGCGGAAAGATCGTGCCACGACGCCTGACTGGCGTTTGCACGCCGCATCAACGGCGCTTGTCGTCGGCCATCAAGCAGGCGCGCAACATCGCGCTACTGCCGTTTGCCGGCCGCGCATCGTAAATTTCGAACGAGATTAAGGGAGTTACAACATGGAAGTCATTCTGAAGGAAGATATTACTTCGCTGGGTTCGCGCGGAGACGTGGTGAAAGTAGCTGAGGGCTACGGCCGCAATTATTTGCTGCCGCGCAAGCTCGCCATTCAAGCGAATGCTGCCAACAAGAAGGTCATTGACCAGATGAAGGCTGCGGCGGTGCGACGCTCAGCCAAGGAGAAAGCTGGCGCCGAAGCTTTGGCCAAGCAGTTTGAAGGCGTCTCGGTTTCGTTCCAGCGCCGTTCCGGAGAAAACGACCAGCTCTTCGGTTCGGTCACTTCCGCGGATATTGGAGAAGCCCTCGCTAAGAAGGGCTTTGATGTGGATCGTCGCAAGATCCAGTTGCACGAACCGCTTAAGACGGTGGGAGAATTCACCATCCCGATCAAGCTGCACAAAGAAGTCACCGCTCACTTCAAAGTGGTCGTGGAAAAAGAAGCAGCAGAATAAGTCGGCTCGTTTACGCAGGGCGGGGATCTACCCCGCCCTGATGTTTTTGTATTCCACCTAGTCCTGATTGGATCCCAATCGCCTCATCCCATTCGGCTGATAGCATGGCAGTGCGGACTAAAACTGGTTGAGTAACACAATCGTCAAAACTGTCGAAATCGTGGCGGCGCTGGGGAGCTGCGCCAGCATCGGGTACTACTTCTTGTGTATCGCTAGTGCTGCGAAATTCCTCACCGCGCAACGATTGAATAGCCGGCGCGCATATCACGAAGGCCGCGCTTCGCTTCCAATCTCCATCTTGAAGCCGCTCAAGGGCACCGACCCGCAAATGCTGGAAAGTTTTCGCAGCCATTGCCGTCAGGACTACCCGGAATACGAAATCATTTTCGGAGTCAACGATCGTGCCGATTCCGCGATTCCGCTGGTGCAGCAATTGCAGACGGAATTTCCGCAACGAACCATACGCCTCGTACTTTGCGA
>JBEKTR010000022.1:0-22550 GCA_049515835.1 Terriglobales bacterium
GAACGATTTTCCCCTTCACAATTTCCTGGTGTTCGCCGCGGGCCACAAGAAAATCGATGGTTTTGCCTTCATAGTACGACAAAAGCAATTCCTGCGAGACTGGGTCGTTGCGATAGTTTTGCTCGAGCACCTGCAATGCGCGTCCATCAGGATCGCGGAGAATTACTGAGTCCGCCTCGAGGTGCGCCGCCACCCCCGCATAATCAACCTGATTGACGCCGGGTTTCAAATCAAGCGCGAAACGCTCCCGGGCCACAAAGAAATTTTGGTTGTAGATGGTCAGCACGGGCCGAGTATCGCTGGGCACGGCCTCGGAATGAGCTAACGCCAGCCCGCCCAAAGCCAGCAGCACAAGCCATAGCTTTTTCATATCCTTCTCCTCATTGCGTCAATAGGCCGCGAGGGGAGAAGAACAATCGGCCTTGGGTTGAGAACGGATGGCGTTCGGTGGCTTGCGAGGATTATTCCGCGTAACCCACGCTGGTAACCATGAGTAACCTAGGCGAAGGATTGGGTCGATCGCGCCGCGATGGCTGCAGCCAGCTTCTCGGCTGCCCCCGCTGACTCTTGCAGAAACAAGGCGGGCTCAATCAATTCCAATTCCATCAGGCGGAACTCATCGCCATCCATTACCCCGTCCACGCGAGCATATAAAGTGGCGCCCGCCGCGCGAACGGCCTTCTCCGCGGCTTGCATGGCTGGTACAGGAGCTTGCGCCGAGCGTTCATGGCCGCCGAAATCATGCTGCACGCGAAAATCTCCTGCCTTCGGTGTCTTTAGCACCGCATGACTAAACTCGCCGCCAAAGAACATGAGCGACCACTCGCCTTCGCACACAATCGGCTCCATGAATTTCTGCACCATCACGCCGGGCCCCGCGCGCAGTTCGTCGAAGAGATCCTGCGCTTCTTCGGCCTGCTCCGTCCGAATCAATCTCGTCCGATGCGCGGTTGCGGAAATGCGGGGCTTTACGACCGCATCATGCCACCCAACGCGGCGCAGTTCATCCGCAAGCGAGATCATGGGCCCACGCTCGAACCAAAGCGTTGGCACAACGGAAATCCCCTTGGCTTCCAGTTCGCGCAAATAAGATTTATCGCAGTTCCAGCGAATGATTTTCGGAGAATTCCATAACGGAACACCGAGTGCCTCGAGTGATTCAACCCAGTGCAAAAATTCCGCGATGCGCAAGTGATAATCCCAGCAGGAACGAATGACAACCATATCGCAGGAAGCCCACTTGTACGCGGGATCGCTCCATGTGGCCGCCTCCGGTTGAATTCCTCGCTTCGCAAGTGGTTCGAGCAATAGGCAATCGTCATCAGTCAGGATGGGCAAATCTGCCGAAGTAGCGAGGGCAATGCGCATGGGCTCTTATATAGATGGGGTTATCGCGTTCTGGGACGAATCATGTGAGCGTGAATCCAGGTTTCCAACTCTGGCAGGCCGAGCTTCCCTGCAGCCAACCGTTCAATCATGGTGACTGCTTCTGCCTGGTCAACCTTTAACTCTCTCCCGTTCAGCATTAAAAACAAACCGGCAGCTAGAAATCCTGTGCGTTTGTTGCCGTCATTGAAGGGATGGTTGCGAACAATGCCAAAAGCATAAGCCGTGGCGAGCCGTGCCAGGTCTGCGTGCGGCTCGTAGTTGTGAAGATGCCGCGGACGGGCGAGCGCGGCCTCAAACAAAGCTTCATCGCGAAATCCTGGAAACCCACCATGCTCAGATAATGTCTCGCTATGAAGCAACAAAAGAGCGCGCCGGTCAATCCAGACCGGGCTTTTCATTCGTCGCCTCTCATCTGTGCTCTTTACTTAGCCAATGCCCGGAATGTTTCGCGATACTTCGCCATAAACTCACGGCCTTTGCTGAGTTGGCGTTCCACCTCTGGGTCGTAGGGCGTAAGCAGATAGCCCTCTGGCGTTTCCACGGCGAAGAGGGTGTCGTCCTTTTTAATTTTCATGCGAACCAGCATTTCCTTGGGGAGCAGTACGCCCGTGGATGTGCCAACTGCACGCAGCTTGAGTTTCATGAGGCCCTCGCATGGCTATGGTTATTATAATACATGTTCGAATGCAGGCAAAGGCCAAGCTACTCTCCCCCGTGCTCACAAACAATTGCAAAACATGCATCTTCCATATTTATGGCATATGTGAAACAATCTCCCTGTGAAGCAGGAATCGGTTCGCACCACGGTTGACATTCCCGCACCCTTATACCGGAAACTCAAGGAGCAGGCGGCCGCGCAAGGCCACTCCATCCGCGAGCTGGTTTTGGCGGGGGTTCGCGGCGTCCTGCTGCAAGGTCAGCGGCCACGTCCAAAGAGAGTGCGATTTCCACTCATCATTTCCGAAGGCCCAACAGTCGACCTGAGCAGCGAACAAATCTATGAACACATTGAATTTCCTTGATGCCAACGTCTGGCTGGCGCTGCTATGGAGCCGACACATTCACTCGGAGCGGGCCAGGGAGTGGTTTGAGTCAGCGGGCGAGGAACAGTTCTTTTTCTGCCGCTTCACACAGCTCACAATTCTAAGGCTCCTGACGACTGAGAAAATTATGGGCAAGGACACGAAAACCATGTCCGAAGCCTGGGGGGTGTGGGACCGGGTATGGGCCGATGCTCGCATCGCCTTTCTTCCCGAACCGGATGAGCTTGAGAAAGAATTCCGCTCCCGCTCAAGGTTGGCCAGCCGCTCTCCAAAGGTCTGGGCCGACGCTTACCTTTTGGCTTTCACTTCGGTGGCGGGCCTGAAGTTCGTCACATTCGATCGCACGCTCACAAAAAACGGCGTTGATTTACTTGCGCTGTAGGGCTACAGCCTACTCCTTCACAAGCAACTTGCGAAAAACATGCATGCCTGTCTGTGCGAGGCGTTAAATATCCAAATTCTTCACATCCAGCGCATTCTCTTCAATGAATTTGCGCCGCGCCTCCACGTCTTCGCCCATCAGCGTCGCGAAGATGGTCTCCGTCGCCAGGAGATCTTCCAACTTGACCGAGAGTAGCGTGCGGCGTTCAGGATCCATCGTCGTGTCCCACAGTTGCGGCGCAGTCATTTCGCCCAGGCCTTTGTAACGCTGCACGATGAGGTCTTTGCGGCCTTCGGCGAGAACATAATCGAACAGCTCACGCGGTGTCTGCTTCTCGACAATGACCGGCTCCGCCTTGCGCGCCGGCTTCTTCGAAGCCTTTATGTTCTCTTCCACGTTTTCTGCTTCCGTGCCGTTTTCCTCTTCGGCGTCGGCTTCAGCCGCCTGAGCCTTCGAAGTACCTTTGGCAACGCTTTCCACCACAAAAGGCGGCTCCATGTATTGTTCGATCTGCTTGAACTTCGAAAGCAACTGCCGGTACTCCGCGGTCGAAGCCAGTTCCCAGCTGATCACGTGTTCCGCGCCCTGCGAATTGACGAAGCGCACTTCCCACAAATTGTGCTCTTCCTCAAACCGGCTCTCCACGCTCTTGAACTGCCGCTCTTTCTGCATTTTCTTCAGTTCTTTTTCCAGCTTCTCGATTTTCTTGGGTGGCTCTTTCTTCTCCCCTTCAAAATCGGCGCGCTTCGCAAGATCGAGCTTCGGCAACAATTCCGCCACGTGTTCATCGCGTACACGCTTCAAGACCTTGTCAAATAGCTTGAGATATTCATCAAGCACGTTGATAAAGCGCGACAGGTTCGCGCCCTCCACCTTGGCCGCGCCTTCCCCGTAGCGCACGATCAATCCATCGGAAGCGCGTTTGACCAGAACTTTCACGTACTCGCGGTCGTCTTTGATGTACTGCAAAGTCTTGCCCTTCTTGATGGAATAGAGCGGAGGCTGCGCGATAAAAATATTGCCCCGCTTGATCAAGTCCTGCATGTGCCGGAAGAAGAACGTGAGCAGCAGTGTGCGGATGTGGCTTCCGTCCACGTCAGCATCGGTCATGAGAATAATCTTTCCGTAGCGCAACTTCGACGGATCGAAGTCTTCCTTCGAGATGCCCGTGCCCAGCGCGGTAATCATCGCGCGAATTTCTTCATGGCCGAGCATTTTGTCGTAGCGCGCCTTTTCCACGTTGAGGATTTTCCCCTTCAACGGAAGAATCGCCTGAAAGCGCCGGTCGCGTCCCTGCTTCGCCGTACCGCCTGCCGATTCACCCTCCACCAGGAACAGTTCGCACCGCTCCGGCTGCCGTTCGGAACAATCTGCTAGTTTGCCGGGCAGGCCACCACCATCCAATGCGCCTTTTCGGCGGGTGAGGTCGCGGGCTTTGCGCGCTGCTTCGCGGGCACGTGCCGCCTCAATCGCTTTGTTGATGATCTTGCGCGCGACAGCGGGGGTCTGCTCAAAATACGCCCCGAGACGTTCATTGATAAAAGCCTGAACGATGCCCGCGATATCGGAATT
This sequence comes from Terriglobales bacterium, assembly GCA_049515835.1. Taxonomy (GTDB): domain Bacteria; phylum Acidobacteriota; class Terriglobia; order Terriglobales; family Acidobacteriaceae; genus JAJPHW01. The sequence goes on from JBEKTR010000022.1 coordinate 4,387, forward strand.
TAATTTTCCCTTGGTTTGCCCTTCGAATTGCGGCTGCGACAGCTTCACGCTGATCACAGCCACCAGACCTTCGCGCACGTCGTCACCCGTAAGGTTTTCTTTGAGGTCCTTGAACAGGCCCAATTGTTGCCCTGCGTTGTTGATGGTGCGCGTCAGCGAAGTGCGGAAGCCTGAAAGATGCGTACCACCGTCAACCGTGTTGATGTTGTTGGCAAAACTGAACACTGATTCCGAATAGCCGTCGTTGTATTGCAGCCCGATTTCCATGGCAATGCCATCGCGTTCCGCTTCCATGTAGATCGGTTTCTCATGCAGCACTTGCTTGCCGCGGTTGAGATGCTTGATGAACTCGGCAATGCCGCCGGTGTATTTGAACTCCGCAGTCTTGGGTTCGCCGGTCTTCGCGTCGGTCGTGCGCTCATCCGTGAGCGTGATCAGTAGGCCCTTGTTGAGAAAAGCGAGCTCGCGCAAACGCTGCGATAAGGTGTCGAAGTTATATTCGGTAGCTGTAAAAATTGAGCGATCAGGAAGGAAATGCACCTTCGTTCCGCGCTTTTTACTCGCTCCCGATTTTTTCAGTTTGCTGGTCGGGTCGCCCTTCGAATATGTCTGCTCCCAGGTAAATCCATCGCGCCAAATTTCGAGATCGAGTTCTTCACTGAGTGCATTCACGCAGGAAACACCGACTCCGTGCAAGCCGCCCGAAACCTTGTAGGTCGAGGAGTCAAACTTTCCGCCCGCGTGCAAGGTCGTCATCACCACCTGCGCTGCGGGAATTTTTTCCCCGTCGATATCCATTGTGTCCACAGGGATTCCCCGCCCGTTGTCCACCACAGTGATGGAATTATCGAGATGAATCGTGACTTCAATCTTGTCGGCGTGGCCGGCGAGCGCTTCATCCACCGAGTTATCTACGACTTCGTAAACCAGGTGATGCAGCCCCAAGTCGCCAGTCGAGCCAATGTACATCGCCGGTCGTTTCCGTACCGCCTCCATGCCGCCAAGCACCTTAATCGAATCGGCGGTGTAATCTCCGTTGGAACTGCTTGCGGATTTCGTGCTCTTATTTTTCTCCGCAATCGCGTCAGTCGTAATCTCTTTAGTGGCCATTCCACTCCGTATCATGAATGTTCGATTTTGTGGGCCATTTTCAGTAGTCGCAGTTCGTCCCAAACTGCTGAAATTATTAGCACTTATGCTGGCTTTGCTATATTCAAATGATACCACGAAAAAGCTCAGAAATCATGCCGGAAATCGCCCCCAAGTACCTCTGTTTGCAATACAAAATCAAGCCCATTTCCCATCTGCACTCAGGACGCAGTTTAGGCACCCTCCGGCGGCGAAAATCATCTAAATTCTGTACCCAACCTGTTAGCATAGAAGTCTCAGGAGACAACCGATCGATGAGTGTTCCAGTTTCACAAATGTGGACGGTGGCCAGCTATGTCATCCGGCAGAAGCTTGCCGGCCGCAAGCGCTATCCCCTGGTGCTAATGCTTGAGCCCCTGTTCCGCTGCAACCTGGCCTGCGCCGGCTGCGGAAAAATTCAATATCCCGCCCACATTTTGAAAAAAGAGCTCACGCCCGAAGAATGTTTCAAGGCAGTGGACGAGTGCGGCGCCCCCATGGTTTCCATTCCCGGCGGAGAGCCGCTGCTGCACCCGCAGATCGCCGAAATCGTGGAAGGCCTGGTCGCGCGCAAGAAATATATCTACTTATGCAGCAATGCTCTTTTGCTCAAAGAAAAACTTCATCTCTTCAAGCCCTCGAAATACTTGACCTTCAGCATTCATCTTGATGGCCAACGCGAGCACCACGATCTTTCTGTGTGCCTCGAAGGCGGTTACGATAAAGCGTTTGAGGGCGTGCGCGAGGCTGTCAATCGCGGCTTCCGCGTGACCACCAATACCACGCTGTTTGACGGCGCCGATCCCAACAGCGTCCGCGCTTTCTTTGACGAGATGATGGCTCTCGGTGTCGAAGGCATGATGCTCTCGCCGGGATACTCCTACGACAAAGCCCCCGACCAGCAGCATTTTCTTGGCCGCGCCCGAACCCGGAAGTTATTCCGCGCAATCTTGTCCAACCGCGATAAGAAGTGGCGCTTCAATCAATCCATGTTGTTCCTCGAGTTCCTGATGGGTAAGCGCCAGTATGCCTGCACGCCCTGGGGAATGCCGACTTACAACATCTTTGGCTGGCAGAAACCCTGCTATTTGCTTCAGGATGGCTACGCCGATTCTTTCGATGAGTTGATTCGCGAGACCGAATGGCAGAATTATGGAACTGAATCCGGCAATCCGCGTTGCGCGAATTGCATGGTGCACAGTGGATACGAAGCCTCCGCCGTAAATGAAACCTTTGGTTCGCTGCGTGGTTTTCTCGACACGGTAAAAGCGACGCTGTTCAATCGCTACGACGATCCCGGCGCGTTCCGCCTGCTCGAAGAACCAGCGTCAGCTGCGCATCCGCTGGTCCAGATTGAGACGAAAACGCTCGAAGAGACGAGCGTCTAATTTCTCTATAACGGTCGCTCCGCGGAACGTCAGTAAGGTTTCGCATTTACTCCGGCACCCGCCACCGTAACCCACGAAAGCGCGCATAGTCCCGATCCAGCGTAACCCACTCACAGCCCGATTCGATCGCGAGAGCTGCGAACCAGGCGTCAGGGACCAAGTTTCCGCGTGCATCAGCCTCCTTGCAGAGGCGGCAAAAAATATCCCAGTGCTGGGAGCCCGGTTGAATCACTGTGCATTGCGGCTGTTCCAACAGAAGATTACAGAACTGAATTGTCTCAGCCAGGCCGCTAGGATTGGTGAAGACCTTGGGATGAGTAGCTACACGAATTACTCCGCTTAACACCTGCGGAGCTATGCCGTAACGGGAATCACCGTTGACAACGCTCTCCAGCCAGGCTCGGCATAAAACATGATCGGCGGCGTCTGCGCGGAATGCATGGATCAGCACATTGACGTCTGCAAGGATCACAGATCGCTCATTTGCTCTTCGAGGTCGCTCGTACAGTTGAGATCAATGCCAGGCAATGTGCCGCCGGACATCTTGGAGATCGGCAATTGCACACGCCCATGCCGCCGGGGACCTTTAGGATTGGCGAGGATAATTTTAAGGCCTTCCTCGATAAGCGAAGTCAAAGTCTGGCCTTTTTCCGCTGCCTGCTTCTTTGCCTTGCGCAAAAGCTCTTCAGGCAGACGTACCGTTGTCCGCATATGTCAAAGCATATCCAATAGACATATATATGTCAACATTTGTCTTCCAACGAACGGACCCCGTTGACGCGGGAATGAAATAGAATATCTAGATGAGCCTACCCCAGCCTGCCCCCGCCAATCCCGACTCGTTGGAAGTCGCTCCCGGCACGCAACACGAAAAGTTGGAGGGCTGGATTCCCTCCCTCGCCAGCGATGAAGAAATTCGCGTTGCCCTTGAAAAGGCTTTTGACTATCGCGGCGACATCACTATCACCCGCAAAGATGGAACCACGGTGGAAGGCTATCTCTTCGACCGCCGCTCGGGACGCACATTAAACGAATCTCTGGTTCGTCTTTTTCCTAAGAATCAAAACCAGAAAATTTCCATTCCCTACTCCGATATTGCCGCTCTTGCTTTCACCGGCCGCGACACCGCCGCCGGAAAAAGCTGGGAAGCCTGGATGAAAAAGCACGCTGAAAAGAAAGCCGCCGGCGAGAAAAACATCGGCCTCCATCCCGAAGCGCTGGAGTAGATCCGCAGCCTTCCTCCCAGAGCCGAGGATGCGCGTAGGAATCCGCTTTTGTCTGTGTGGGGCGGACATTCCTGTCCGCCGTTTTGACCCTCCTCAACTCTTGTAGGGACAGGCTTGTCCTGAGCGCAGCCGAAGGATGTCCTCACCTACCCAGTCCGTCGCAGCTCCACTGCAATCCCTCACCTTGTCATCCTGAGCGCAGCGAAGGACCTATGCATTTTATTTTCGCCAAACTCGTCGGGTCAAAGCTCTCCTGTTCTGCTAGAAGCTCCGCTGCGGATACGCCGCCACCGATAGTAACGAAGACGACACACCATTCGTAAAAGGAGATCCCGGCGCCTCCGTCGTGGTTCCATTCGCATTGATCTTCAGCAATCCCACCAGACCTTGCGAGCCGCTGAACTCGGCCACATAAAGTCCCGCGCCATCTCCCGATGGAACCGCCGTAACCAGGCCGCCAATCGAGATCAAGTTCAGCGCGCCGTTCAGCGTGCTGATTCCCACATAAGAAAGCTTCAGAGGACTCTCGCTGAACCCGAGCGACGTAATCTGTTTCGACAGATTGTTGCTCACGTAGAGAAATTTCTGGTTCGGGCTGAGGTACACAAAACTCGAATCCTGTCCTTGACCCAAACTGCCGTCCCCGCCAAAATTGGTTTCCGTTCCCAGCGTTCCGTCCCCATTGATGGGATAGATTTCAATCTGCGTCGTCCCGCCCGTCGCGTCGCCAAACACCGCATACTTGCTGTCGCTGGTGATATCCACGCCAGAGGGCGCGTTAATTCCCGGATACGGTCCGTTCTCCTTCAACACACCCTGCGAACTGATCGAATACGTGTCCACCGAGTCCCCATAGCCCAGCACCAGCGTCTTTCCATCCGGCGTCACTTTCATGCCCGCAACCGCTTCCGCCGAGTCGTAAGTTCCGAGCAGCGTGAGTTTGCAACCCGTGCTGATCTGAAAAACGCCAACATTAATGGATACTCCATAGGCCGCAAACAACAGATTGCCCCGCGCCGCCAATCCCAGGCTGGCAAAGAACGCATTGCTGTTGCCTTGCGGGTCCGTATAATTGCCCGCTTTAGTCAAGCTTGGCAGCGCAAACGCAGCTACATCGCTCGTGCCGGCATCTCCTACAAAAAGACATTTCTGCCCATTGCTCTCCGCTACTACCACGCGAGTCAGCGCAAAATAACCGCCGCCTCCGCCATTGCCTCCGGTGGGCAGGTTCTCAATCAGTTTCAGAGCTTGGTTTTGCACCTGGAAAATGCTCGCCGAGTTCGCCACCGACGGCGGATCATTATTCGTAACCGCATAATATCCGCCTTGCGCCAGTGCAGTGATTGAACAAAAAACGATTGAACAAAAAATGACTGAACAAGAAAAGATGGCAGCCAGCACAGAACGTCGCTTCATGGGTTTATTTCTCCTTGAGGGTAAGCGCAGGACTTATCTACCGATTCCTGGCAGTCCCCGATTGTAACCCTAAGCGCGACGCCCCATGTAGGGGCAGCTTTTGCTTGTGTGGGGCGGACACTCTTGTCCGCCGCTTTTGGTGCTTTGTCATCTCGAGCGCCGCGCTTTTCGCCGGCTGACCGAGGGACCTTGCGTGTATCCCCTAGGACGGTGGGATGCATATGAGGCAAAACACCTAATCATCTTGTCATTCCGAGCCGTTCGCAGCGTCAGCGAGAACGCCGGGTGCCCCACGTCTCGCCATCTTTGCGAGATGTGGGCGCAATATGTTTGGTTGCTCAGATCGGAAATATCTCGGCTCAGGAAGGACCGGGCTTCCGCCATGCAACGCGCCGCAGTTGCCCACTTGGGCGGACGCGTGTGCTTAAGAATCTCCTCTGCGTTCTCTGCGCCCTCGGCGGTGAGAATTCTAATACCCCGCCGCCCTCTTCTTGCCGTTCATCAACACTTCCACCACGCGGTCGAAGTCATCAATCGTCGCGTACTCAATCACAATTTTTCCTCTGCCTTTGCGGTCGCTGATCTTTACTTTCGTCCCCAGCGTCCGTTGCAACTGCCCTTGCAGCGCCCGCACATTCGGATCTACCCAGCGCGAACCTCGGCCGGTTGGCTTTGGTTCCGGCTCCAGCATGCCTTGTTTGATCCGGATTTCATCCACCAGATCATCCAGTTGCACCGATGACATTTTCTCGTTCCATGCCTTGTGTGCGACCTTGACCATGAGCTCCGGATCGTCATCCAGCCGCAACAGCGACTTGGCGTCAGTAAAACTGAACTTTCCGTCCATGACGTATTCCATTACGGCCCCCGGCAGCTTCATCAGCCGCATGTAATTGGCGACCGTCTCTCGCGATAGGCCCACGCGTTTGCCAATCTGGTCCTGTGTCAGCTTAAAGTTCTGGCTCAGCTTCACGAACGCCGCGGCCTGCTCCATGCAGTTCAAATCCTGCCGTTGCAGGTTTTCGATCACGGTCAGCTCCGCCGCTTGCTGCTCGTTCACCCGCCGGACGATCGCCGTGATCGTTTCTTTCTTGATCATCTTCGACGCACGGCACCGCCGCTCGCCCAGCACCAGCACATAACGGCCATTCTCCGATGGACGCACCACAATCGGTTGCGCCAGCCCCGACTCTTGAATGGACGCGGCCAACTCGCGCAGTGAATCTTCGTCGAAGAAACGCCGTGTCTGGTGGGGATTGTCATCAATCTGGTCCAGCCGGATTTCCTCCACCGTGTCCCGCCTCGCCGCCGCTGCTTCCATGTCGCCGATGACGACATTCTTCGTCGAAGCATCGTCCGCCAGTCCCGTCATGTCTCCGACATATCCTGGCTGCGCCACTGAAGAAGTCGAAGCCGAAGCTGACGACGAAGCCGCAGCCGGCATGGTTGCAACCGGCGCGACTACTCTGGGCCCGCTCGGCAGCAACGAATCCAACCCTCGCCCTAATGCCCTTCTCGGTTGTTGCGTCTTCTCGATCGGTTTGTCCGCACTCTTCTCGGCAATCTCCATAATTTCTCCTCTTAAATCATTGTCATCCTAAGAGCCCGCGCGTTTCTTCGCGGGCCGAAAGCCTACCCTGAGCGAAGTCGAAGGATCTCGCGCGCAGTGCCACCACTCTCACCAGCTAGCCGCACCGCACCCTTTGCGGGTGCCCCATGTCTCGCCGTTTTTGCGAGACGTGGGGAAAACGAACCCCCGTTCTCTCCGAAACATATCGATACCCATCAATCTATTTACTGCCCGATATATTGATGGTCGTCAATGTATTTCTGTCCCGCCACCGCTTCCACCGTCCGCCTTCGTTCACGGCTTGCTTCTCCTCCTGTGGCGCAGGCAAAAGTTCCGGCAAGCACCGCTGTAAAATCTCATGCGCCAACTCCATGTAGCTTTCCGCGCCCCGCGAACGCTCGTCATACAAAAGCGCGGGCTTGCCATGGCTCGGCGCCTCGGCCAGCCGAATGTTCCGCGGGATCGTCGTTTGGCACAACTTCTCCCCAAAATATTTCTTCAACTCCGCCGTGACCTGCTGCGCCAGATTGGTCCGGTCATCGAACATAGTCAGCACCACGCCCTCAACCGCCAACTGCGGATTCAGGTGCGCCTTCACCCTCTCAATCGTGTCGAGCAGCTCGGAAATTCCTTCGAGCGCAAAATATTCCGCCTGCATGGGGATCACAATCGAATCTGCCGTGACCAGAGCGTTCAAGGTGAGGAGATCAAGTGCCGGCGGGCAATCCATCACGATGACCTGGAAGCGCTCGCGCAAAGGCGCGAGCGCCTCGCGAAGACGGAAGGCGCGGTCCTCGGCGTCCACCAGTTCGATGTTCGCGCCGATGAGATTCTTGTGCGAGGGAATTACTGTCAAATGATCAAGGGCAGTTTTCTGCAAGGCCTGCTCGCCCGAGGCCTCGCGCATGAGCAGATGATAAGTGCTTCGCCGCTCTGGATCTTTGGCGAGGCCGACGCCGCTGCTCGCATTGGCTTGCGGGTCGCAGTCAACCAGCAGAGTTTCCACGCCGATTGCGGCAAATGACGCGGCAAGATTAATCGCGGTCGTGGTCTTGCCCACGCCGCCCTTCTGGTTGGCAACTGCAATGATGCGGGCCATATTCAGTTTTGGAAAATCCCCGAGAGTAATTGCAGAATATTCCCAAGCGATGCGCGTTGGCAATGACATTATTATGTGCAATCGAGTCGGTAGCGCACGTGAGCGTCTGGCTTGGGGTTGAACCGCAATCGGGATGCGGATTTGCACAAATGTTCCGAAAGGAACATTGGAACGCAGCTCGCATTTATGATGCTAATGTTCCTTACGGAACATTAGGAATGAGAGGCGCTCGGAGCTTTCCGAGGGAGAGGATTTTTGATCCTACTGTTCCGCAAGGAACATTGGGATGATTTAGCCGGTCAAGGTGACCGCGAAGGTTAGGCGCAAAGTGTTCCTTGCGGAACACTTGTGGATAAAATTTCAATAATTCCCACTTATGCTAATTATCTACCGTTAGGTTGTGATGAGATAGGGCTGAAATACAATAACCTTTCCACTTTTATGGAAACATGGCGTTTCCGAGAAGTATAACCCGGTGCTGTGACAGCGGAATTGGAACGGGAACCTGCCATTTAATATCGGGTGCAAGATCGCGGGTGGATTGGACTTGATCCTCGCCGATGAGCAAGGCCAGCGAGCCATTAGGGCCGGCGAGGCGAAGCGCGGTCGGCAGGATATCAGAGAAGCGTTCGACGGCGCGAAGGGTGACGACATTGTTTGGAGAGGTGGGGGCGAAATCCTCGGCGCGGCCAGGGAAGACCGTGGCGTCTTTTAGATCAAGCTCCCGAATAACCTCGCGGAGGAAGGCGACTTTCTTTTGGTTCGATTCGATGAGGGTAAGGAAAATTTCGGGGGAGAAGATCTTGATGGGCAGGCCGGGGAAGCCTGCGCCGGAGCCGATATCGACGACGGGCTGGCGTTCATGAGGCGAGCGGGCGTCGAGGTTTTGTGCGCAAAGCTTTTCTGCGCCGATCTGTTGCGCACAAAAGAGCGACTCGCCAAAATGACGGGTGACGATTTCTTCTGGATTGCGGATGGCGGTGAGGTTGATGCGAGCGTTCCAGCGCAATAACATATTGATGTACGTCGATATATTATTCAGCTGAGCCGGAGCGAGGGATTGTGCAAGGAACGGCTCGAGCAGCTTGGCGATGGTGATCTGGTCCATTAAATTTAACCACCGGTCAATCCCAACCACGGTCAATCAGCCACGGGGGACGGCTGCCATTGTAAGGCTTCGGGGTAAAGGCTCGGGCAGCAGAATCGAATTAGTTAAGAATCAGGGATGTAATTTGTGGGAGAAGAAGTCGACAATTGGGATTGCGGTGCCGGGCCGTGAAAGAAATCCGGGACGATGTGGGACTCCTGCGATTTTGGGGCCCTTGCGTGGCGTCATCGAGCCGGGGTCTTGGGCGGCATGGCTGAAGCCATGCCCTGACACGGGAAATCGCCATTTGCGCGGGCGAAGGTTCTCTATTGGAGAATGGGAGAGTTTGCTGCGGTGACGGCTTGGCGCAGAGGTTCCAATCGCGTCTTTTCCAAATTGTCACGATAAAACAAGTTGTAGGTATCGAAGGGAATCAAGCGGCCGTCGGGATGGACAATGTGGACGCAGGTTTTCTTTACTGAGCGGACATCGAAAGAATGCGCGTCAATGAATTGCATGATGATGACGCGGAATACGTTTTCGTAAGAAATGTGGTCAGGCGCCCAGACTTTCGGCAGACAGCAAAGCAGATCGCGGAGACTGCCAGCGCCGGAGCGGGGCGAATGATTGGTGGCAAACAATTTGAAGAGAGCATCCCTGACGGTTCTCTCCTGCTCATAAAGGATGGTATTGCCTGCAGCGTTGATAAGGATGCTCCTCGTCCCCGGGCTCCGCAGTAACGAGCGGGCTGGGAGCGGGTTCGGCTGAGAATCGAATTAGTTAAGAATCAGGGATGTAATTTGTGGGAGAAGTGATTGACGATTAGCCTTGCGCCGTCAGGCCTGCGAAAGATTTCAGGACGATGTGGGACTCGTTGCCTTTTTGCGGCGCCCTTGCGGGGCGTGATGGAGCTGGGGTCTTGGGCGGCATGGCTGAGGCCATGCCCTGATACGAGGCGTGTTATCCCATCCCGCGTCTTCCGCCTCTTACAAAAGCAGATTCCTCGTCGCTGCTCTCCTCGGAATGACAAGGTGGTTAGGGCGGTGGTGATCCCCACGTCTCGCAAAGTTGGCGGACAGGAATGTCCGCCCCACACAGGCAAAAGCAGGTTCCTCCATGCGCCATCGCGAGCGCTCCGGCTTAGTCGGAATGACACAGTGTTGGGATGGGAAGATGCGAGCAAGCGCCCTCCCGTTCGCAAAGAACGCGAAGGAACGGGCACCCAGGCGAGTGATGGCGCCCTTGCGGGCGTGGGGTTTTTGGATTTGTGACCCACGGCTTGCGCCGTGGGCTGCAATCTTCTGCCCCTCCCGGGGCTGCAGTTGTGGCGCGGCGAGGGCGGTGAAGCTGCGCGCGAGGTTCTTCGGCCCGCGATGAAAAGCGCGGGTCTCGGAATGAACAACGTGGTGGAGGTGGGTGCGGGGCACCCAAAAAAAACAAAGGCGGCGGACAGGAATGTCCGCCCTACACGAGCAAAAAGCGGGTTCGATTTGTTACTGCGGCGGAGGAGTTGGTGTCGCGTTCGCAAAGGCACTACGGAATTTGGGGCTGCCTTTGACGTCGGTCACCCACTTATCTCTGCCGTTAGTGACGATATAAAGCTGGTAGCCAGTTTGCCAGAGGACTTCTCCGCTGATGGAGTTGGAGTCGTACTGGAAGAGATGATTGGCCCAGGCGGCGTCGGCTTTGGGGTTGTGGATGATGAGGGCAGGGCCGCCGGGATAATTTTCTTCGTCGGTAGCGTAAACGTCGCCTCCGAAACGGCGATGCACTTGCGCGAGCAGGCCCTGGCGTTGCGCAGGATCATCGAGATGGCGGACGCTATCCGTTGAGACGGCATTTTGCTGGGCGAGCAACTCGAGGATGACCGCGTGCGGGTCGTGGTAGACGACGGCAAATCCGTTGGTGTGGAGCATGTAGGCGAACCACTCCGGCGGAGGGGCAGCGGGATAGTCGCCGACGAAGAGATAGTTCACGCCAGCAGGGTCAGCGGCAGTGAAAAGCTTGGCGATGGCTGCGGCGGGATCGGGTTCGGTGTGCATGGAAAGGCGATCGGTGAGTTGGGAGAGTTCGGGATGACTGTCAGCAAGGTAGATAGGATCGAGACCTGAGACGTAGCGGTGCGTGGTGTCGTAGAAAAAGAGCTTGGGAAAGTCAGACCAATTCACGTCGAAAATAACGGCGTTGGCGGGGATATTGGCGATGGCCCACTGCATGGCGTCGCGGTAGTGATCGGCATCGTTGGTGGCTGCGCGAAGTCCGGTGCGGGCGGCGTGCAGATTGTAGAGAAGAGCAGCGCATAAGAGGACTGCGCAGAGACCCAAAACCGGCAGCGAGAGGGGTGAGGTGGAAGCGGCGAGTGGAGATTCCGCGGCTTCGCCCTGGTTGTTCGAATCGGGCGACTGGTCATGTCGGAGATCTTCCAGGTTCCAGACTTCCTCAAGGGTGAAGGCCGCGAACAAAATGGCGAAAGGCGGGAAGTATTCCATGAAGCGGGCGAAGCGTATGGAGATCAACATCAAAAAGCTGGCGAAGAAAAGAAAGAGCAGCGGGCGCTGAAGGTTCGCGCGATTCCGCGGAGTGAGAAGACGCCCGAAGGCGACGTAGCCAACGGCCATAGCGAGGCTCGCGACGAGCGCGCCGATGAGAAATTGCCATGTCGTCATCGAGTACCATTCGAGGCCGGTGGTGCCTCCGGCATTAGCGACGCCGGACTTGGAGGCAAGATGTTCAAAAAAGAGTTTGGCATTGCGCGGGAAGTAGGGGTGAATTACAAAACCGGCGATGGTGCCGAGACAGGTCCACAGAAAGGGGCGAAGTTCGAGCCGGCGTTCGAGGATGAGCGTGGTGACGGCCCAGATGACCGCGAGGATGATGAGCATCACGAAGAGGTTATAGCTCCAGACGTAGAGAAAAGCGGCGGGAGCGAGCCAGGCGTATTTTTTTTCCAGGAGAAGAAAGATTCCGGCGACGATGAAAATGATGGAGAGGCTAGAGGCGCGAGTGAGGTTCATCCGCACTAGGAAGAGCGAAGAGCAGGAAAGCAGCGCGAGCAGCCAGAGCCAGGGATAACGAAGGCGATAGCGGAGAACCAGCCAGTAGAGGGAATAAATGGCGAGGGTGGCGAAGAGCGCAGTGCCGAGTTTTGCGCCGAGACGTAGATCGCTGAACCAAGTGAAAGGAATGAGCAATAGATGATAAAGAAAATGCTGGTCGGCGTAGCGGGCGGGGTTGAGCGTGGTCAGGGGTAGCCAAGTGAATTGGGGCAAATGACCGTGGCGAAGACTCTCCCAGAGGAGACGGCTCCACTTGATGTGGTAGTAACCGTCGAAGTCCCCGCAAATAGCTGAGACGGAAAATTGCACACAGGCGACGATGGCGGCGATGATGCTGAAAGACAAGAGGCGCTGGGGCGTTGATTGAGGAGAGCGTGACATTGGGAATTACCCTAAAACAATGTTGGAGGGCAATGCAAATGGGTCGGAGTATGCGGGGATGCTAGACTCTCCGTGATGCGGAGAGATATTTTGCCGTTGTGCGACAAGCATTACCGGACGATGGAGTTTTGTCTCGCGCCATTGACTGCGAGCCATTCGGTGGAATATTTCCGATGTACGGAGAAGTTTTGTCCGCGGTGTTTCAGCGAATCGCTGGGATATGTGACGCCGGTGCGGGATGACGAGCCGATTTTGACACCGAATCAGCCGAAGTGCGACCGGCATGGACGTCCGATGATGATTTCGGGATTGGACCGGCAGAGGAACGTGTTGCGATTTGTGTGCCCAGAGGATGGGTGCGGGGAGAGTTTGGTGAAGTGAGCATATTCTGGCTTATATTCACGGCCATCGATTTATATGTCGGCGTGATAGCGGTGGATTTGATGAAGGGTTCGGTGCCTCCAGAGAAATTGGCGAGGCTGGCAGTGGTGAAGAAGGTTTTGATTGCGGCCACGTTGATCGTGGTGGCGATGATTGTGGTGAAGTGGGTGAGGCGGTAATTCCTCCACAAAAGCCGATGAGACTGAGATCCTTCGGCCCGCGAAGAAAAGCGCGGGCTCTCAGGATGACAATCACAAAAATAAGAACTTACCAGGTGTCGCCGCCCGATTTTGGGGGCCAGGCGTTAAGTTGACGGCGAAGAAGCGCGATTTGTCCGACGTGGTAGCTGTTGTGAGCGGAGATTTGGGTGACGATGTCTTCGACGGTGGGGGGACGCGCGGCTTCGGCCTTATTCTTATCGGGCTGCACAGGCTGTGAAAGAGTTTCAGAGTCGGATGCAGCTAAGCGAGCGAGGCGGTCAAGTAGAGCGTAAAAGCGTTTAGTAGTTGCGGACCACTCTTCGCCGGTGAGCGGCGCGGCCTGTGGCCAACTTTCGATGGCGTGCTCGGGATAGGCGGGCGGATCGCAAGCGATGCGGCGGAGTTCGTATTCCATCCAATAATTCATGTGCTCGACGATCTGCCAGATGTTGTGGGGGTAGTTGGGAAGCATTTGATTCGCCAGATTGGCGGGAACATCTTCGAGGCATGCGACGGGACTGACGTGAGCGCCTTTGCCGTAGATGAGTTCGCGGAGGGTGAAGTTGGGCATGGGAGGATGATAAACGGGTTGGTGTGTTTATCCCATGTCTCGCAAGTTCGGCGAGATCCTTCGGCTTCGCTCAGGACAGGCTATGGGGCACCCGGCGAAAAGCAGATTCCTCGCACGTTCTCGCTTATGCTGCGAACGGCTCGGAATGACAAGATGGTAAAAAAGGCCCCGCTCCTATGCTTCGCTCAGAGCAGATCGTAGATTCTACGACCAGGAGCGGGGCTCCCCAGGAAAAACAAAATCAGGTCTCTCGACTGCGCCATGCGAATCGCACGGCTTCGCTCGAGACGACAAATGTTCCGTCTACCTCTAGTCTGTCGAGCTGCGCTCGACCGGGCAGGTGAGGACACCTGCCACTACATGACCGAAACGATGGACTCTTCGAGTGCGTCCATGGCGACGTTGGCTTCGTCTTTAGTGACGACGAGCGGCGGCGCGATGCGGACGGTGCTCGGCCCACAGCCGAGGAAGAGCACGCCTTTGTCGAATGCTTTCTCCACGATGCGATCGCGGAGTTCGGGCGATTGCTCTTTAGTTTTTTGGTCTTTTACGATTTCCACGCCGATCATGAGGCCGCGGCCGCGCACATCGCCGACAATTTTGTATTTGCCGGGCCAGTTGGCCATGCGCTTCATCATGTGATTGCCGACTTCCGTCGAATTTTGCATCAGGCCTTCGCGCTCGATGACATCGAGCGTTGCCAGCGCGGATGCAATGCAGAGGGGATTGCCTCCGAAAGTGGAGGCGTGGGAGCCGGGCACCCAATCCATGATTTCGGCGCGGCTCATCATGACGCCGAGGGGCATGCCCGAGGCGATGCCTTTGGCCATGCACACGATATCGGGATGAACTCCGGTGTGCTCGATGGCCCACCACTTACCGGTGCGAGCGATGCCGCTCTGGACTTCGTCGGCGACGAGGAGGATGCCGTGCTTATCGCAGATGCGGCGAAGTTCCTGCATGAAGTTGGTGGGAGCGACGACGTATCCGCCTTCGCCTTGAATAGGTTCGACGAAAATGGCAGCGACTTCTTCAGGCGGAAGAATTGTCTTGAAAAGCCTCTCTTCGATAAAGCGTGCACATTCGAGCGCGAACGCTTCAGCATCTTCGCTATGAGGGTTGGCGCAGTTGCGATAGACATCGGGATAGCGGACGTGAGTGACGCCGGGAACCATCGGGGCGAAACGACGCTTCTGTTGTGGCTTGGAGGCGGTCAACGAGAGCGAGCCCATGGTTCGTCCGTGGAAGGCGCCGAAGAAGGCGATGACCTGCTGGCGCTTGGTGTGGTAACGAGCGAGCTTCAATGCAGCTTCGACGGCTTCAGTGCCGGAGTTACCGAAGTAAAAGCGATGCGGACCGGGCATGGGAGCGATCTTCGAAAGGCGCTCAGAAAGAGTGACCATGCTCTCGTAATAGAAATCGGTCCCCGACATGTGAATCAGTTCACCGGCCTGCTTCTGAATGGCTGCGACGACATCGGGGTGGCAATGGCCGGTGGAAGTCACGGCGATGCCGGCCGAGAAATCAAAGAACTCGTTGCCATCCACATCAGTGATGACGATGCCGCGGCCGGACTTGGCGACCAAGGGGTAGGAACGGGTGTAGGACGGCGAGATGTACTTTTCGTCTCCGGCAAGGATGCGCCTGGCATTGGGGCCGGGGATGGCGGTAGTAATTTTGGGGCCGATGGCGGCCTTGGTCTCTGTCTTCGTCGCGGCGGGCGTCATGGCAGGCATGGAGTTCTCCTAGTTCGGTAGTCAGTTGCCAGTTATCAGTGGCCAGCTTGAAGGACGGGTCCGCATACACGGATTCCGACTTCCAGCTGAGTTATTTAGCAAGGAAAATTAGGCTTACTAATCGCTACCGAAGAGACTGGGACGAACTTGGGAGGGAAGCACGGCCATATGACGGCGAGGGCGGTGCGAATTGGAGGATCTGACTAGCATTTGAAGGCATTTCTAAATCCATTATACGCATGAAGGCAATGGGACGTAACCCCCCAAATGGGCCATAGGTGACTTTGGAGTCGGGGCAGGTGATCAAAAGCCGATTCCAACGTACATCCTCGCCACTGGTGCGGCTGCGGATGGCCCGCGGAATGACAAGGAATCAAAAGTGGCTATTTCAACGCGGCGAGTTTGGAGGCGGCGAGTTGGGCCAGCTCGGTATTTGGATTGTCTTTCTGGAGCTGTTGGTAGAGGGCTTTGGCTTCATTGGGCCGGTTCGCGGCCTGATACGTTGCGGCCAGCTCGAGTTGCGCCGTGGACTTTCCGACCGTCGAGGTCGGCTTGGCAATCAGGTCCTTGTAGATGTTGATGGCATCATTGGTGCGGTTGGTGTTGCGATAGACCGAGGCCAGGGCAAACCTGGCAAGGGCGGCGAGGTCGCCATTGTGCGACGAGGAGACGGCGTTCAAGTCTTTTTCGGCCGCGGTGTTGTCGCCCATGTCGGACGAAGTAAGCCCGAGGAAATAGCGGGAAAATTCGGCCGAACGGGTGTGGGGGTACTGATCCACGATGCCTTGAAATTGTTTGTGAGCTTCAATGGCGCGCTCTTTCGACGACGCAAAGCTCGGCTGATCAGGCTGGGCGGGCATATTGGCCGGACGCACAGGAGTATCCATGCTGCGGATGGCCTGGCTGAAGAGCACGCTGGCTTTGAGGTCCTGCTGGTTGAAGTAGTACCAAGAGCCACCGATGGCGATTGCGAGGACGGCGACAATGATGGCGCCATAAGTGAGGGTGGATTTGTGCTCGACCGACCAGTGCGCGGTGGCTTCCGCGGCGTGGATGGTCGCGATGCTAAAACGGTCTTCTTTCAGTTGATGGCGGGTTTCTGCGCGCACAAATTGTCCCTTCTAGAATTACGACGGGTAGGGTGACAACTTTTAAGTTTAGCAGGGAGAAAATGGCAGCGTCAAAGGGGCGGCGTCCCATTTCGACTGGCGAATCACTTTAAGTCCAAGGCGGTAGGGTGCCGTGGCTGGTAGAGGCCGACCCTGGCTCCGCTGGGAAGATGCATCTTTGTAATGGATCCCCATCGAGCCTCCTCAACTTTGGAGCATTCGACGCCCTTTTGGGCAAGTGCCGCCATTTCAGCTTTGAGATCGTCGCACATGAAATAGAGTTCGCAAGCATGGTCGTCGGAGGGATGAAACGCGGCTTCGGCCGGCGGCATTGCGAAGATGAGCCAACCATGGCCGGCATCCACTGATTTCAAGCCAAGGATTTCACGAAAAAACGCGCGATCAGCTTCGGTGTCTTTGGTGTAGATGACGACGTGTGTGCCGGAAATCATTTTGTTCTTCCCTTTCAACCCAATTGGGTGTTTAGCGAGCTATTTGAACGAGCGGATTGGGTGGGAACACTTTATGGAGCGGTTTTAAGACTTTCGCGGCAAACTCTGTGCAACTGGAGCGGTCAGGAATCTCGGCGGCGATTCTCTGCGGATATTCGTCGTAAGTGCGGCCGTCGAGTTCCCGGCCATTTCGCTTTTTTCGCACGCCGCCCCATTGTTTGAAAAAGAATTTCACGTGGGCTGCGCGGCATTGTTCGCGGATTGAAATCACCCATTCTTTTGCCATGGGTCGAGCGCCGTGTCCGCTCTCGCCGCCGACAATGACCCAATCAATGCCGGAAAGATTCATCGTGCCGAGATCTTCCAGCAAGGGCTCAACGGACAGAAAGCGCACGCACGCCGGAGTTTGGCGAAGAGCGGCAATTCTTGGCAAGCCGTATTTCTTGTCTTCGACGCTGACTCCCCACCAGATGTTCTGTGCTTCAGCCGCAAATCGCAGCCGGCCATTTAACAACTCGTGCAAGCGGTTGGCGCGTTTCGTGAGCACTTGATAAGTGTGCCAATTTGCGGCAGCCATTACGCGCGCGACAGCTTCGATGTATTCATCCGGCACTTCAGGATGAAACAGGTCGCTCATTGAATTCACGAAAACTAACTTTGGAGATCGCCAGGAAAAAGGCTCGGCCAGTTTGCCCGGTACGAGGCGCAGGTCAAATCCCTGCTCGTAAGGATGCCCTTTTACTCCGCGAAAGCGCTCGGCGAACGTCTCCGCGTAACAATGCTTGCAGCCGGGGCTGATCTTGGTGCAGCCGCGCACGGGATTCCAGGTTGCATCGGTCCATTCGATATGGGAGTTGAGTGACATTAAAAAAGGTTTCTCTGGTCCGTGCCGTACTCAAGTGCGTTATCCCAAAACTCGTGAGCAAGATTATGTCGTGAGTAGAGGGCAATGTAGTAAAGCGGCAGATTTTTCTCGTCTGATCTAACCATCTTCATTTTATGAATTGGCGTTTCCAAGTAACCTAAGGACTGCATGCTTGCCGAAAATTCGTGTGCCACAAACTTTGGAAAGGCTTCGCCGTTTTGTTCGGCAATTTTCCAACGGTCTCTCCACGATGTCGAACCTAAGAATTCGTCGACCTTCGTGGCGTCTTCCATCACATAATTCTTGTACGCTCGATTTGCGTCCGAGTAGACAGCTAGCAGAACGACGAAATCAACAAATCGCGCAGATAAGGCCTTTATAGTGGAAAACTTGAGGCCAATATCGTAGGGATCTGCGAAACACAGGACGAGAACCGTGTTACTTCTCGATGCTGATGGAATCTGCGCGAGAATTTCTGTGACTTTAGAGTCACACTTAC
>JBEKTR010000023.1:0-26487 GCA_049515835.1 Terriglobales bacterium
CATCTCTGTCATAAGCCGAATAGAGGCGAAGGCCGTGGTCCCAGTCGGCTTGGGAGGTGACGTTCAGGTCGACGCCTGGCTCCTGCCGCCAGTACAGGTCTGGAGCGAGCGCGAGGTAACCTTGTTCCGCCAATTCATCGCAGTGCTTGCGAATGTCGGCGTTCACGCCGAACAACTCCTGCAGAACCACGACAGCCGGAGCCGGCAAAGTTTTCGGCCGCGCGATGTAGGCGGCAAACGCGCCGTCATGTCCTTCGATGGTGATGTGATCTTTCACTGTGTTCTCCTCGGACGACCACGTTCATCTTTCATCCGCGCCTCCGCCGATGTCATGAGGGTCGGCGGAGGAGTACTCTTTGGTTGAGGAACTAGTGATTGGCTGGCGCCGAAGTCGCAGCCTCTTCGATGAGCTTGGCTGCTTCCTTCGGGTGAGACATGTAGGCCACATGGCTGGAATTCACTTCGACCGTCTTAGCATTGGCGCGCTTCGCCATCATGCGCTCCTGCTGGGGATTGATCGAACGGTCTGAGCCGGCCACCATGTAAAAGGTGGGTTTGTTCTTCCAGGCGGGATTCGTGACCTTGTGGGTGAATGAATCGGTGGAGATCGGCACCTGCGATATAGCCATGAAGTGAGCCTGAGCGGGGGGAATATCCGCCGCGAAATCAGCCGCGAAATGCTCCTGTTCGATCCACCAGTTTCCATTGCTATCCGGCTTGAATGCCTTGGAGGCTTGCGGCACGGCCGTTTCGATTGACGCGCAGCTTTCACCTTCATCGAGCGCAAATGCGGCGATGTATACCAGCGCCGCTACGTTTGGATCATTGCCGGCCTCGCTGATGATGGACCCGCCGTAGCTATGGCCGACCAAGACGACCGGCCCGCCCATGGCGTCGATTGCGGCCTTCGTGTACTTTTGGTCGTCGGCGTATGAGGTCTCGGGAGGCTGCGCTACTGATACCGTATAACCATCCTTCTCAAGGATCTTTGCGACGGCGTCCCAGCCGGAGCCATCGGCGAATGCGCCATGCACCAGAACCACGTTTTTGATGCCATTTGGTTGGGCGGATTGTGCCGCACCGACTGTAAGCGGCGTTCTCAGCAGTAGAGCCACGACCATCAGCATAGCAACGGCCGTTACAACCCAGTAAATCTTCTTCATGATCATTGTCCTCTCTGGTTTGAGCATCAGTGAATCGTGGGTTAAGGCTCAAACTTGTGATGGACAATATCCGGAACGAGCAGGACACTATTGAAAAAATGAACCACTTTTGTGGATTCCTACTTGAAATGTGGATTTGAGCGGGGGATCTATTCCTGTGATTGAAGGGACTTGCCTTTGGATATTTCGACAAAAGTCCTGCGGCCTGAGTGTTCGCGCCTCCATTTTGCCGGAGTCGCACCAACGAGGTTTGCAAACGTCCGAGTCAGGGCAGCCTGATCGGAAAATCCAGCCTGCGCCGCAATTTCCACCAACGGGTTATTGGTTTCCGATAAAAGGCCCTTCGCGATCTCAACGCGCTGCAGAATCAGGTAATGATGTGCGGAGGTCCCAAACGATCTCCTGAATGATCGCGCAAAATGGCTGACGGAAAGCCTACATTCCTCGGCAAGTCTTTCCAATTTTACCTCGCCGTCCAAGTGCTCCCTGAACAATTCCACAACGCGGCGTCTTTGCCACGGTGCCAGACCGCCTTTGAACTGCGAAATAGCTTCAGGAGTCTGACCATACTGCCCGACAAGGTGTGAACAAATCGTCCTGGTGAGAGAATCCATGAACAACTGAGAGAACGTCTCCGGCCTATTCAGGCACGGCAGAATCAATTGCGTCAGGTGATAGACGGCCGGGTCGGGAGTTCCATAAATGCAGTGGAGACGCTTAACCCTGGGCATTCTGGCATCGTCGGTAAGGGAGTCCAGGGTTGCACGCGGAACGTGGTAGTGGATCCAGTCGATCGGGCCTGGATTTCGAATACTCGAATTTGATTCCAGATCGCACATTGCAACTCCGCCCACTGGCCATGCCCCCGTCTTTGTGTGCTTGCCATCGGTCCAAAGTTCCCATTCCCCCGAATTCGCATGATTGAGATGAACCGAAACAACGTAAGCCTTTTCAGATGGGATGGATGCAGTTCGCTCGGGGATGCCGCTTCGTGCAATCAGCCGGGTAATCGCCATTTGCGGCCGGACGACGGAAACCGCAGAATCGATGGCAACATAGGGCGGTTGGTTCATCGTGAAATACTTCGCCATCTGCGCGCCGTAGGCGCTTGCGTGGGCTTCAGGCGAGTGCACGGAATTCCGGTTCTGTTCGCCAGCGTGGGCTTTATTCACGGCAATCTCCAACGAAAGACGCCCGGTCACCTTAATTATTGAGGACTGAAGAATACCACCTTTTCCTGACACTTTTACCATTGGCCGGGTGCCCCAGGTTCGCGCCCCATATAACGTCTGCGGTTTTCACTTCTCTGGTTTTGGGGCGCTAACCTGGGCCGGGGATTCCTTGAACCATCCGAAAATCTTGAATTACTCGGCAATCCCAGGTTAGCTCGCCTTCGCCTACGCGGAACCCTTCGACTGCGCTCAGGGCAGGGGCTGGGGCACCAGGCTCCAATTTCTCTTGGGGCATGTTTCGTTGCAGACGACTGAATGCTACCTTGGCTGCAAGCAGCGGATTCGATCAGCTGTCAATGATCGCATTGGCATCGAGCCGAATCTTTGAGCTAGGTGCAACGCTATGGAAGAGTAGCCGACCACACCCGGAAGAGTGCCGGTGGTTGTAGGCAGCCCTCGAATGGATTGGCCTAACGGATTCCGACCTGTCCTCGCACGCTATCGATTAACTTCCTGGAATCGTAGCCGACCCCAGCCTTAAACACGGTCTCGACGTTCTCGATGTCGTCAAGGTGTTTTGAGGGATCGCCTTTGATTAAAACGAGATCTGCCTGTTTGCCGGGCGCGAGGGTTCCAATTCGATTTTGCTGGCCGAGATATGCGGCACCATTCTCCGTGGCGATCTGAATCGCTTCCACGGGAGTGAAGCCCGCTTCGACGAGGAGCTCAATTTCCCGCTGATCACCGAAGCCCGGCAATACGCCACCGTTTCCAGTTGGGTCAGGGCCGGCTAGGAGCATCCCGCCCGCCTTGACGAAGGCAATCTCAAAATCCATCTCCTTGCGCATTAGGGCGGCCATCGGTGAATCCGAAGCCACTCTTGCGCGAGCGATGAGGTAGCTCTGCGCTGATTCTGCGGACATCGCGTCCAACGTGCGCTGCTGCAATGCAGGCCGCCCCAGCGCGCCGGATTCAAATACCGGCAGCGTTGAGGTAACCGCGACATGATGGGACACGAGATTGCGGATCAGGGCTTGCACCTGCGGTCCGTTCACGTCTTGTTTGGCCCAGCTGCTGCTGCCATGCGGCGGGCACACGTCCGCCTTCTTATCTTCTACGAACTCGGAATCAGAAAAGACGGGGCCGTGCTCCAAGTCATCAATGCCGAGAGCGACTGCTTCCGGCCAAGTCACGGAGCACAGATGCCCTGTGAGTTTCAACTTATGCGCGTGCGCCTGCTGGATGGCTATCCCCAGCTCCTCGCGGGTGATGTTCATGTACGCTTTGAACGAAGTCATGCCTTCCGCCGCCCAGTAGTCCACCATGCGTTTCGCGTCGTCCGGTCCGGTCAGTTCATGCATCTGCGCAAATCGCGTAGGCGCGCCTTCCAGGTACGGTGCCGTGGCGTCAATGCTGGGTCCCGGCATTAAATTAGTGTCGATTCGGCTCTTGACCTTCAAGTCGGTATAAGGCTCCAAGCTTCCGGTCGTACGCATAGTGGTCACGCCCGCCGCCAGATAGAGTCGTGGCGCCGTGTAGGGGATCTCGGCGATGAATAACCCAGGTTCGCCAACCTTTCCATTGACAACTTGCACTGCGTAAGAATCGGTGTAGTACAGATGGTCGTGCATTCCAACCAGGCCGGGGATGACCGTGTAGCCAGGGCGGTCGATTCTTTGCGCGCCTTCAGGAATTTGGGCAGACACAGCAGGGCCTATGGACTGAATTTTGCCGTTCGCAACTACGATTGCCTGGTCTTCCTTCGCCGGTGCACCGTTCCCGTCGATGACCCGGACGTGATCAAGAACGAAAACTGATGTCGAGACGCTTATGAAGTCCGCGACGTCGTTGGCGCTTTGGGTTTGTCCAACTGTGGCGGCAACAACAAGCAACAATCCCAACAAGAACGGGAAACGCATTTCTGTACACCTCTTTTTTTACATATCTTTCTTGGGCACATCCTTACTTGTGCTCTTTACTCTTGCGCGGCGGGGCAAGGCAGAATTGTACCCCAGCGGTCTGTAACGGCCTGAAAGGGCTGCGGTCCGAGGCGCCCGCACCACACATTTTGATCCTCTACCTCGACCACTTCATCCAGCGATACGGGCCGCAGAGGTTTGATCTTCTGATCGCTTCGGGCTTAGACTTCCTGCGAGGCGTTTGCCATGAAAACATTCCTGTTGTCTCTTTCGTTTTTTGCTCTGGTGATTTCTGCGTCTTGTGTCTGTCTTGCCGACGACGAAGGCCATCATCACGAAGATCTTACGCAGGGGCAGCTGGGCACGGTGCATTTTCCGGTGTCGTGCGATGGGAAGGTGCAGCAGAATTTTGAGCGCGGGATCGCGCTGCTTCATTCGTTCTGGTACTCACAGGTGGAAAAGCAATTTACCGTGATCGCCAAAGACGACCCCAAGTGCGCCATGGCGCATTGGGGCGTTGCGATGGGCATGTGGCACCAGCTTTGGGATGAGCCGGATGCAAAAACGATTGCGCAGGGACTTGCCGAAGTGAAGGAGGCCGAGGCGCTGCATCCGAAAACGCAGCGCGAGAAAGATTACATCGCGGCGATTGGCGCGTTCTATTCGGATTCGCAAAAACGCGATCATCACGCGCGCGCCGTCGCGTACTCGGATGCGATGGAGGGGATTTACAAAAGATATCCAGAAGACAAAGAGGCGGCGGCATTTTATGCGCTGTCGTTGTTGGCGTCGGCGCCTGAGGGCGATACGACTTTCGCGAATCGCAAGAAGGCGGCTTCTGTGCTCGAGGTTCTCTTCAAAGAAGAACCGAACCATCCGGGCGTGGCGCATTATTTGATTCACAGTTACGACAAGCCGCAACTGGCGGCTCTGGGCTTGCCTGCGGCGCGGCGATATGCGGAAATTGCTCCGGCGTCTCCGCACGCATTGCACATGCCGTCGCATATTTTTGCGCGATTGGGATTGTGGCAGGATGACATTAAGTCCAACCTCGCGTCGATTGCCGCGACGCGCCAGACGGCTCAAATGGGTGACTCTGGGCATCAGTTCCACGCCATGGATTTTCTGGTTTACGCGTACATGCAATCGGGACGGGAAGAGGACGCAGAGGCGCTCGTAGAAGAAATCAAGACTATGCCTGAAGATCGCGACAGTATGTATGGTTCGGAATATGATCCGCGGACGAACTCGCTCTCGGTGTTTCCCGCGCGCATTGATTTGGAATTGAGGCATTGGCAGGATGCGGCTGCGCTTAAGCCCGTGGCAGGAGCGTTGCCAGGCGATCTCGCCGTTACCTATTGGGCGAGGGCGATTGGCGCGGCGCGCAGCGGAAACGTGAAGCAGGCGAATGAAGATGTCGCGCAGATCGAGAGCATCCACGAGACTCTGGTAAAGGAGAAAAAACCATATTTTGCGGCGGGCGTGGAGGATTCACGGCTGGAAGCGATGGCGTGGGTGAACCATGCGGCAGGAAAGAACGGCGAAGCTGTGGCCGCGCTGCGATCGCTTGCCGAAAAAGAAGAGGCGCGGGGCGATGAGGTAGGAGACATTCCAGCGCGTGAAATGCTCGCCGATATGTTGATGGAGATGAAGCAGCCGACGCAAGCGCTGGCGGAGTATGAAACCGATTTGAAGTTTAATCCGGGGCGCTTCGACGGACTATATGGCGCGGCGCAATCAGCGAAGGCAGCGCAGCAGGAAAACAAAGCGACTGAATTTTACGCGGAACTGGTGAAGTCGTGCACGGGAGCGACGTCGGCGCGTCCAGAGTTGGCGCGGGCGAAGGGGTTGGTGGCGAGCAAGTGAGGGCCTTTCCCACGTCTCGCAAAAACGGCGAGACATGGGGCACCCGTGGCTAGACCCTTCGACTTCCCCCTCGGCTGCGCTCGGGCTTCGTCGAAAACAGGGCAGGCCATGGGCCACCTACTTCATTTTATCCAGAGCATCTTTGCCACGAGTACGATAAAGATCGCCAGTGCTCCCACCGTGGCGTTGTACTCGCGATGCTTCCAGTAGAGTTCCGAAGAGAACGATCCGGGAACTGAGCCGTAGGGCGTCAAACGCGGCAGCAGGCGCGGGACGTGGCGGCAGTACTCTCCAAATCCCGCGAACTTCGAGCGCAGGAATTCTTCTTCGCCGTGGATGACCGGCCAATAAATCGAAAGATAAAAAATGACGATGGTTGCGCCGATCCACATGTTGCGTCCAGCGATGGCGAAGCCGATGGCAAGAACCAGCGAGCCGAGATACAGAGGATTGCGCGTGTAAGCGTAGGGGCCACTGGTGGCGAGAAGTTCGTTCTTCTGGACATGGCCGGATGCGATAGCGCGAATCAGAAGGCCGGGAATGACGAGGGCCGCGCCGATCAGCATCGAAGCGGGCGTGGGTCTGGCGAGCCAGAGATAGAATGCGGCAAAAAGAAATCCCAGCGGAACACGAATCCGGCGAGCGATTTTTGCCCAGCTCATGCGTGAGCTCCCAACAATTCGAGAGCGGCGGAGGCGACTTGGCCGCTGCTAATTTGCAGCAGACCGGCTTCGGGCGCTGCGTGGCGGGAGTGGTCGGTGACGCTTGCGGGATTTCTCAATGCAATGTTGTGCGCTCCGAATGGGCCGTTGCGCGCCGGATCCGTGGGGCCGAAAATGGCGACGACGGGTATGTTCAGCGCAGCGGCGAGATGCATGGGGCCGGTATCACCGCCGATGAACAAGGAAGCACGGCGAGTGAGTGAGATGAGTTCCGCGAGAGAAAGCGAAATTCTCTGCGCGCCACCGGCGCTTGCGGCTTCGACGGCATCTGCACGGGGCTCTTCGCCGGGGCCGAAATTGATGAGTGACTGCAAGCCTACTTGCGCGAGCTGTTTAGCGACTGCCCCGTAACGATCCGCGGGCCATTGCTTTGCTCCCCAGCCCGCGCCCGGATTGAGGATGGCAAACTTGCCGATGTTGCGTTTTGTCAGCTCGGCTTCTATGTTCTGCTCGGCCTCTTCGTCGCGTGGAAATTCGGCGCTCGCGAGCTTCAACGGTGTGTTTACGGCCGCTTGCGCGAGTGAGAGATTCTGCTCAATCACGTGCGTTCCTTGAGCCGGGACGACCGAAGTATAAAACCACCGGGCGGCCGACTCTCGAGGACGAGCGAAACCGTAACGGAAGCGGGCTCCGGAAAGGCGCATCAGAATCGAAGAGCGCAAGAGGCCTTGGAAATCCACGGCAATGTCGTAACGTTTTTTTTTCAACTCCGAGATGGAGGCAAAAACACTATGTGGGGTTTCTGCGCTCAGCAAAGACTTGCGCCAGCGCTTGGTATCTACAGTGTGGACGTTATTGGCGAGCGGACGTTGTGGATTGCGCGGGCCGGCGCGAGATTCCGACTTAGCGCAAAGCAGTTCTGCCCATCGTTCTTCGACGAGCCATCCGATCCGCAGTGACGGCAATGCCTCGCGCAGAGCGGCCACCGCGGGCATGGCGTGAATGATGTCGCCCATCGCGCTCAAGCGGACTACTAGAATTTGATCGGGTGGCGGGCTCACCGCGGTCCCAGTTTGGTGCGAATAATTTCCGTGGCAGAGTGATCTTTCGGATCGCCGACAATGGCGACGCGGCCGCCGTATTCCCGAACGGCATCGCGCTCGGGAACGGAGTCGGCGGAATAGTCTGTTCCCTTCGCCTGTACATCGGGGTGAATTTCACGGATGAGCGCGCGCACGTCGGGCTCCGGAAAAATGACGACGGCATCGACATCGGCTAGTGCGGCGATGATCTCCGCGCGTTCGGCGTGGGGCATGATGGGACGGCCTGCGCCTTTCAACGCACGCACCGAATCGTCGGCGTTCACGGCGACGATGAGGCGGCCACCGAGTTCCTTTGCGGCCCGCAAGTATCGCACATGGCCGACGTGCAACAGATCGAAGCAGCCGTTGGCCAGCGTGATGGAGTCACCGGCCTGGCGCCATTCGGCGACCTGTTCCTGCAATTGATCGCGGCTGAGAATCTTTTGGGTCATGTGGCTAGTGGGAACGCGTGACTGGCGGAGTTTTGGCGATGGCAGCGAGCAATTCCGCCTGCGAAACCGTGGCTGTGCCGCGCTTCATGACGACAATTCCGCCCGCGTAGTTTGCGAGGTGGGCTGCTTCCTCGGTGCTTGCGCCCGCGGCTAAAGCAGCCGTGAATGTAGCGATGACAGTATCGCCCGCGCCGGTCACATCGGCAACCTCGTCGGTCCCGAAAATGGGAATGTCCAGGGGCTTGTGCTTGCCATCAAAAGCCACCATGCCGTCGCGGCCGCGTGTAATGACGAGCGATTGCAGATTCATTTTCGTTATGACGTGCTGCGCGGCCGAGCAAAGCTGCGACCAGTCTTGTCCGATTTTCACGCCGAGAGCTTCTTCGACTTCGGGTTCGTTGGGCGTAGCTGCGGTGATGCCGGAATATTCGAGCATGCGCCGCCGCGAATCGAGCACGATGGGTAGACGCGCGGCGCGGCTCTTGTCGCGAATTGCGTTCAAAATCTGTGGCGTCGCCGCGCCATAACCGTAATCGGAAATCAGGATGGCATCGGAGGCCCGCGCATACTCGCGCGCGGCGAGGATCAATTCGCGGCGCGTATGAGCTTCGGGCGCGGCATCGGGCTCGCGGTCGATTCTTACTACTTGTTGTTGCCAAGTATGCGTCATACCAGCCAGGATGCGGGTCTTGGTGACGGTCGCATACTTCTTGTCGCGAACGATTCCGCTGAGCGCAATGTGTTTGCGCCGAAACAGCTTCAGCAGCAGGCGGCCGGGTTCGTCTTCACCGACAATGCCCACGGGCAAAACGTTGACGCCCAAGTCCGCGAGATTGTTGATGGCATTGGCGCCGCCGCCGGGGACCACTTTGCGATCTTTGTGGCGCAGAATTAGAACCGGAGCTTCACGCGACACGCGAGATATTTCCCCAAACACAAATTCATCGGCCACGAGGTCGCCAACCACCGCGATTGTGACCCTGGCAAACGATTCCACGATTTTCTTCAACCGCTCGACTTCTTTGGGATGTTTATTCATGCAAATCGAAATTCTCTCATGTTCGGGGCGTGCGCTCTTTAATTCTCCGCAGGATGGTATTCACGGCGTTATCCGCGTCAGCGAGGTTCAAGGTCACGCGGGCAACCGCCAGCGGAGACAAGCCGGACTGAAGCTCGCCCAGGTTCACGATGTCCTTCTCGGTAGTGATGAACCCATCAGCGTTGCTCTGTTGCCGCAATTTGTGAAGAGAATTGATATCGCCAGCTGTATAAGAGTGATGATCGGGGAAGAACTTGCTCGCCACGGGCTTCACTCCCGCAGCGACAAGCTGTTGCAGGAACCTTTCAGGACGCGCGATGCAGCAGAAGATCACCGGCCGTGAAGGAACCGCGCCGAGCGCTATGCTTCGTTGTACTCGCCAAACGCTCTGATTCTTGAGCGGGAGCAGGTTCACATCTAGCGAGTCCATCAAGACGACGGCGTCGGCACGATCAAGTGATCGCAGTGGCTCACGCAAGCGTCCGACGGGGAGCAAGATATCGTGCACATCACGCTGCGTAATCAACACGATGTCGAAATCCCGGGTCAATTGGCGATGCTGAAAGCCATCATCGAGCAAGTGCAGTTGCGGGCCAAACTCCACTTCAGCTCTGAGTCCTGCATGATAGCGGCTCCGGCCGATGACGACAGGAACGCCTAACTGCCGGGCAATCAACAGCGGTTCATCACCAAAATCGCGCGCGCTGCCAGATGAGTCAACGATGGCTACGCCGCGCGACGTGCGGCCATACCCGCGGGAGAGGACGTCGAACGTTATTCCACGAGCTTGCAGCAAGCCACCGAGAAGCAAAATGAATGGCGTTTTGCCGGAGCCACCGACGGACAAGTTGCCTACACTTACGACCGGGCCTTGCAAACATTGAGCACGGCGTAGGCCACGATCATAGATCGCATTCTTGCCGCCCACACCCAAACCGTAAATGAAAGAAAAAGGGTTCACGATGTGGATGAATCTTTGGCGCGAACGCCTTCCGGCGTGGGATTGGAGTATTCCTCAGGGGCTTGGAGGAGATTCGTCAGTGCCTCCACAGTTTTTCGCGTTGCTCCCGTCTGCGATTGTGCCGTTTCCGCGGCGTTACGCCCGAGTGCGAGGCGCTTGTCAGTATCGGCGATCAGTTCTATCCAGACTTGCGGTAAGTCCACAGCGCTGATCACACGCACGGCGTTCCGGCGCTGGAAGAGCATCACCATGTCGCGGAAGTTCGCCGTGTGAATGCCGACCACAATCGCGACACCGTGCTGCGCGGGTTCAAGAATGTTGTGCCCGCCGTGTGGCTCGAGGCTCCCGCCGACAAAAGCGATGTCCGCGAGTGCGTACAAAGATGCCAATTCACCGATGGTATCCAGGAGCAGCACTCCACTCGAAATGTCCTCGCCGCTCCATGCGGAGCGTCGCCAAAATCGGACGTTCAATTCTGCGAGAATACGCGCTACATCACGGAAACGCTCGGGGCGGCGCGGCGCCAGAATCATCGCTGCTTGTGGATGGCTGGCCAGAACTTTCTCGAACGCCCGCAGCAAAAGCGCTTCTTCGCCGTCGACTGTGCTTCCGCAGACGAGTACGGGGCGAGTGCCGAATCGCTCGAAAGCCTCGCGCAATTGAGCCGTGATCGGACTAGCTGCCGGTGCCGCGATGCCGTATTTCAAATTTCCGCTAACTTGAATCCGATCGGGCGCGGCTCCGATTTCCGCCAACCGTTGGCCATCGGTGGGCGTCTGCGCCAGAAACAGGTCAACGTTTTTCAGGATGTGCGATAGAATTTTCCTCCAACGCCGGTAGCCCGGCAGCGAACGGTCTGAGACGCGGGCATTCACTATAGCGATTCGCGCGCCGGAAGAGTGCGCGAGTCGTAGAAAGTTAGGCCAAAACTCGGTTTCGGCGATCACGACCAATTCCGGACGGAGAGCGCGCAAATAAGGTCGAATTGCAAAACCTAAGTCGAGCGGGAAATAAAAAACGTTTTCTTCGTCGAAGCGTTTTCGCGCAAGCGCTTGCCCGGTGTCCGTTGTCGTGGAGACGACAATCCGGTATTCAGGCCGTTGGCGCTTGAGTTCCTCCTCCAAATTCCCGATGGCAAGCACTTCCCCTACTGAAACGGCATGAATCCAGATGGTCCGTCGAGGCATTTTTTTGACAATTCGATCAGGTACGCGACCCAAACGTTCGCTTAACCCAGATCGATACTTCCCATGGCGCAACATTTCCAGCAGCCAATAGGGAACGCTCAGCAACAAGCCCGCGGCCAGCAAAGCGCTGTAGAAAACGTACATGGAGGATTCCACATTCTAACCGTTAGCGAATCGCGTCAGGCACCAGTCTTATCTCTGAACGCATCTTATAATGCAATGAATACAATGCCCAGTCGTTCTGTCAGGTCAAGAGTCGCCCTGCATTTGCTGTGCCTTTGCGCTTTTTCCTCGCTATCGCAGGCTGCCACCAAGCAGTTCGTCATGCCGGTCGCTCAATCGGTGAAGTCCTATCCCGCGCGGGATGAACACGCAAATGAGTTCGTCACGGTCGCTCTGGATCCCTATGATATGGCCGACAAAGCGGCGATTTTCACCGCACCCTACAACCAGAATGGGTTCCTTCCCATCTTTGTCGTCATTCGTAATGACGGCAACCAACCCGTCACGCTCGAAAATATGAAAGTGGAATTCATCACTGTGGATCGCACCAAGATTCCCCGGGCCACACAAGAAGACATCTACCGCCGTTTGGCGCGCCCGGAATCCACTCCCAGCCCCTCTCCGTTGCCCTGGCCAAAAAAGGTGAAAGGCGGCATCAGCGAAAAGACCCGCGATGAAATTGATCGCGCACAGTTTGCTGCGAAAGCCGTTGAACCTCACAGTGCGCAGGCTGGATTTATGTTTTTCGATGTATCCGGCATCTCGACGCCGCTCGCCGGCGCAACGGTTTATCTCTCCGGTGTGAATGACGCCAAGGGCGATGAACTCATGTATTTCGAAATTCCGCTGGAGAAATATCTCAGCGCGCCTACAAAATAGGCTTATTAGGCAAAGAACCCGGCAAGCACCGCTTGATTAGTCTAGCCATTCGCACAGTTCGATAAAGAGAGAATAGCGCATCAGGAAGCCGGACGGCCTTCCATTCGCCGGGGCCCGGCGTCGTGAGCAGCCGCCACAAAAAGCGGGCCTTGTCGTACTGACGTTCCCGCAATTGCAACATCAATCGGAAATACGCAGGCGACTCCATGTCAAAGTCGGCGTCACTGGTGAGAATCGCGCCCACTTCTTCGGCGATGGATTTGGCAGCTTCATCGGGTTCGACGCTTGTCGGCATACCATAACCCAACCAGTATTGCGCCAGTAGAAAGCAGACGGCGACAATGCGCTGCATGCCGAGTTGCGCCGCTCGCGCTTGGATAACTATCCAGTTCAAATCAATGCACTGTGCCAACTGCGCAATGTCGGCGAGCAAAGAAAGTCGCATCCACAGATGTTTGGCCGCATGCGCGCATAGAACCAGCATGAGATCTTCCGAGCATAGCGTACGCACGGGCTGCTCCCCGAGTTCCATCAGTGTAGCCCGCTGGAAAAAGTCCTCCACGGAAAAATCTATCGCATAGAAGCGCGGCTGCGTGTGCCAGTGCAATTCGAGCAGGTTTTTCCCTTGGACACGGTCCATCGCATATTCGTATCCAACGCGGAGGTATGCTCGCTCCTGGCGTGATGTTAGTGCCAACGTGCTCTGATAGCCGATTTCTCTGAGCGCATCTTTGGCCCCGACAACGTCGTTCGCCCGAACGATGAAGTCGAGATCGTGAAACTGCCGCTCGCAGACGCTCCCGTAGAGAATTTCCGATAGCAAGGGCCCCTTGTAAGCGAGGGTTTCAATGCCCCTATCTTGCAGGTGCTTCGTCACGCGAACTAGTTCGGTGGCAAACCAAAGAGTGCGCTGGCAGTTGGCGATGTACGCCGAGAGCAGAATTTCCGGTAACGTCGTGCTGGCGGCGGCCACCGCTCGGTAGACCTGCGGAATCACCCCGTGCAGTTCAGCCTTCGCTACTATGCGATCCCAATCGAGCGGCGTCACGAGGGCCCGTAGCATGCGCTCCTGGCGCTCCGTTTCAGGAACTTGAGCGCAGCACGCCAAAAGGAATCCCAACTCGGAATTGCCCCCATGCTTCCGCATCGTTTCTAATCATAGCGGTGTTTGCAGAATGATTTATCCTGCTTGGGTTCCAAATTGTTTCATAAATCTTATGTTCGCGCGCAAGATCCGGGTAGAGTATCAAAGCGACGGGCGATTCTTGCCTTGCCCCGTAAAGTGGCTGGACAGTTTTTCCATGCGGAATTTTACGAACGCAACAGCGTTCGATGACACGCTTCCGGTGGCGGATGGATTGATGGAAATTGGCACGAACGTGCCCATCGAGCTCCTGCAAGAGGCGATGCAGGATTGGTTCCAGCGCAAAAGTTATCTCCCGCCGGGCTCGGAAATAATCCTAAAAGATGCCTGAAATTCTGAAAGAGTTAGCCGGCTTACTTTCCCCATAGAAAAATTTAATGGGGAACCCTTCTTGCTTTGGTGAATCTAATGCATTAGGTATAGTAATCCGGCAGCTGTGCCGGATGAGCCAGAGCCGGTTCTGTGATGCACTTGGCCTCCCCCAAACCGTCGCTGTTGAGTAAGCCCACAAATCTCAATGTGGTGCTGTCATCCATACAGTTTGCTCCTGAACCGAAGCCCCCTTCGGGGCCCTCTGGGTTCGGACGGGTCAATTGGTCTTTCGTCCTTGGTATGGCGCTGATGCTAATCCTGAGCGCCGGCGTATGGGTCGCGATTTTCGCTCGGTAGGCGATGCCCAGTAGTCTGCCCCTAAATGTGACCGTCGGTTATGTAGGCCTCCGACACACAAGAGAAAATTTTGTATCATTTTTGCGCAAAATGGACGACACTTCGATTGTTAACGGGTTATTACTTCAGGGCATCAAGTTCAATGACCCAGAAATTAGTCGCCATCAACGAGCCCGACGCGCAGCCCCCCGATGCTGATCTCTCGGAAATTCCTTTCACTTTACGCGAGCCTGGCCGCAACTTACTGCTTGGTGTCGTTGCGGTACTGAGCGTAAGTGCTGGCTTTTGGGTGGCCATAACGCTCACCATCACTCATTTTCTGCACTGATTTTTCCTTATTCGGCATAGTGCAGGAGCGACAGTACGTCGTATTGCTTGAGCTTCTCGCGTCCATTCAGAAAGTCGAGTTCCACAACAAAGCCAAATCCGGCAATATCAGCACCGAGAGAAGACGCCAGCTTTGCGGTCGCATCCGCCGTACCGCCAGTGGCGAGCAAATCATCAACAATCACGATTTTTTGGCCTCGCAAGATCGCATCTTTGTGGATCTCCAGCGTATTGCTGCCGTATTCGAGATCGTATTTCAGGCTTTCGGTCGCAGCAGGCAGCTTGCCCGGCTTGCGTACAGGAACGAAGCCGGCATTCAAACGATAGGCCAGAGCAGGAGCGAAGATGAATCCGCGAGCTTCCATACCCAGAACAAGGTCAATCTTTTTGTCGAGATAATATTCGGCGAATGCGTCAATCAGCGTCGCTAGACCGGTCTTGTCTTTGAGCAGAGTCGTAATGTCGTAAAACAGAATTCCGGGCTTCGGAAAATCGTGAACTTCACGGATGAGTTTCTTCAGGGGCTCGCACTTGCCATTCAATTGGGCAGTCGCCATTTACCATGCTCCTTCAATGCGAAATTTGCTGAGGCCTGCAATCAGCTGGACGTCGAATTCCTCAATGTGGTCCACGCGCGCGGCACGAGGCCCTTGGCGAAGCTTCGACTGCAAGGCATCCAGTTGGGCCGTCGTGCCCATCGCCAACACCTCCACGCTGGAATCAGGGTTATTTCTCACCCATCCAGAAATGCCGAGCGTATACGCTTCGCGTTCCACGAACCAACGGAAGCCAACACCCTGCACACGCCCACGCACCAAATATCTACGAGCCAGCGTTTGCGGTTGGTTGCTCATGCTGCCGTCTTACGCGCGTGAAAGATAGACGCCTTCTGCGGTATCTACTTTAATCTTTTCGCCTTCGTTGATGAAGGGCGGAACCTGTACTACCAATCCAGTTTCCGTCTTGGCTGGCTTCGATACACTCGAGGCCGTTGCGCTTTTAATGCCCGGCTCGGTCTCCGTCACAGTCAGAATCACTGTTTGTGGCAACTCAATGCCGACTGCTTTGCCATCGAAGAATTCCACCTTAATCTGCAAATTGGCCGTGAGGTATTCCACCGAATCACCGAGCGTGTCGCGTGTCAGGTGCGTCTGCTCGTAGTTCTCAGTGTTCATAAAGTAATAATCGTCGCCGTCGTTGTAGAGATATTCCATGGAAACCTCGTCGACCATCACCTTTTCAATCGGATCAGGGGAGCGGAAGCGGTGCTCGAACATCGCGCCGGTTCGCAGGTTGCGCAGCTTCGCCTGAATGAAGGCGCGCAAATTGCCGGGGGTGCGGTGCTCCACACTGAATACGGAGTGCAGATCATTGTTGTGCTTGATGATCATGCCTGGACGTAGCTGGGTCGCGGGGATAGACATGCTCTGGCGAATCTCCTTTGAAACGAATGATTTCTGCGACGGAAGCGGGCAGGCCACAAAGTCCGCCGGACAAGGCTTAAACCACGATTTTACACGGAGTTCCAGTGGAAAGGAAACTGAGGCTCAGTGGAAAATCGACCCAAAGAACCGTCTTATCTTTCCTAAAAAGCCATCATGCTGGGTTGGCACCGCAGACTTCGCGGGTGCTGCTTGCATCGACGGCGGAATCACCACATCTCCCAGCGGCACAATTCGTATGCGGGTCATCACCGGCAAAGCTTCCGAGGCACGCACCTCAATGCTGGACATCGGCTCTGGTTTCGGTTTCGGGGCGCTTGCACTAAATACAAACGGCGCATCCACACTTACATGGACCTCATCGGGTTTCGAAGGCGGCAGCGGCTGCATTTCCGGACCGGATGTGGTAATCGCAGCGACCGGGGCGGGGCAACCACAGGTTGGGGGAACTTGGTTATTCGCTTCTTTGATTTGCCCAGCTCGAAACGTCACTTGTTCCGAAGGCTTCACTTCGTACGCCCCGTCGCCGATGAGTTCCGATACCTTGATGGGCGCCGTGTTGCCCGGCAGAGCCCGCACGCAAGTGTTTCCGCGTGAATCGGCATATATGGCGGCATCGAACTCACCAGGCGCCGTTAGAACAATCCGGAAATCGGGTGTGATTACCGAATCAGACGCAAAAGGAGAGGACGGCACCAGTGAGTAGTGAAGTTCGATTGCACCTGTGTTCATGCCGAGCAACATGTCGTGACCATTGGGCGAAGGAGTAACGGAAACGGTCGTTCCCGGGCAAACGCGCACTTCACCGCCGCGACCCAAGCGTAAAATCGCCGTATCCGAGCCGGCCGTAACGGATGAACCTGCAAGTACAGTGCTTCCTGAAAATGTAACCCGGCCGAGCGGAATTGGCGTGGGTAGCGCAGCATCATTCGCAGCGGCAGAAACGCTCCCAGATCTCGGGAAACTGACAAGCAGTCGCGTGCCCTGTGTCTGCGTTTCATATCCAACAGCCTGTTTCAAATCCACCACCACCCGGGCCACAGGTGGCGAATCCTGGTGCTCGTCCACACGGACGGCTTCGACGGGCCCATCGTTGACGATGATGCGTTCTGGCGCGCGGTGGAATTCCGTATCGGGCAAATCTACAACGAGCCGGGGCGGACTATCCAATTGTCGTACGGTCGGGGAAACCGGTGCGCTCGTGACAATCTCAACCTGCGGCCCGTTGTCGGATAGCACTCGAACGGACTCGAGGGTTATCTGGGCACCAGCCTGCATTCCGAGCAGGGCCAAGCCCGGCAAGCAAAACCACCAACGATGCGGCAGAAAAGGATTCAACGTGGTTCGCTAGAGAATTTAGAGCCATCTCGCAGTAAGCGCGCCGACGGAAACAGGACAACCGGACATTTCACGGAAGGAACTCATACTCCTCAATGACAGCGGCAACGGCCACCTTGCCATCTGAGGACGGTTCATTCACTCGCACCACCTTGCCACGGCAACGCACGCGAATGCTTTCCGTCAGCGTAATCTCCGGGGGCAATGTCAATGTGAAATCAATACCCGAACCATTGGCAATGCCTGAATCCACAAAAAAGCAGACGCCACGGGCACTCACATCACGGGTTTCCGCGCTCCCCTGAGGTGGGTTTTCGGCGTTGACGGAGAGCGGCAAGCGCAAGGGGAAGCGGCGCGTACTCCGTTTTTCTTCTGCACCGCCTTGTTCCGCACCAGCCTGTTTCGCAACCTGACCGCCCTGTGCGCCATCCTGCGGGTCCGCCATGCTTCCTCCGTAGAGCAATTAAGCATGGCGTTTTGAACGCAGCCTGTCAAGCCTCCGAAAGGCGACTTGGGCCTGGTTAAGATAATCTAATCCCAATGGTCTTCGTTCTCGACAACTACGATTCCTTCACCTACAACCTCGTCCAGTATCTCGGCGAGTTGGGTGCGGACGTCGTTGTTCGCCGCAATGATCAGCTCACAGTCGAAGAAGTCGCCCAACTCCATCCTCGGCGCATCCTGATTTCCCCAGGCCCCTGCACTCCCACCGAAGCGGGCATCAGCATCGAGTTAATCCGCTACTTTGCTGGCAAAGTCCCGGTTCTCGGCGTCTGTCTCGGTCACCAAGCCATCGGAGAAGCTTTCGGCGGCAAAGTTGTCCGCACACCCCATCTCATGCACGGCAAAACGAGCGCCATCCTCCATGACAACAACGGCATTTTTCAAGGACTGCCGATGCCCATGACGGCGACCCGCTACCACTCGCTGATTATCGAGGAATCGAGTTTACCGTCGGATCTAAAAGTCAGCGCCTGGACCACTGAAAAAGACGGTCGCCGCACCATCATGGGACTCCGCCATAAGCTCTTTCCAGTGGAAGGCGTGCAGTTTCATCCCGAGAGCGTGCTCACCGAAGCGGGGAAGAAATTAATCGGAAACTGGCTGGCAGCCTAGGTAGTGTGATACAGCCACAACAGGGGCGACAACCCAATAATCGCTAGTGCCACTAATAGGCCCAGCACCATCCGCCCGGTTTTGCGGCTGCCGAAGATACACGCATAAATTCCCTTGATGATGTTGTTGCTGGTGACGGCGATCACGATCGCTGCCGCCGCGGTTGTGAGCGAGATGTGCTCTCCGGTCGTTTGCGTCATCCCCAAGATAAACGGATCCACATCGCTCACGCCCATGATGCTGGCAAGCCCCAGTACGCCCCCACTTCCTAAATGCTCAGCCGCGAGCCGCGTAACGACCGAAATGCCAAGGAACAAGCCGGCAAACAACAACGCCGATCCTAACTCCAGCGGATTTTTTTGCCGCAAATCGAACCCCGATGCGCTCGTCTCATCCGCTCGACGCGACCACAACCATCCTACCGTCAACGTGAGGGCGGCCAATACAAGAAACGGCGTTACCAGTGCGGCAGCGAGCTGCCGGTTGAAAATCGCAACCAGCAGAAGAATCCGAAGATACATCATGCCCGATGCCAGCACGATGGCTCCCGTGAACATATGGTCGCGGCTCTCTTCTTTCGACATTTTCGCCAGCGCGACCGTGGT
The DNA here is from genome assembly GCA_049515835.1 of Terriglobales bacterium. Taxonomy (GTDB): domain Bacteria; phylum Acidobacteriota; class Terriglobia; order Terriglobales; family Acidobacteriaceae; genus JAJPHW01. The sequence goes on from JBEKTR010000023.1 coordinate 19,027, forward strand.
AATGGTCGAAGAATAAAGCCCTCCTAACAAGCCCGAGATGAGGATGCTGGCATCCCTCACGCTCAGCAGGACATAGCTTCCATAGGAGATCGCACTGACCGCGGCCACTACCAGCCAAACTTTGAGAGGGTTAATGTGGAACTGCCCAAAGGCCTGGTTCGGCAACACCGGCAGAATGACGGCCGTCAATAGCAGAAACTTCGTGAACGTCAAAATTTCCGTCGCTGGAATCTTCTGGCCCAAGCCTTCGAGCGCGACCTTCAATTCCAGCAGAAACATGCTGGCCACCGTAATGGTCGTCGCGATCCAGAAATCACCCGCATAAACCAGACCGCCCACTATATAGGTGAGCAGGGCCGATGCTTCCGTGGTCGCTCCGGGCATTCCCGAAACGGAAAGCTTGTGTCGATACGAAAGCCAGAGAAATGCGCCCACCACCGCAAAACCCAATGCAATGGGCAGCACTTCACCATGCGCCAGCAGCGCCATCGAATAGCCAATCAAGCCAATCAGAGGGAACGTTCGAACGCCCCCCAAAGAATAGTCCTCACCTGGCTTTTTGCGCTCTTCCCGCTCCAGTCCCACGAGGAACGAAAGAAACAGCACCAACAGAATTTTGACGGCCTCGGCGGGAAACCACTGAAGAATGTGATCCATCGGGAACGGATTGTAAACGCAGCTAGCTTAGCACTCCGCGACGCGATTCGGCTCAGCGTTTCGGTAAAGCTCTCAGATTTGCACCCTTATCTGCGCTCTCGCCTATGCTCTCGCCTTCTCCACCGCACGCAGCACGGCTTTCGCTTTGTTCATACACTCTTGAAATTCGTGTTCGGCAATTGAATCGGCGACGATCCCCGCTCCCGCTTGTAAGTACGCCTTTTTGCCTTGCATCAGCATCGTCCGGATCGCAATGCATGAATCCACATTTCCCGCGAAGTCGGCGTAGAGCACCGAGCCGCCATAGATGCCGCGTCGCGTAGGCTCCAGTTTTTCGATAATCTGCATTGCCCGCACCTTCGGCGCACCGGTTAATGTGCCCGCCGGAAAGCATGCGGCGAATGCATCCAGTGCGCTCAATCCCTCGCGCAGCTTCCCTTCCAATGCAGAGACGATATGCATGACGTGCGAGTATCGCTCCACATACATCAGATCGCGCACCTTCACCGATCCATATTCGCTCACGCGACCCAGATCATTCCGTCCCAAATCCACCAGCATCACATGCTCGGCGCGTTCTTTTTCATCGCCCAGCATTTCTTTCTCCTGCCGCAGATCTTCTGCCTGGTCGCGCCCTCGCGGGCGCGTTCCCGCAATTGGACGATATTCCAGTTTTCTGCTCGTCACCCGCACTAACATTTCGGGCGACGATCCCAGCACATGCGTATCTCCCATCCGCAGGTAATACATATACGGCGAAGGATTTACTGTGCGCAGTGCCCTGTAAATGTCAAACGGGGCGACTTCGGGAACAAAATCCAATCGTTGCGAAAGCACAACCTGAAATACATCGCCCGCAGCAATGTACTCCCGCGCTAGTTCCACCGATTTAAGGAATCGGGGCTTCGTCGTTCCCGCGCGAATCTTTAGCTTGAGCTTGCCATTTCGCTTCTTGATCCCGTTGCGCGGTCGAAACGATGCCAGCTTCTTTTCGATCCTGGCAATGTCCCACACCGCTCGCGCATAAGCTTGGCGCGGATTCTCCTGGGTTACGTCCACCGTCGCAATAATCTGTATCTCATGCCGCAAATGGTCAAATGCGAGTACGCGATCAAAAAAAAGCATGGTGCAGTCGGGCAGATGCAAATCATCTTTCGCATGGTCGCCGATATTTTCCAGTTGCCTCACGCTGTCGTAAGCAAAATACCCCACGGCGCCAGCAGAAAACGGCGGCAGCCCAGGAATGCTCGCTGCCCGGTGGACTTGCAGCAATTCCTGCAATGCTCTCCCTGCACTGCCTTTTCGTTCCTCTCGCTTTTTCCCGCGCGTGACGAAAACCTTGCCGCCGCTTGCCTCCATCTTCATGTAAGGCCGCACGCCCAAAAACGTATAGCGCCCAATCTGTTCGCCTCGCTCCACCGATTCGAGCAAAAAGGCTTCCCGTTCTTTTTCCGCAATTGCGAGAAACGCGGATACCGGCGTAAGCAAATCTGCGGTAACCGATTTCACGACCGGTACCATGGTGTGGCCGCGGGACAACCGCATAAACTCTTTAAAGTCCGGTGCTAACATGCCTGCCTATTATAGGTGCTCTTATCCAGGCCTCCATGCCCCCCGTCCAGCGGGAAATGAAACAACAAATTAGCCACATCACGGCCTGTGATGAGACGCGCCCACAAATAGTTGCGGCAGTTCGCGATTCGCACCTGTTGCGCTCCAAGTTTCAATACGTAGGCGGAGGTGATGCGGGCAATTTCCTCATAGCCCTCGGGACGTTCGAAGAGCATATCGGCGCAGTCGGACAAGCGCTCGATTCCGGCAAGAAAATCACAAAGAACGCTTTGCCGCATCACGCAGGGCTCGGTGCGGCACTGCAACATTTGCGCTATGGCATATAGCACCGAGTGATCAAGGCGATCAGAGAAAGCCAGATAGAAAGTCCTCGTGGCAGCGACAAACCGCAGAGGATAGATGTTAAATGCCCGCAGTAACGTGAGAGGCAGCATGCGTGCGCACTCCAATACGGGCGCTTCTGTAGCGGGCCAGACCGGACAACTCCACTGGACGGCCAAAGCGGCAGTGATCTGAGATTCGTCGGTGAACCCCAGCCTCTCCAGGCACTTGCCGAGACGGCCTCCTTCAGATTGTTGCCGCGCGAGCGCGATGCGCAATTGCGCATTATTAAGCTGGCCGCGCGAGAGTAAGAGCAGCCCCAAGGGAATGCGGTGGTTGGGAGCCGACTCGGTGCTCGCACCCACAACGCTGCGCGTTCGCGCTCTCCATTGCGGATCGGGATCATCGTTCAGCGCTCGAGCCCCGAAGCGGGTTGCGGGTATAACAGCCTGCTCAAGGTTGCGCCGTAGAGCTAGTTCAAAGCACTGCGGAGCGCAGTACCACGCCTCTTGCAGGCGAATCCGGCTGTTGCGCCAGCACAGATGCCTCCAGATCCGACGCCAATGGCTGCACCCTGCTTGTTGGCACACGGCGAGGGTGGCGCCAGGATTTCTTGGCCATGGCAGACGAAAGGCCGCGAACATTCGTCGCCGGCGGAAAAGTCGGATCTCGGCTTTTTTGTTTGTATTCGCTTCTAGATTCACGACTGTCATCCCGCTCCCAATGTTATGCACCTAACAACTGCCTGCCGCTTTGTCAGATCGTGCTGGAAGGCGAGAACACTTCTTGCACTCGCAAACCATAGTTCACGTAAACGTCCACCACATTCGTGGAGGTGTCGAAGGATAGATTCCATACGTGCTCGATAATCATGGCTCTTGTTACCCGTCTGCCGGCATTGCGCATCAAGTATTCAAGCAAAGCAACTCGACCCGCCGTCCCGCTCTTTCGACGCGACGTTCCACGCGATCCAGTTTGAGATCCTCTACCGAGAGCATCGATTCCGCAGGCATATGGCTACGTCGCAGGAGAGCACGAATTCGGGCCGATAACTCGCTAAAGGAAAAAGGCTTCGCCAAATAGTCGTCTGCACCCAGGTCTAGACATTGCACCCGGTCCTCCACGCGGCTTCGTCCCGTCAGCACGAGAATTGGAATACTTGGTTTTCGAGTTCGCAAGAAACGCAAAACCGCTATGCCATCCAGTCGAGGAAGTGTTAGATCGAGCACGATCATGTCATATTCGAATTCGCTCGCCATCGCGCGAGCCTGTTCACCGTCTCCAGAGATATCAACGGCGTAGTGTTCCGCTTCGAGCCCTTTTTTGACAAAATTGCCCAGCGCAAAATCGTCTTCTGCAATAAGAACTCGCATCGGTTCCCCTCTAATGTGTAACTCATCTGATTCTAAAGATGGATCCCCGTAACTGAGGAAGTATTAGCACACACGAAAGTATCTATCGTGCAATTTCGGGAAGTGGTTTAACGATGGGAAAGCGCGCTCAGGAATGAACCTCCAGCGTCACTCGCTCGACTCCCAGTCCAGGAAGATAATACTTCAGGCAATCCAAGGTGAATTCCAAACTTTTGAAATCGCTGCTTGTGCCCGGCGGAGCTCTTCTTTTTGCCGCGATTATTGTCCTCGAAGCAGGCCTTTTGTCCGTCTCCGCCCCAGCAGTTGATTTCTATTATTTCGCTGTTTTTTGCGCCGGAGTTTTGCTCGCATGGCGTTTTCATTCGAGCCGCACGTTTTTCACCCTGCTGACGCTCATGTTGGCGCACCGCGCCCTAGAATTTTTCTCCGCCGGCCACCCTTCCTACTATGGGACGGGCCACATTGCCCTCGAGGTACTCGCGTTCGTTTTGCCCCTCAACTTCGTTGTCTTTTCCTACATCCGTGAGCGGGGGTTCTCTGTCCCCGCCATGGCGCCATACCTGAGCATCATTTTTCTTGAGTCTGTTGTTGTGGCGCTCCTTTGTCGACCCGGGTCAAAATCGTCTCCGATGTTCTTTCATGCATCATTTGGCGATCATTCCTTATTCGGCTGGAGTTCAGTACCCCGGGTTGGATTGTTTTCCTTCGTCGCCGCTATTGGTTTTCTCGCGTATCGTTTCTTCCATCTTCGTCAACCACTTGAGAGCGGTTTCCTTTGGTCTCTGACCGCGGTTTTTGTGAGTTTCCAGAAGGGAGGCGTTCATGCCGGAGCCAGCGCTTATTTTGCGACCGCGGGGCTGATTTTGTTGAGCTCGATCATCGAGAACTCATATATCCTCGCCTATCACGACGAACTGACATCTCTTCCGGGGCGCCGCGCATTCAACACCGCTCTCCTACGGCTCGAGCCTCCCTATACCATCGCCGTGGTTGACATCGACCATTTCAAGAGATTCAACGATATCTATGGGCACGACACTGGTGACCAAGTGTTGCGTCTGGTCGCATCGAAACTGGCGCGGGTCAGCGGCGCAGGCAAGGCATTTCGTGTGGGCGGAGAAGAGTTCACCATTTTATTTGCGGGCGCGAAAATGCAAGTGGCGTTGCCGCATCTGGAAGGACTACGCGCGGCGGTCGAAACCTCTTTTTTTCACGTTCGTGAAGTTGGCGAGCGGCGGAACGCGTCGCGCGGCACTGATCGTAGAGCGAAATCGCGTAAGTCATCGAAGAAGGCAAAGCCAAATACAGAGCCATTCGCCCTTACGGGGGAGGGCCTATCGGTCACAATCAGTATCGGCGTCGCCGAGCCTGCGCCGCAGATGGATCTCGTTTTGCAGGTCATCGAGAATGCTGACAAAGCGCTTTATCGCGCAAAACAAGGCGGCCGGAATCGAGTGGAAACCTTTCAGTTCACCCGTGGGACCCGGGCGAAGCGTAAATCGGCATAGGCACATAAAGAAGAATGAGGCGCAATCCATCAAATTAGAATCACCCCCACGGGTAATCGTGGCTGCATGAGTGGTCTGGGCGGCTACGCTAGCTTCGGAAATCTCCAGCTCAATGATATGCCCGACTGTTCCCGTAGTTTTTGTGGCCTATATGAATCAGCCGCCACCTCCCTTACTCCAGTAGTATGCAGCCATGATTTGTGGACGAGGATTGAGCTCTACGGCGACTCCCATAAAGGTGATTGAAAAGATGAGATCTGGTGGGCCCCCCAAAAACTCCCGTGTTAAACTTTAGCTCTACCCGCCGGAGAGGTGGCCGAGTGGCTGAAGGCGGCGGTTTGCTAAACCGTTATACGGGCTAACACCTGTATCGGGGGTTCGAATCCCCCCCTCTCCGCCACTCACTCATAGAGTGGGACTTACGCGAACTACTGAACAGTGCCCTGAGCTCCAACATCCTCATCTGGAGCACAAGTGGAGCACAATAAGGCTTCAGAGAACTGTTTCATTGCTGCGACGGCATCAGGAGATGCAGTCTTGATGTAATGATTTTGGGTTGTTGCGACGTTACTGTGTCGGAGGATACGCTGGATCACCGAATCATCCACGCCGAGACGGTTCAGATTCGTTGCCAATCCACGGCGAAAACCATGCCATCCGTGCCAAATAATCCCGGCACGTTTCAGCACGTCTTTCATATCCCGTTGATAGCAAGCATTCAGGTCGAGAGGATTCCCGGCTGAATTAGCGAAGATTGGTCCCGTGCTGGGGTTACCGCGAGCTCTGCGATGTAATTCGAGCTTCTTGGCTAACTGCGGGATAACAGGGACTGGCGCCTTCGATTTTGCCGTTTTGGGATCGCCTGTGGTGTTGCGCCACACCGACCTGGTGATGTTCATCCAGCCAAACGTCTCTTCATCCTCAGCAGGCTTGTAGGACTCCCAAATGAGCCCACGAAGTTCTCCGAGACGCATACCGGTAAATGCGGCAGTAGCGACTGCCGTTGCAGAGGGTTCCGAAAGAACCTTTAGCATCGCTCCGATTTCTTCGAGCGAGTAAATGCTAGTTTCGGTGCCAGTTGGCGCAAAAGCAGGAACCTCTGCGAGTTTTACAGGGTTAGCTCCGTCAAAATACCCCTGCTGAGCCGCATGACGAAACTGGGTGATTTTGTGGATCGCGTGTACTTGCCGTTTACAAAACAGCACACTCTCAAACACATCAAGAATTTCCTGAGCGGGATATTCCTTAACCTCTCTCATCCAAGCTGCCTCACATGGTGGTTTGAGATATCCTTCCCACATTTGCGAGTAACCACGATACGTTGATGGGCGCTTTTGGTTCGAGAGATCCCGTGATCCCGCCCGATGTCCTCTAACCAGGCCTGCACGTGATGTCCGCGCCATTCTGAATCCCGGAACCCAGCACGCGGTCGAGCGAACCAATCATCAGAATATTGCCGTTCGGCAAATCGCGCAGTTCATGATCGATGCTGGTCAGCGTCATTTGGCCGGGTTTCCCGCTACATCAATCTTGCGGATGAATTGCAGGTAGGGATCAGTGTTTTCCGCCCCGATGAACCAGAAATAGCCACCTGCCTCCGGGCGCGTCATCAGTCCACCGAGTGCATCCTGCGATTGGTAGTACCAGACGACATTGCCCTTCAAGTCGGTCCCGAGCGGGAGATACTTTCCGAAGAAGTAAGCATGAACGAGAATCGGCTCTAACACTGCGGCGGGGGGAGCCGGGCTGACCACAGAGATTGTCGGAATCTGCACGCTGCTCGGGATAGCGCCGGCGGTAAAAGTTTTTGTTTGTGTTGTTCCGACTCGTTGCCCCGATGCCACGAAAACCCCTGTCATGGAATACTTGGTGTTGGGCAGCATCCCGGCGACGTAGATATTCATCGTCTTGCCGTTGCAAGGCTGCAAGGGCGTGAGCTGCTGAGCTCCGTTCGCCGTCTTGAACGCGACCAGCATACTATCTGGCGCTTGGCAGACAACACTGCTGAATAGCGCAACGAGGGCATTGGC
>JBEKTR010000024.1:0-22115 GCA_049515835.1 Terriglobales bacterium
ATTTTTAAGCGCTTTTATCGCGTGCCCAGCCGTTCTTTAGGGCAGGTGAAGGGCACGGGCCTGGGTCTATTTATTGTCCGCTCCATTGCCAAGAAGCATGGCGGGACTGTATTCGCACAGAGTCCGGGCGTGGGGCAGGGCACCACGGTCGTCATGGATCTGCCGCGCCGGCTTTCTCCGGAGCGGATGTCATGAGTCGCGTTTTAATTGTCGAAGACGAGGCGCATATTGCCCAGGGACTGCGCTTCAACCTCGAAGCGGAAGGACACAGCGTCGTTGTAGTCGGCGATGGCGAGAGCGCGCTTGAGCTTGTTCTGAAACCCAAGAACGGAGACAGAACATCGAAAGCCTTTGACGCCGTGGTCCTCGACGTCATGCTTCCCGGCAAAGACGGATTTGCCGTTGCAAGCGAGCTGCGCGCGGCAAAAAAATTTGTTCCCATCCTGATGCTAACGGCGCGCGGCCGTCCGGAGGATGTACTCAAAGGCTTTGCCTCCGGCGCGGACGACTATTTGCCCAAGCCATTTGAACTGGCGATTTTGCTTGCCCGTTTGCAAGGCCTACTTCGCCGCAGCGAGTGGATGCGGCAGGGAGTGGACGCGGCCGCCACCGCAATTCCTGAAGCGGCGACTGCCGCCGCGGGCAAAGCTCCTGAGTACGGCGTTTTTTCCTTCGATGGCCGCACGATTGACTTCGGTAAACTCGAACTCCACGCCAAAGGCGCCGTGATCCATCTGACTCTCATGGAAGCGGAATTCCTTCGCCATCTGATTGTCAATCGAGGACGCGCCATCTCGCGCAAGTCGATTTTGGAGCAAGTATGGGATTTGCACGAAGATACCGATACGCGCGCGATTGATAACTTCGTCGTCCGCCTGCGCCGCTACATCGAAGATGATCCGGCGCGCCCGCGCTATTTACTCACAGTCCGCGGCGTGGGATATCGTTTCGTACCTGAACCGTAACTTGGCAAGTCTTGCTGTGAGAAGAAAGACTCTAGACAACTGGGACGTATAGGTTTATTACTATGCAGCGTAGTCGCTTTCCTGTAATCGTGATCCCCAAAAGTTGTTTTCCTTTCGTATCCCAGGAGGATGCTAATGAGAGAGTATTCCGGTGTGAGGATGTTCGCAGGCCTCGCAGCAGCCTGTATTTTGTTGGGTACTATCGCTTCCGCAGAAGTGCAACGCGGCGCGCAAGTGACCCGCGAAGTCAAACACGATGTTTCGCAACCGCTCCGCGAGATGGTAAAGAACGCGCCCAAGGTGGAACCAGGCCAGGTCGAAATGCGCGAGCATCTCTCGCCCAAACATATTTTCAGCGTCACCCCTGGAGCGGACCCGGTGGTCCAGGAAAACTACATTAGCGAGGTTTCGACGGTCAAAGGCTTGAGCTTCGATGGCATGGACGGTAATCAGGGCGGCGCAATACCGCCGGATACAAATGGTTCCGTCGGTGCGACGCAATTCGTCGAAATCACGAACTTCGACTATGCGGTTTACGACAAGTCCACCGGAAACCAGATACTCGCTCCCACCCGCATCAACGTTATCTGGTCGGGATTTGGTGGGCAATGTCAGTCGTACAACGGTGGCGATCCCATCGTTCTTTGGGACAAGCTGGCTCAACGCTGGCTGGTCGAACAACTCGAATACACGACGACCAATCAGGTTTGCGTTGCAGTTTCGACTACTTCCGACGCGACGGGCAGCTATAACCGATACGTTTTCAATTTCGGGCAGGACTTGCCCGACTATCCCAAGCTCTCGGTCTGGCCGGATGCTTATTACCTCTCGGTAAACTCATTCGGCTTCGGTTATGGTGAGCCTTGCGCTCTCGACCGCACCGCCATGTTGGCGGGAACCGCCGCCACAATGGAGTGCTTTACCCCCAATTCCTCGAACTTCAGCTTTATGCCCTCGGATATGGACGGCGCAACCGCGCCGCCAGCAGGCGAGCCGAACCACTTTGTTGAACTCGGCAATACGACCAGCACTTTGAATGAATATGAGTTCCACGTGGACTTTGTGAATTCGCAGAACGCGACCTTTACCGGCCCAAACGTAATCAAGGTGCCGGTTTACACCACGTTATGCGGCGGCGGCGGCGGGGCCTGCATTCCTCAGCCCAGCGGTGGCGCGCTTCTGGATGGTCTCGGCGATCGTCTTATGTATCGGCTGGCTTACCGCAACTTTGGCACCTACGAGTCTATGGTGGTGACGCACTCAGTAGCACCGAACAAGAACTCTACTGCTGCTTCTGACGTGCGCTGGTACGAACTGCGGGCGACTCCGGGCGGTATCTTCTCGCTCTACCAATCTGGAACCTTGCAGCATCCAACGATCAGCATCTGGATGGGCAGCATGGCCATGGATAAGATGGGCAACATCGCACTGGGATTCAGCGCGACCAGTTCGACGGTTGATCCCAGCATCGCTTACACCGGGCGGCTTGCGACGGACAAGCTGGGGACCATGGAAGCTCCGGCAGTGATCGTGCAAGGAACCGGAATTCAGCAGGATAGCAATCGTTGGGGAGACTACAGCAGCATGAGTGTCGATCCCTCCGACGACTGCACTTTCTGGTACACGCAAGAATACGGAAAAACAACCGGAACGAATTGGGCGACGCGCATGACATCGTTCAAGTTCAAGAACTGTCAGTAAGTTGTTGTAGAAAATTGAAAATCCCGCTGGGCAGAAATCCCAGCGGGATTTTGTTTTTGGACTCAGGAGATGAATCAGAATGCCGGCCCCACGCGCGATTTTGCGCACGGCCCGTCGAGATTTCTCGCTGCGCAAAAGAACACTTGCTCTGGATGACAAGAGTTGGGATTTGAAAGGTTTACTGCGGGTGTAGCGACGCGCCTTCCGCCAGTGCGCGCAAAACCTTCAAGAAGCTCGTTGCCGCTTGCTCGTCACTCAGCGCAGCCAGAGGCAGCGTGGCCGCAAGGTGGGGTGACTCCTCGCGGAAGCGTACGCTCAGCAAATGATGGCCTTTGGCGGTCATAAGGGTGTTGACGACGGGCGTAAGTTCTTGAGTCCATTCGCTACGTGTGGTCAGCAGTACGGGACTGGAATGATGCAACTCCCAACCGCGATGCTGCACGTTGCCGCGCGTTTGGTTATGCGTAAGCCAGCGATGGCGAAAGATTTGGAGTTGGAACCCAGGGGCGCAGTCGAGATCGGCTTCGAAAGTGAGGGTTTCCCGTTCGCGTTTCCACAGGGAATAGAGCCAGCGTAGGGGCAGTGGCCGTGGCTTCAGGCTGACGGTCACCCTGGCATTCTCAAACCAGTGCGCGGCAAAGGCGAGCCGGGCATGCAAGCTGCTCGAACCGCGCCAACGCAGCTCGGTAATGCGGCCGCGGTGGGAACATGCGGTTTCGAACCAATGCATGGCCTGCACCGCCTTTTTACGGTTGTAATAGGCAAAACACGCATACCACAGACAGGATCCCGTCGTGACAATGGCAGCGTCAATGAGAAGCGGGCTTTCCACAGATTCGACTCGAGGCCCCGGCAACCGGGGGTTTACTCCTATGATGCGCATGTTACGTCTTAAGGTGCTGTTGCGGCAAGCCTTTTGCATACATTTATTTGGGACTGCGAAAGTCCCCAAGCCGCATACAATGGCTCGGTGGAAACCATTTTCCGCCCATTCCGGCGCAGCGACTTCGAGACGCTCTGGAAAATCGACCAGGAATGCTTTCCACCTGGCATCGCCTATTCGAAGCATGAGCTTTCGGACTACATCCAACGCAGGAAGTCCTTCACGCTTGTGGCTGAAGTAATGGATGAGAATCGCCGCCCATGGGACCCCGAAGCCCCGCCATCAGGAATCATGGGATTTATCGTCGCGGAGTCCACTGCCCGCGGCATAGGACACATCATCACAGTGGACGTCTTACCGGCCGCTCGCCGCACCGGAACCGGATCGAAATTACTGACTGCGGCTGAAGATTGGCTGCGCGAGGCAAGATGCTTTCGCGTCCGCTTGGAGGCGGCCGTGGACAATGAACCCGCTTTGGCCTTCTACAAGCGCCATGGGTACGCCGTAGCAGGCCGAATTTCGCAATATTACGAGACCGGACTCGATGCGTTCTCGCTGGAGAAGGAGTTGTGAGCTTTGGCGGATCCGACCGTACCGTACAGGTACCGATGGTGTCGTGCAATCTTGCCGACTGGGGTTTAGAATCTTTTCGTCCGATAGAAAGAGTTATGGATGTCAGTTTGCATCCTTTTTGATTGCATGTCATCAAAACTTGAGTAAGATGCACTCAAGGTGGATTATGGAAAAAGAAGCTCGGAGCGAAATGACTGAAAATAAAGAAGATATTAAACCAACATCGTCCGATAGAGCTCTTCCGATTCTCCCGGTACGCGACACCGTCTTGTTTCCGCACGCGGTTTTGCCGCTAACGGTGGGTCGTGAAAGCTCGGTTCAGTTGATCAATTCTTTGGGCGAAGACAAGACCATAGTGGTCGTGGCCCAACGCGAGGCGCGGGTTGATTCTCCCCAGCCGGCGGATCTCTACACAGTCGGTTCATTAGCAGTTGTTCATAAAGTTGTGAAGATGCCCAATCAGAGCCTTTTCGTATTTGCCGAAGGCCTGGAACGTGTGCGTCTGACTGAGTTCGTGCAACTTTCTCCGTTTATGCGGGGCAAAGTCGAGCCGGTACCGGAGTCCGCTCCGGTGGTTAGTTCTGAAGTCGAAGCCCTGCAGCGCAATGTGCTCACGCTGTTTCAGCAGATTGTTTCGGGATCGCCGACGTTGTCGGATGAACTTTCGACGGTCGCCTCCAATATTGACGAGTCTGGCAGGTTAGTGGACTTCATTGCGTCGTCGTTGCCGTCGCTCTCCACAGCTGACAAGCAGGACACGCTTGAAACCACCGACGTGCGGATTCGTCTGGAAAAAATTAACCAGCACCTTGCGAAAGAGCTGGAAGTCCAGCAGCTTCGCAATAAGATTCAGTCGGAAGTGCAGGACCGCGTCCAGCAAACACAGCGCGAATATTATCTGCGCGAGCAGATGAAAGCGATTCAGAAAGAGTTGGGCGAGCAAGACGAAGGCGCTCGCGACAGCGAAGAGCTTCGCCAGAAAATCGAAGCGGCAGGCATGCCGGACGACGTGAAGAAAGAAGCGCTCAAGGAATTGGGCCGCTTGGCTCGCATGTCGCCGATGGCTGCGGACTATTCGCTGACTCGTAATTATGTTGAATGGCTTGCGGCTTTGCCGTGGACGAAGACTTCTGGCGGCGAAGTGGACATTCCGAAAGCAAAAGAAATTCTCGATGCCGATCACTATGATCTGAAGAAAGTGAAAGATCGCATCCTGGATTATTTGTCCGTGCGTCGTTTAAAGCCAGGAATGAAAGGCCCGATCCTTTGCTTCGTCGGCCCTCCGGGCGTGGGCAAGACTTCGCTGGGAAAATCGATTGCCCGCGCCTTGGGACGCAAGTTCGTTCGCATCTCACTGGGCGGCGTGCATGATGAAGCAGAAATCCGCGGCCATCGCCGGACTTATATCGGCGCACTGCCGGGGCAAATTATTCAGGGCATTCGCCGGGCTGAAACCAAAGATCCGGTTTTCATGCTCGACGAAATCGACAAGGTAGGACGCGATTTTCGCGGCGACCCGGGTTCAGCATTGCTTGAGGCTCTTGATCCCGAGCAAAACTCGACGTTCCGCGATAACTATCTCGATGTGTCGTTTGATCTTTCGAAAGTCTTGTTCATCACCACGGCGAACATGCTCGATCCGATCGCAGAGCCTTTGCGCGACCGCATGGAGATCATCGAACTGCAAGGCTACACCGAGGAAGAGAAGGTGCACATCGCCTATCAATACCTCGTGCCGAGGCAGATCGAAGAGAACGGCATCACGGTGGACCAGATCGAATTTCCTCCAGATGCGATGAGTTATCTCATCCGTCATTACACGCGAGAGGCGGGCGTTCGCAACCTCGAACGCACGATTGGCACCGTCTGCCGCAAGCAGGCGCGCAGACTTGCCGAGGGCAAAAACGACAAGCTGATCGTGACACCGCAGGTCATCCAGGAGTTCCTCGGCGGAATTAAAGTCCGCAGCGAGGGCGAGATTGAGGAGCGCACGAAACGCACTGGTGTAGTAGTCGGTCTCGCGTGGACGCCCGCTGGCGGCGATGTTCTCTTCGTGGAAGCGAGCCGTATGAAAGGCAAGGGAGGGTTCACGATCACCGGTCAGATCCAGGACGTGATGCGCGAATCCATGCAGGCCGCGCATAGCTGGGTGCGGTCGAATGCGAAGGAGTTGGGATTGGATGAAGATTTCTTTGCCAATCACGACATCCACGTGCATGTGCCCGCTGGCGCGATTCCGAAGGATGGGCCATCAGCCGGTGTGACGATTGTGACCGCGCTGGTTTCGCTCCTGACCGGACAAGTGGTTCGCCCGCGTTTAGCCATGACTGGCGAAATCACGCTGAGCGGAGACGTTTTACCAATCGGCGGCGTGAAAGAAAAAGTTCTGGCCGCAAAACGCGCTGGTGTTACGGATGTGATTTTGCCGGCGGAGAACAAAACCAACCTGGAGGAAGATCTGACTCCGGAGCAACTGGAGAATGTTCAGATTCACTACGTGAAAAGCATTCTCGAGGTATTGCAATTCGCGCTGCCCAAGGCTGAGTTGCAAACGGCGACGCCTAAGTCGGTAAGAACTGCGCCGGAGCGGGTCATGACTGCGCAGCCGGTCGGCTAACTCTGTTATTTCGAAAATGGATGCCGGTTTTCCGAACTCCGGGAAACCGGCATTTTCTCCGTTACTTTCTTCGTTACTTGCAGTTACCCTGATCGCAGGCTATACACAACTATCGGGGCTTTTTGGGGTTCAATTTCATACAGGCATAATGCGGCGAAGTTATAGCCGCAATGAGGCTAACGCAATGAAAACGCGTGATTTCGCAGTCCGACTTTTTATGGCAGCAGCTGTGCTCATCTTGCAATTGTCGCTCGTGTCCACCGCGCAGGACCAAGGTCAGCCGCCTGCGCAAGTCGAACCCCAAGGTCAAGATCAGGCCCAGCCGCCCGACCAAGGGCAAGCTCCCGGTCAAGCCCAAGGCCAAGTTCCAGATGAAGCCCAAGGCCAGGTGCAAGATCCGCCGAGCCGCGTAGCGCGACTCAACGATTCGGAAGGATCAGTTTCGTTCCAGCCCGGCGGCACCGGGGATTGGGTGCAGGCGGTGCAAAATCGTCCTCTGACAACGGGCGATAATTTGTGGGCGGACAAAGATTCGCGGGCCGAACTGCACGTAGGCTCTACTGCGTTGCGCATGTCGTCGGAAACCAGCGTGACGTTTCTGGAATTGGATGACCGGACAACGCAGATCAAATTGTCGCAGGGCTCGCTGATTCTGAAAGTCCGCCACCTTGACGACGAAGATTTATTCGAAGTGGATACTCCGAATCTCGCTTTCACCATTCAACGGGTCGGCGAGTATCGGGTTGACGTGAACTCCACTGGAGACCAAACCGTGACGACTGTGTGGCACGGGCGAGGCGAAGTGACAGGTGGCGGAGAATCCTACGTGGTTGTCGCAGGTCAGCAAGCCATGTTCGACGGAACGGATCAACTGAACCACGAAATCAACCAGCTTCCTCAGTCCGATGATTTTGACAACTGGGCCTTTGGACGCGATCAGCATGAAGACGAATCGCAATCGGTGAATTACATATCGCCGGAAATGACGGGCGCGGAAGATCTCGACGAGTATGGCAGCTGGAGTTATGCCGCTGATTACGGCCCGGTGTGGCGGCCTTCCGGCGTGGCCGTGGGCTGGGCCCCTTATCGTTACGGACACTGGGCATATGTAGCCCCGTGGGGCTGGACCTGGGTGGAAGATGAGGCCTGGGGCTTCGCGCCATTCCACTACGGGCGCTGGGCTTTCTATGGCGGAGGCTGGTGCTGGGTTCCCGGACCGGTTGTGGTTCGCCCCATTTATGCTCCGGCCATGGTTGCTTTTGTGGGCGGTGGACCTGCTTTTGGCGTCGGTGTGGCTTGGTTCCCGCTTGCGCCCCGTGAAGTCTATGTTCCCTGGTATCGCACGAGCCGCGGATACGTGAACAACGTGAATATTACGAATACTCGCGTCAACGTGACTCAGGTGACGAACGTTTACAACACGACGATCATTAACAACAACAATACGGTCACGCGCATCAACTATGCCAACCAGCGAGTGCCCAGCGCGATCACGGCGGTTTCACACGATACCTTTGTGAATGCCCGGCCAGTGGCACGCAATATCGCGCAGGTGGATACACAAAAACTGGCCACAGCGCCAGTGAGCTATCGTGAGCCGGTGCAGCCGGTACGGGCGAGCGTGGTCGGATCTGGTGCGCCCGCGAGGGTTAGACCTCCGGCAGCGGTCGTAAACCGGCAGGTAGTGGCGACACGGAACCCCACGTCTCCTCGTCCAGAGTTCAACGCAAGTGCGAGTCAAAACGCGCGTCCGGCGCCGAATGTGCGGACCGAAGCCCCGGCTTCCACGCCGCATCCGGCAACGCTCGAGGAGCAGGGCAGACCGCCCGCCGCGGAACGGCCCCAGCAGCCGACTGCGCAAGAACATCCGCAACCTGAAGCCAGACCGACTCAGCCGGCGCCGCAGGGGCGTCCGGTTCCGCAACCACCTGCCACGTATCAACGTGGTTCGGCGCCTGCGCGGGAGCCGAATCCCGGGGTGCGTGCGGCGCCCCCAGTGCAGAATCGACCGGAGGTTCAAAAGAACGAGGAGCAGAAATTTAATACCTGGCAGCAGCAACGCCCGACTTCTGCGCCCCGTCCCGCGCCAACGCATTCGGAGCCACCGCGGCCTCCGCACAAGTAAAGCCGCTCAATCGTGTGATCCATGCCAGTTCTCTGAAGGGAACTGGCATTTTGCTTTCTGCGGTAAACTACAGGGCAACTTCGCGAATCAGCATGAAAGTGACAGTTCTATTCTTTGGCGTCCTCAAAGATGTGGCGGAACGTGCGAGTGTGACGCTCGAATTCGCGGAGGGGACGACGGTTTCGAACATTTTGGGACAGTGTGCCTCGGCCAATCCTGAACTGAGAAAATTTGAAAAATCCCTCGCGATCGCTGTCAATCAGCAATATGCCGGACTGCAAACTGTCGTGCACGACGGTGATGAAGTCGCGTTGCTACCGCCGGTGAGCGGGGGAACTCCAGCGAGCGCCCGGATTGTGCGCGAGGCTATCGACACTGCGACATTAGTAGATGGCCTAAAGCGCCCGGAAGATGGCGCATGCGTGGTTTTCGAAGGCATCGTGCGCAATCATACGAGGGGCCGGCGCACGCTTTATCTCGACTACGAAGCGTACGAAGAAATGGCGCGTAAGCAAATGGATCAGCTCGTGGCGAAAGCCCTGGAGGAACATAAAATTCGCGATGCTGCCATCATTCACCGTCTCGGCCGGATCGAAATTGGCGAGACGAGCGTTCTGATTGTGGTGTGCTCAGCCCATCGAGGAGCCGCCTTCGACGCCAGCCGCTGGCTCATCGATTCTCTCAAGCGAACAGTGCCCATTTGGAAGAAGGAACATTTCGAAGACGGCGCGGTTTGGGCCGATGGCGAGCCGTTTCCGCCAGAAGTCTCTGCGATGCCAAGCAGCCATGGCCAAAGGCCTGCATCTAAGTGACCAGCCAACATCCCAGAATGAGAGCCTTTGTTTTTCTTCTTTTAACAGCCAGCGCCTTGGCCCAGGTGCCTAAACCTCCGTGGGCAGGCGGTTCGAACAAGCCGGCCGCAACCCCGGATTCTCCCGCTGCCACATTTAAGGTGCAGGTGAAATTGGTGAGCGTGTTCGTCTCAGTGACGGACGAACGCGGCGCTCCGATTGGCGGCTTGACCAAAGACAATTTCAATCTGCTCGAAGATGGTGTCGCCCAGAACATCTCGGTGTTCGACAAAGAATCTGCCCTGCCGCTCTCCATAGTCATGGACATTGATACGAGCTTGAGCACGCGGAAAGATCTCCCGCTTGAGCTCACTTCGGCGCGGCGCTTTGTGCATGACATTTTGCGTCCCGTGGATGCGCTGAGCCTGTACGAGTTCAGCGAAGTGGTAGATGAAGTCGTCCCATTTACGGCGGACCTGAAGACGATCGATCAGGGGATTAGCCATGTGCATCACGGCGCGGCCACAGCCCTCTATGACGCCTTATATCTGAGCTCCCAGACGTTGGAGCGCAGGCAGGGAAGAAAAGTCATTGTGATTGTCACCGACGGGGGAGATACGGCCAGCCAAATTGATTATCAACAGGCGGTGCGCGCGGTGCAGGAAGCGGATGCGATTGTTTATAGCATCATCGACGTGCCCATCGAAGCCAGCGCCGGGCGCGATTTAGGCGGCGAGCACGCTCTGATTCAGATATCCGCGGATACGGGAGGCAGATATTTTTATGCCACCACAGTGCCGCAAATGGATGACGCCTTTCGTCAAATCAGCGATGAACTGCGTACCCAATACTTGCTCGGCTATTATCCTGCGCACCGCTTGGCGGACTCCGACTTCCGCCGGATACAGGTAAAGGTGATTTCCGCGCCCGGAAGCGTCAATTTTCGAGTCCGCCATCGCGCGGGCTATTACGCGACGAAAGGGCGGTAGCACGACTATCGAAAACCGGTTCTGTTCGGCCAGATGGTGGCAATATCTCGTGTAATCCGATGAAGCTGCTATGCTTGAACGAATTCCTACTCCGCAGGAGATTAGCTGATATGGCGTCTGTTTCACGACTATGCCGGGCCGCGCGTGTGTCTAGTTTGGTGATAACGGTATTTGCCGCGGTTTTTTCATTCGCGCAGACAACGGTTTCTACGGGAAGTGTCCAGGGCACCATTGTCGATCCAACGGGCGCAGCGATCAGCGGAGCGAAAGTGATGATTTCCGAAAAGGCCACTGGGCGAAATTTGACCGTGACCTCGACTGCCGCCGGTACCTACACTTCCGGCGCCCTTACCCCCGGCAGCTATGTGGTCAGGGTGGAAGCTCAGGGCTTTAAGACCACGGAGTTGCCGATTGTCGTTCAAGTCGGTGTGACGGCGTCGGGCAGCATGCGGATGCAGGTCGGCCAATCAACCCAAGTCGTTGAAGTGCAGGCCTCCGACGTTCAGGTCAATACTGAGCAGGCCACTATTCAGGGCGTTCTCACCGCTGATCAAATTGAAAAGCTTCCCATCAATGGACGAAATTTTCTCGATCTCGCGCAATTGGAGCCGGGCGTCCAGATTCAGGATGGCGGCAATTTCGACCCCACCAAGACCGGTTTCTCTTCCATTTCTTTCGGTGGCCGCTTCGGACGTACGGCCCGCATTGAAGTCGATGGTCTCGATATCAGCGACGAAACTGTCGGTACGACCACGCAGAACATACCCGAAGGGGCAATTCAGGAATTTCAGTTGCAGCAATCCTCGCTCGATCTCTCGACCGAGCTGACTTCGTCAGGCTCGGTCAATGTGACCACTAAATCGGGGACGAACGGCTTCCACGGCGATGGTTACTATAACTTCCGCTCGCAAGACTTTAATGCCGATCTCCCCGGCGGCAGCGACAACTATTTTCAGCGGAACCAGACCGGCGCCAGCATCGGCGGCCCGATCATAAAGAACAAACTGTTCTTCTTTCTGGATGTGGAAAACACCAAGCAAGATTTGACGAATCCAGTTTTGCCTCTTGGGGCTTTTGAGGCGCTGACCGGGACCTTCGATTCGCCCTTCCGCGAAACCGAAGGCATCGGCCGCCTGGATTGGCAGATAAATAACAACTACAAATTCTTTTATCGCTTTTCTTACGACGTTACGCGCAGCACGCAAGCCTACATCCCAAATACTTTCCAGCCGTTCACCAACGCGAACCACACGCCCGTTCACGCCATGGGTCTCGACTTCAATACTGGAAGCTATACCCATAGCATCCGCTTTGGGTATACGAAGTTTAGTAACGCGATTCAGGATGCGGTCACCGGAACAGGCATTTACAACCCTGCGCCCGGAATTGAGCTGGCGATCGGCAGCGATCCTGATTGCCTTACGGGTGGCGCAGATGCATTCTGCTCCGGCCCCAATTTCCTTGCTCCGCAAACTACCTATCAGTCAGATCATCAATTCAAATACGACGGTAGCCGTGCGCTCGGTGCGCACATTCTCCGTTACGGAGCCGGTTACAACCACTTGCTCGGGGGCGGGACTGCAAGTTTTCTCGCCATTGCCCCTGCCGTAGGCGCTGGAATTGGCGACTGCGGTACGGTCTGTCTGTCTCTGCCCGGAGGGGCCAGCAATCCGCTGAACTATCCCGCGAATACGATCCAACTGGGTAACGGCATTGGGTACTCCAGCGAACTGCCATCGTTTGGGCTGCCTGCGGGACGACTCGGCCCTGACAATCGCATCTCGTTCTACATCGGCGATGCCTGGAAAGCGAGACATAATCTGACGATCAGTTACGGACTTCGTTACGTTCGTGATACTGGCCGTACCGACAGTGATTTGGGCCCGATTTCCGACTTAAATCAGTTCAACAATCAGTTCTATTCAGGCTTGGGTAATCGGGTGCGTCAGCCTAACTCGAATTTTGCCCCGCAGTTGGGCGTCGCGTGGGACCCGAAAGGTAGCGGCAAGACCGTCCTTCGCGGTGGTATCGGTCTGTTCTACGAAAACTCCATCTGGAACAATCTGCTCTACGATCGTCCCGCACGGCTTCCGCAAGGATTGTTCCTGGCGACGCCGACCATTTGTAACAATGGGCAAGGGCAGCCGTTTACGCTTCCCAATGGAGTGGTCGTCGATCCATCGAGCATTTGCGGGCAGCCGATTGGCAGTCAGATTACGCAGATCAAAGCTTTGCAAGCGGAATATCAAGCGGCCACGCTCGCCGCTGGTCCAGCCACCAATCCGTCTTACATCGGCAACGCGCTCGTGGATGGATTTGATGCGACGGGAACCGCGCTCGTGGCGCCAAACTACGTGAGCCCGCGTTCCGTGCAGATGAATTTCGGTATCCAGCACGAATTGCGTAAAGGCATGGTCTTTTCTGCGGACTATCTGCGCAACATCGAAACGCACACCTTATTGGCGGTTGATACCAACCACGTCGGCGATTCACGCTTTTTCAACTTGGCAAACGCTCAGAATGCTATTGCAACCACGAATAGCGCATTTGGTTGCGGAGCCGGGCAAGCGGGGATTAATTGCGCCATCGCCGCCGGCGCAACCATCGCCGACTATGCTGGCAATGGCCTCGATTCCGGCTACTCCTACGCGGGCGGCAGCCCTTGCCCGACCTGCGCCTTCCCCGGTATCAATTCCAATCTCGGCGCCAACCAGATGTTATTTCCCATTGGCCGATCAGAGTACAACGGCCTGCAACTCTCGTTGAAGCAGAGCATACAGAATCCCTACAAACACATAAAGAACATGGATTTGCAGGTTTCCTACGCGCTCGCGAAATATGTTTCGGCAGCGCAGGATAGCGACTTCGTCACCATCGCGCAGGATTTCAATAATCCCCTAAGCTATGTCGGCCCGAATGGCCTGGATCGCCGCCACCAACTATCATGGGGCGGCTCTGTGGACTTGCCGTACCACTTCCGCTACGGCATGATTGGCCACGTGTATAGCCCGTTGCCGGTCAGTTTGACCCTGCCCACTTCCGGCAACCCCGGCGGCATTTTCCAAACGGACCTTACCGGCGATGGGACCGGAGATGGCAGCTTTGCGTCTAACGGCGGATTAGGAGATCTTCTTCCGGGAACTAACATTGGATCCTTTGGCCGCAGCGTGAACGCCGGAAATATCAACAAGCTCATCCAGAACTACAACCAGAATGATGCCGGACAAGTCACGCCCGCCGGACAAGTTCTCCTTCAGAACGGCTTATTTACTTTGCAGCAGTTACAGGCCCTCGGCGGGGTGCAGCAGCCAATCGCGCTGGCCCCTGGCGATCAGGCGAACCAGCGCTGGCTGCGCGACGTGGATATGCGGCTAAGTTGGGACTACAAAGTGAAGGAGCGCATCGACCTTCAGCCTGAAATCTCGTTCTTCAATGTCGGCAACTTCGGCAATTTTGATGGGCCGGTTTCTTCGCTGAGCGGCGTGTTGAGCGGCACACCTGGTTCCGTCAACGGCACGGCTGGACAGCAGCCGAACGGCAACCGGCTCGGGCTCGGCTCAGGTGTATTCGCGCTGGGAGCGCCCCGCGCCATGGAATTTTCGCTCCACGTGTCGTTTTAGGGAAATCGAGTTGGAGAAATTCCGGCGCGATAGAATTAAGGGTGCACGCCTCAGGCGTGCGCTGAAATTATGACATCCTCCGACTCGACCAGCTTTGCTTCTGTTGTGGCTCCAATTGCGCGCGAGGCCGGCGCGCTCTTGATGGACTTCTTTAACCAGAACATCAAGATTGAATACAAAGGCGAGGCGAACCTCGTAACCGAAGCAGACCGAAAATCGGAGACACTTATTCGCGAGCGCATCCTCGCTCGCTGGCCCGGGCACGAAATTCTGGGGGAAGAGCAGGGGCTGAAGGGCAGCGGCGGCGATTACCGCTGGTATGTGGACCCGCTCGATGGCACGACAAACTTTGCTCACGGCTTCCCGGTTTTTTGTGTGTCCATCGGTCTCGAACACAAAGGGCAGCTCATCATGGGCGTGGTGTACGACCCCACGCGAGATGAGCTTTTTGCGACCGAGCGCGGTGCGGGCGCTTTTTTAAATGATCAGCGCATTCACGTTTCAAAAACGCCGCAGTTGGCCGAGAGCCTTGTAGCTACGGGCTTTCCCAGTCATAAGCGCCATAAAAATCCCAACATTTTCTTCTATCATCAGATAACGCTGCGTAGCCATGGCGTGAGGCGCGCGGGCTCGGCGGCCCTGGATTTATGCTGCGTCGCGAGCGGCCGTTTCGACGCTTTTTGGGAGTTCAATTTGAATCCCTGGGATACTGCTGCCGGAGTGTTGCTGGTCGAGGAGGCGGGCGGAAGAGTTACAGATTTTCGCGGTGGGCCGTTTTTGCTCGACAGCCGTCAAACTCTGGCAACCAATGGTTTGGTGCACGACGAGATCATGCACGAGTTTGAAGACATTCTCAGCGGACGCGGATTGGAACCGCTGCCTGCCATTTCAGAATAGAAAGCGGAGGGAGAATATGATTCGCAGATCAACGTGGTTGCATCTGATTTTTGCATTGTTTGTGGTCACCGCGGCGCTAGCACTTCCTCCGGCGGATCAAGCGAAGTCCGCACCCGATGCCGCCTATCAGAAGTCGTTCGATCAGTGGGAAAAGGACCTGGTACAGGACCGCAAAGAGAACTGGCTGACTCTTGCCGGCTTGTTTTGGCTGAAGCCAGGGGATAACAGTTTCGGCTCCGATCCCGCCAATGCTGTCGTGTTTCCTAAAGGCCCCGCTCACGCGGGGGTTTTGACGTTGCAGGGACAGCAGGTAACCGTGAAGTTTTCAACCGACGCCAATGCCATGATTGCCGGCAAGGCAGCTCAAGAAGCCAAGCTCGAGCCCGATACTGCTGAAAACACCACCGTGGTGGATATGGGCGACTTGAGCTGGCATGTCATCGTGCGGGGCGAGCGCGTGGGGGTTCGGCTCAAAGATGCGCACAGCCCAGCTGTCGAGCGCTATAAGGGGCCCGACTTTTACCCGCTCGATCTTTCCTATCGTGTGACGGCGACCTGGGTTCCCTCCGACGGGAAAAAGACTGTTGATGTACCCAATGTGCTGGGCGATGTTTCTCCCACACCAGTGGCCGGCACGGCCGTCTTCAAACTGAATGGTATCGAATATCAACTGACCGACCTTGGCGGCAGCGCGGCGAATGGATTGTTTTTCGTATTCGGTGATCCAACCGGCAAAATCGATACTTACCCGGGCGGGCGGTTTCTGACCACTGAACCGGTCGCGAATGGAACGGTGGTGATTGACTTCAATCGGGCACACAACCCGCCGTGCTCAGTGACGCCTTATGCGACCTGCCCACTGGCGCCTAAAGAAAACAGACTTGCCGTGGCCATTCCCGCCGGAGAGAAGTACGACCGCACGCACGGCCACCACTAAGTTCTCTGAGATTCGGCAGTACAATGAATGGATAGCGGGCATTCATATTCATTCAAGGTTGCGGCCGTGATTCAATCTTTACTGGAACGTCAAATCGAAAAGCGCCCCGCCGAAGTTCGTTTGCAAGGGCGCGTCCTTTTTCTTACCGAAGATCCGTTACTGATTAAACGCCAGTTGGCAGGTGAAGACTTAGAGTGGGACACCAAAAATCCTGCCAATAACCCCAAACTGCGCGATGACATTTCTACCGACGAAATTACCCCGGCGCATTTTTGTTTCTATTTTGACGAAACCCTTGGCGAAATTCCTTATGCCGGCCTGAAATGCGGCGGCGAGTTTCCGGTTACCCGGTCGTCCGTGAAGAACGGTGGATTTGTTTGTGCCGTCAGCGGCAAGCGTCGCGGCAAGGGCTCAAGCCGTGAGCAATCGCCCTATGCAGAAATGTGCGCGGGCATCCAGTTGGTGATCGCGGAGAATATCGAGCGCATTTACAAGCAGAATTGTCAGAATCTTGGCTTGCTAACTTCGACGGACTTTTTGCTGATCGACAAAGTCCGAGCTGGAAGAGAAATTCCACTGAGCATTTTCACGGAAGGGGAAGACGAAATCACCCGGCAAGTGATTGAGTACGGCGGATTGTTTCCGTTCAACGTTGCACGCATGCAGAAAAAGGTTTTTCTGCCGCCGATAGAAAACAGAGTCAAACTCGAAATGACCGGCAACATGCGACGATATATGGTCCCGCCGATGACCGTCGCCGAAAAAATCTTCGCCCGCCACATGCTTAATCAAAAAGGCGAGCCCGGCATTCCCTCTGTCAAGCCCGGCGATTCGGGTTTTGCTCGCGCCGATCTCCGCTTCAGCCACGAATATGTCACACCGATGGCTTCGATTTTTTATGAGCGCTACGTGGGCAAAGATGTTCCCGTGAACGACGCATCGAGCATCATCTTCTTCCGCGACCATCTCACATTTCTCGATGACGTGATCTCAGAAGAAAAGAAGAAAATCGGTTTACTCGACCTCGCTACCCAACTCAAGCTCAAGCAGCAGGATTTCGCGAAAAAGCAGGGAATCAAGTTGCATGGTGAGCTTACCGACCGCAAAGGGTCCGAAGGGATTTGCCACTCTATCATTCTCGAGAGCTATGCTTTACCGGGGCAGCTCAACATCGGTTCGGATTCGCATACGCCCCATGTCGGCGCGATTGGCTGCGTGGCTTTTGGCATCGGTACAACGGACGTTTTCAATAGCTGGATCACGAAAGATGTCCGTGTCAAAGTTCCAGAGTCGGTAAAGATCGTCATTCTCGGTAAGAAGCATCCCAATGTCACCGCAAAAGACTTCATTTTGAAAATCCTCAGTCTCGAGTATGTCCGCAGCGGGAACGCCCTCGCCAAAGTTATGGAGTACGCAGGTGATGCCATCGAAGCACTCAGTGTGGACGAGCGTGCGACGATGACCAACATGGCCGCCGAAATCGGAGGGTTTACTGGCATCGTGGCTCCCGATAAAAAAGCGGTGGATTTTTTGGTCGAGCGACGCGGCATGGATCGAAGGAAGGCTGAGTCTATGATCTCTGGTCTCAAGAGCGATCCCGGCGCACAGTATGCCGAAGTCATCGAACTCGATGCAGCCGAGATCATGCCCATGGTGGCCACGCCCGGCGATCCCGGTAATGGCAAATACATCCGCGATCTGAACACGCCTATTCCGATAGATCTCGCTTACGGAGGCACGTGCACTGCGGGAAAGAACGAAGACATGGACATGTATGCCGAAGTGCTTGCGGATGCGTTAAAGCAAGGGAAACGGATAGCAAGTTCCGTGCAGTTTTATATTCAATTCGGGTCTCAGGAAACACGTGAATACTGCGTACGCAAAGGGTATTTGCAGATTTTCGAAAAGGCCGGGGCCAAAGTGATTGAACCCAGTTGTGGGGCTTGCATCAACGCTGGGCCAGGCGTGAGCACGCGGCCCGAACAAGTGGTCATCAGCGCCCAAAACAGGAATTTTCCCGGTCGCAGCGGGCCCGGGCAAATGTATCTCGCGAGTCCGCTCACGGTGGCCGCAAGCGCCGTGGCCGGTTACATCGTGGAATACGAGGCAAAATTGAATCTGGTAGAAGCCTGATGGGTTATTTTGCGCCGGATCTCGTCTGCGCGGGTTTAGCTGTTCAGTCCTGACTCCGGCGCTGATCTGCTTCCGCGTCCTCAGCCAATCCGTTGAGCATCTGGATGGATCGTTCAGCGCGTATCACTACGGGCACACTCCAATGCGCAGGACATGTCAGGTTATGGCCCCGAGCGGAGTCTTCACAACGGCAAGCAGCTTGCATGTAAGCCGCGAGCAGTGCTTGAGTCGTGGTACGGACTGTTCGCGTCACGCTGGCAACGCGGTGCCGCATCTCGTACTCGCGTAGATTCGCAATGATGATCAGCCCGGACACCGCAATAAAGCCCACCACACCAACCAGGTCCGACCGGTTCTCAATGGCAAAGGAATTATTAGGTGGAATAAACCAGTACCAGACACCCAACCATCCGGCCACGGCGGCCAAGGCGGCTGAAGCCGGACCCCAAAACCGGGCGGCTAAAATCACGACGGGCCACAACGGCCAGTAAGCATGGTTGCCTCCCAAAAGCGGGCGCAAGGCTTGTGTAACACAGAGCGCGGCAGCGGCTGCCAGTAGGGCATAACTAAAGTGCAGCAGGGTAGCGTAGCTATCGTATAGAGCCGGAGATTTTTCTTCTTGTGCGGTTTGGCGGGCGTTTTCCATGACGAAGTTATCCCCTGCTCACTCCTGTTTCTATCACAAAAAATGATGAACTGAAAGCTACGGCTGTAGTCCACAGGAATATAAATAAAGGGCAAATGGCGCGGTTCACGCGGCATTTCCGGAACGACTTGAAGCCCCGTTTCCGCTCGCTGGTGGGACTCGCACTTCGCTGGTCGAAACCGTAAGTTCAAGGTCTCGCGCCTGTACCG
The DNA here is from genome assembly GCA_049515835.1 of Terriglobales bacterium. Taxonomy (GTDB): domain Bacteria; phylum Acidobacteriota; class Terriglobia; order Terriglobales; family Acidobacteriaceae; genus JAJPHW01. The sequence goes on from JBEKTR010000024.1 coordinate 19,087, forward strand.
CTGCCGACATTCTTGTTAGAATTTGGGTGGTCAACACTTTCCGCAACCCTCAGGAGAAGCATAGCTTATGGCATACGTGATCGCAGAACCGTGCATTGGAACCAAGGACTCGGCGTGCGTGGATGCCTGCCCGGTTGACTGCATTCATCCCAAAAAGGACGAAGGACCGCACACTACTGAGGAGATGCTTTATATCGATCCTGTCGAATGTATCGATTGCGGCGCCTGCGTTCCGGTTTGCCCGGTTTCTGCCATCTTCGCCGCAGATGACCTGCCGGAGAAGTGGAAGAGCTACACCGAGCGCAATGCAAAGTATTTCGGGCGTTAGATTGCCTTGGTTTACCTTTCCTCGACAAAATAGACGATTCTATACATCTTCCTGAGCTCATTACGTGATCAAACTAGCTGATATCACGGTATTGTTCTCGTAGCATCGCTGACCGGAGGAAATGTATGAAGATCGTTCTTCTGCTTTTGCTGATTGTTTCAGGTTTTACCTTTGCTCAAGATCGAGCAGCAATTTCTGCATCCGAGTCTGCCTGCGGTGCCGCAACCGTCAAGTTTGACGCCAAACAAGACTCCACTCAACATCCCGCGCCGCAGTCGGACCCCGGTAAAGCGCTAATTTATGTTGTACAAGAGATTGGAGCGCTCAAATGCTCAGGTTGCGCCCTCACAAAAGTAGGAATGGATGGTGCGTGGGTCGGCGCGAACCAGGGCAGTTCGTATATCGTCTTCCCTGCGGATCCTGGTGAACACCACGTTTGCCTGAATTGGCAATCGCATTTTTCGGCCAGGTCCCGGGCTTATGCCTTTGCGAATCTGAATGCCGAAGCGGGCAAGACCTATTATCTAAGGGCACGAATCTTCCCTGGCCACCTGGATTATTCCTTTGATCTCGATCCCATCAACAGCGATCAAGGAAAATATTTGGTCGCTTCTTCCGCGTTCAGCGTTTCTCATCCCAAAAAATAGCATTTGCAGCCTAATTATTGGTAAGTGTCTCGGTTCGTCTAAAATCGCCAATAGTTATGGCCCTTCGTGAGTCCGAAGCTATCGTTCTTCGCACCTATCCTCTGCGAGAGGCAGATCTGCTGGTTACACTGTTCACGCGCATGGAAGGCAAGGTACGTGGTGTGGCGCGCTCGGCGAAGAAATCAAGGCGCCGGTTTGGCGGAGCTCTCGAACCGCTAACCGTGGTACGCGCGTTTTACGATGTTCGCGAACGGAGTGAATTAGCGCGCCTGGATGTCTGCGAAGTTCTCGATTCCCCGCTCTCTGTCGAAGTCAGCTATCCCCGAGCGGTAGCACTCTCCCACGTCGCCGAATTGCTCGACGAGTTATTGCCAGACCACGAGGTCAACGATGCGGTCTTTCGATTGGCTCTGGCCACGCTGACGCACTTGCGAAGTTCTGAAGTCTGGATGCCGGTGACGTATTTCGATCTCTGGATAACACGACTGATGGGATATCTACCTGATTTCTCCGAATGTATTGTCTGCGGACGGGGATTGAATGGAAGTCGGGCGTTTTATCACGCCTTGGCAGATGGCCTAATGTGTGCGCACGATAAACGCATTGCATCGTCTGAAATCTCGGCGGATTCCCGCGCGCTTGCCGCCAAGATGTTCCGGGCGCCCATTGAGACTTTCGCGGGTGTTTCCTGGCCGAAGGAACTGGGAGCGGACTTGCGCAAACTTCTGATCCAGATTCTGCAACGTCACATAGAAAAAAAGCTGGTGACCGCTACGATGCTTGAGAAGATCGACTGTTGATGGGCGATTCGGGGAACATGCTTTGGTTACCACTCTTGCTCACGTGAATGAAAAGTGAAATATAGGTGGTGGCGTTGGTGATAGACTCAACGCAAAATCCACCTAAATGTGTGTGGAATGAATCGACATCAAGGAGAGAAGAACATGGTGAAGAAAAATTTAATTTTCCCGACAGTGCTGGGTTTGGCTTTATTAGCTGGATCGAGCCTGGCGCAAGATCCGGTGGTGAATATTGATAGGAGTCGCCATCCAAATCTGGCGGAAGCTCAGGAACACATCGTGGCGGCGAATGCGGCCATCGCACGGGCGCAAGCCGACAACCGCTACGATATGAAGGGACACGCCGAGAAAGCGCGGCAGCACTTGGCCGAAGCCGATCGGGAACTCAAGGCGGCAGCGGCCGCGGCGAACGAAGGTATGAAAAGGTAGGTTTGCTGTTTAAGAGCAGGCGGATGCGGAATCGTCTGTCTGCTCTCTTCCCTTTGAGCCTTAGCTGACGATATTCCCTCCATCTATTACAATCATTGATTAAGCGGTACTGCGTTTTCGCCTCCTATGCCTCCAGCCCAGGCCAATTCGTTCACGTTTCAGGAGCTCATTCTTCGCTTGCAGACTTTCTGGGCGGAGCGCGGATGCGTTCTTCAGCAGCCCTATGACGTCGAAGTTGGCGCTGGAACCATGTCTCCGGAAACGTTCCTACGGGTATTGGGGCCGAATCCTTATAAAGTCGCATATGTGCAGCCTTCGCGCCGCCCTGCCGACGGACGGTATGGCGAAAATCCGAATCGCCTCTACAAGCACATGCAGATGCAGGTGATTCTCAAGCCTCCACCGGAAAATGTGCAGGAGTTGTATCTGGAATCTCTGGGTGCGATTGGCATTGACTTGCGCCAGCACGATTTGAAATTCGAAGAAGACAACTGGGAGTCGCCAACGCTGAACGCCTGGGGCGTGGGCTGGCAGGTGATGCTCGATGGTTTAGAGATCACGCAGTTTACTTACTTCCAGCAGTGTGGTGGTGTCGATCTCGATCCAATTTCGGCTGAACTGACTTACGGCCTCGAGCGCATCTGCGCGTTTTTGCAGGACGTGGATTCGATCTACGACATTGTGTGGGCGCGCGATCCGCTGACCGGCAGGGAAGTGACGTATGGCGATGTGCGACTGGCCGATGAGCAGCAGTTCTCGGTTTACAACTTTGAAGCGGCGGATGTCGAAAAGGCGTGGCAGCACTTTAATTTGTGCGAGAGCGAG
>JBEKTR010000025.1:0-22088 GCA_049515835.1 Terriglobales bacterium
TCTGTTCTGCGAATTGTTTGAGCGTCCAGCAGTGCAGACTGGATTGAGAAAATTTGTGGAGAGCACGGACGCGTTGCCATATCTGCCGTAGGTTATTGAAGGGAGGTCGGGAGAGATAAATGCAGACTGCGGAGAAAACATTGGATGAGATTCTTGGATTGGCGGCGGCGCATTTTAAAGTAGCACGCGAGAAACTAACGCCGGACGATGATTTCTTTAAGACTCTGGGAATTGACAGCCTGCAAGCGCTCGACCTGCTGACCAAGCTGGAAAATCACTTTCACGTGGAGTTGCCGGATTACGAATTGCAAGGCGTGTCGGACTTTCGAACGCTCGCGGCGAGGATACAAACCCGACTATAGAATTCTTTTGCTCTCAAAGGCATAACCACAAAGAGCACAAAGGTATACGAAGGTTGATTTGATTAGCGGTCGATCATCTTCGAGTAAATGAACTGATAAACATGACTTGCTCCATCGCGCGCGGCTTTGTGGTGGAATAGACCTTTCATGCTCGATCTCGATAAATACAACTGTCTCGGCGAAGCGTTGCGCGCCGCGCTCGAGCGCTGGCCGAACGAAACGTGTCTGATAGAAGCCGATCGGGAGCGGGAAAAGACCCGGTTGACATTCTCCGACTTCAAAGAGATGGCGCTGCCGCTGGCGCGGGCGCTGCAAGACGCGGAATTCGAACCGGGCAACCGGGCCGCGATTTTGATGACGAACCAGTCGAAGTGGCTGATTTCGGCTTATGCAGTGTTCTATTGCGGCGGGGTGCTGGTGCCGCTCGACTACAAGCTGACTGCGGCTGAACAATTGCAATTGCTGAAGCATTCTCAGGCACACGTACTCATCATTGAGTACTACCTGTGGCGGGCCATGTCGCAATTGCCGGAATCGAAAGACCTAAAGGTACGTGTCTTGGTGACGGAAGCTCCGCTGAAAGCCGAGTTGGCGGGAGCGTTACGCTGGGAGGACTTCCGGCGCCGGGGCGAGCCGGTGTTTTGTGCGCGACGGCGCGAGGATGAGGCGTGCATCGTGTATTCGTCGGGTACGGGCGGGCGGCCGAAGGGATGCGTCCTGACGCATGAAAATTATCTGGAACAATGCAAGGCGCTAACTTCGTGGTATCCGTTTTGGCCGGGAGTGCGGTATTTGAGCATTCTGCCGACGAATCATGCAATCGATTTTATGGTGGGGTTCATTGGGCCCTTCGTATGCGGAGCGTGCGTAGTCCATTTACGGACGTTACGGCCGGAGTTCGTTCGTGACGCGTTTGTGCGCTACAAGATTACGTATGTAGCACTGGTGCCGCTGATTGTGAAGAACCTGGAGCGAGGGCTGCGCGCGAAGTTCGATGAGCTCTCAGGTGTAAAGAGATTTTTTCTAAATCAAATGATTGCGCTGAACCGGAGTTGGACCAAGTCACAGCCGAATGTCACATTGAGCCGCAAGCTGCTGCCACAGGTGCATGCGGGATTTGGCGGTCAATTGAGGGCGTTGATCGTGGGCGGCGCGTTTATGGAGCCTTCGACGATGCAGTTTTTTTACGATCTCGGCGTTCCCGTGATTAATGGCTACGGGCTGACCGAAGCAGGAACGGCGCTCACGTTGAATGATCTGAAACCGTTTCGCGCGGACACGGTGGGCAAGCCGCTACCAGGCGTGGAGTTGAGAATTCTAAATCCCGATGGGGATGGAATAGGGGAAGTCGCGGCACATAGCAAGACGGTGATGTCGCATTATCTGGATGATCCGGAGTTGACCGCGGCGACGATTGTGGATGGTTGGCTGTTGACCGGGGACCTGGGTAAGTTCGATGGCCACGGACATCTGCAACTTTTCGGGCGCAAGAAAAATATGATCGTGACGGAGGGCGGGAAGAACATTTATCCCGAAGATATCGAGAACGCGTTTGACGGGTTGCCGGTCAAGGAATATTGCATATTCGCCGCGAACTTTGTGTGGCCGGCGGTGCGGTCTGCAAAGGGACTGGGCAAAGAAATGCTCGTTATGGCGCTGCGGCTAGAAGAGAAGCAGGAATTCAACGATGCCCTGAAAAATGAAATCACTGAACGCAACCGAAAATTGCCTGATTTTAAACGTGTCGGCGGATACGTTTTGTGGGGAAAGGATTTTCCGCGAACGGCGTCGATGAAAATTAAACGCGGGGACCTGGCCGGAGAAATGGCAAGAAGCGTTGAACGCAGCGCGGTTGTGGAGCTATAGCGCCACATGAGCAACGGGGCTTTTCTTGCGATTGTGAATCCAGCAGCGGGCGGAGGGAGGTTGTTGAGCTTGCTGCCGCCGGCGCTGAAGAGGTTGCGAGCAGGGAACGTGCAAGTGGAAGTGAAAGAGACTTCGGGACCTGGGCAGGCCACAGAAATTGCACGCGAAGCTTACCGGCAAGGACAGCGAAAATTCATTGCAGTCGGCGGGGATGGGACTTCGTACGAGATCGTGAACGGCCTGTTTCCCGAAGCTCAGGGCGGGGAACGTCCCACGCTTGGGTTTCTCCCTTTGGGGACGGGCAATTCCTTTCTGCGAGACTTCAGTGACCGGGGTGTCGAGCATTCCCTCGAGTCGTTGCTGGCCGGGCGGTTGAAGCCGTGTGATGTGGTGCGGCTGAAGCATGATGCAGGAACGATTTTTTACATCAATCTTCTTAGCGTGGGATTCAGCGCGGATGTGGCCACACTGCGAGCGCGGCGGTTCAGCAATTGGGGAGAAATTGGATATCAGACGGCAATTGTGCTAACGCTGGCGCGGTTCCGTCGACGGCCGTTTCCTCTACGCGTAAATGGCGGCCCCGAGGTGGACCGGAGGCCGTGCCTGTTTCTTACCTTCAGCAATAGCAAATTCACCGGCGGGACCATGATGATTGCGCCGCAAGCGGAGGTAAACGACGGGCAGATCGAATACGTTCGCTGGGGGCCGATTGGGCGGGTCGGACTCATTCGCAATCTGCCGACGCTGTACGACGGGACGCATGTGAACCATCCGCTGGCGGAGCGGCAGGCGGTGCAGCGAGTGGATTTCGAACTCGATGGGCCCGTCGATGTGATGGTGGACGGAGAAGTGATCACGCTGCGTTGCCAGACGCTCGATGTGCTGCACTCCGCGCTCAACGTGGTGGCTTGAGACGGTAAAATCATAGCCAGATTCTTATTTCCATGGAAAAAGAAGACTCATTGCAGACTGCGCCTGAGGCTCCCGAGGCGATCAATCCTGAAAGGCGGATGCCGGGCGTGACGGGCGATTTGCGGCTTCACGAATTTACGAGTGCCGTGTACCGCAATACGCGGTTCTTGCGGGTGTGGCTGCCGCCGCGCTACGACGCGGCTGAGAATGATGCTCGTCACTATCCGATCTTTTATCTGAATGATGGGCAAAATTTGTTCGATCCGGCAACGTCGTTTGCGGGCGTGAAGTGGGCGGCAGATGAAGCGGCGGACCGGTTGATACGGCAAGAAGTCATTCCGCCCATGATCTTAGTGGGCATAGATAATGCGCAAGAGGAGCGACTGCGGGAGTTTTTGCCTTACCGATCGTATAGTCCACCAGTGTGGCGGCCAGCGGGAAAGCGGTATCCGGATTTCTTGTTGCGCGAAGTGATGCCCTTCATCGCCGCGAAATACCGCGTGGCGCGCGGGCCGGAGAACACGGGTTTGGGAGGGTCGTCGCTGGGTGGTTTGATTTCGCTTTATACCGCGATGGTACAACCGGGAGTTTTCGGACGGGTACTGGTGGAGAGTCCGTCGCTATGGGTGTCGAACCGGAGAATTTTCAAATATGTCCGGCTCGCGAAAGTGTGGCCGGAGAAAATCTTTGTCGGCGTGGGAACCCATGAGGCGGGGAACGATGAGCGCGACAAAAAAGTTGTAGAGGACGTGCTGCGCCTGGAATTTGTATTGCGCAAGGCGGGGCTTGGAGAAGAGCGGTTGCGCGTCAGAGTCGTCGAAGGCGTGGGGCACAACGAAGGCGAATGGGCGAAACGCTTCCCGGAAGCGCTGGAGTTTCTGTTTGGGATAAACGTTGCCAGCGTGGGCTAAGCGCGACTTTTATCTGCAGCGCACGCGATTAAATCAAGTGGCGCGCTTTCGCGTCTTCAATTCTATTCTTGCCGGCTGCCGTTTTATGCGGATTGAGGCTGCCGTTCTACGGGCAGCTTTTCGAGGATGCCTTCGGCGACATTCATCATTTCCTGATCGACGGTGCGGTTCTTGGCGATGGCGTCAGCAATGGGCACGGAAACGATTTTGTTGCCGCGAAGGGCGGCCATGCGGCCAAATTCACCGCGATGGACCATTTCGATGGCGCCGAGACCGTAGCGTGTAGCGAGGACGCGATCAAAAGCGCTGGGCGAGCCGCCACGCTGGACGTGGCCGAGAATAACGGTGCGGGTTTCAATTCCGGTGCGTTTTTCAATTTCCTGGGCCAAGGTGTTGGCAACACCGCCGAGACGGGCGTGGCCGAATTCGTCTTTCGGAGCATCGGCGATCAAAGATTGATTATTGCTCGCGAATCGCGCGCCTTCGGCGACCACGACGATACTGAAATAGCGTCCGCGATCGTGACGCTGGCGGATCGTGTCCGCGACATCGTCGAGATCGATGGGTTGCTCAGGGATCAAGATAACGTCGGCGCCGCCAGCGATGCCGCTATGGATGGCGATCCAGCCGGCATCGCGTCCCATGACTTCGACAATCATGACGCGGTTGTGAGCCTCGGCGGTGGTATGTACGCGGTCGATGGCTTCGGTGGCGATTTCAACGGCGGTATCGAAGCCAAAAGTGTAGTCAGTTCCAGCGAGATCGTTATCAATCGTTTTTGGGACGCCGACAACGCTTACGCTTTTATCGTGAAGCTTCTTGGCGACGGAAAGCGTGTCATCACCTCCGATGGCGATAAGGGCGTCGAGTTTATTTTTCTCGAGCGTGGCGATGCAGATGTCGAGGCCGTTTTCACGCTTGGCGGGATTGGTGCGTGATGTACGCAAAATGGTGCCGCCGCGAGGAAGAATGCCACCGACCGCAGCGAGGTCGAGATTGATTGCGTTGTTTTCGAGCACGCCGCGCCAGCCTTCCAGAAATCCGACGAACTGATCGTTGTAGTGGAAATAACCTTTGCGAACGACCGCACGAATGACCGCGTTGAGTCCGGGGCAATCGCCGCCGCCGGTGAGGATGCCAATTTTCATTTCCAGCTCCTGGAAAGGTGATACGGTTGGGAGTTAAAATCTGTGGCGCGGAACAAATTTCCGCGCTAGTTCTTAGCTTGTGCGCAGGCTCAAGGGTACCATGTTCCGGAAGCGAATGTAGCGAAGAAATAACGATATTTTACAGGTGATGTAACGATTTAACGCAGGTTTAATATCCGGTTGGCTGCGGCAAGGGTGACGAGCAGTTCTGAGAAACGTACCTATGTCTAAGTATCTACGATGGTTGCTGTGGATTGGTGTGGCTGCGGCGGGAGCGGCCGCTTTGGCCACGATTGCGCTGCATCGCGGAGAAGAAATCAATGCGCTATGGCTGATAGTAGCGGCCGGATGTACATACGCGCTTGCATACCGCTTTTACAGCGCATTTGTTTCGGCGAAGGTGCTCACGCTCGATGGGTCGAGGGCAACTCCGGCGGAGCGGTTGGACGATGGACGCGATTTCGTTCCTACGAATAAATGGGTGGTGTTCGGGCATCATTTTGCTGCAATTGCTGGGCCGGGGCCGCTGGTCGGTCCGGTGTTGGCGGCCCAGTTTGGATATTTGCCGGGAACTTTGTGGATATTAGCGGGCGCAGTTTTTGGCGGGTGTGTGCAGGATTTTGTGATTTTGCTTTTCTCCGTGCGGCGAAATGGAAAATCTCTGACGGCCATGGCAAAAGACGAAATAGGAACGATTGGCGGGTTGGTGGCTTATGTTTCCGTGCTCGCGATCATTGTCATCCTTCTCGGGGTTGCGGCGTTGATCGTGGTGAATGCACTGAAGGGAAGTCCGTGGGGAACGTTCACGATAGCCATGACGATTCCCATTGCGCTGCTGATGGGATGGTATTTGCGAAGGATGCGTCCGGGCAAAGTTCTGGAGACGTCCGCGTTGGGTTTTTTGCTGGTGATGCTGGCGATCTTTGGAGGACAGTGGGTTTCTCAGAATTCGCACATAGCTTCGTGGTTTACGCTCAGCGCTTCGACGCTGGCAATCATGATCATTGCCTACGGCTACGCGGCATCGGCCATGCCGGTTTGGTTGCTTCTGGCACCGCGGGATTATCTAAGCACTTTCGTGAAGCTGGGAACGATTGCCTTGCTGGCATTGGGAATTTTAGCATTGCACCCCGTGCTGCACATGCCGCCGCTTACGCGCTTTGTCGATGGTTCAGGGCCGGTATTTGCCGGCAAGGTATTTCCCTTCGCGTTTATTACCATTGCCTGCGGCGCCATCAGCGGATTTCATTCCCTGATTTCGAGTGGTACGACTCCGAAATTGATTCGCCGTGAGACTGAAACCCGCATGGTCGGCTATGGCGCGATGATGGCCGAGTCGATGGTGGCAATCATGGCGACGATTGCCGCCTGCGTGATGCAGCCGGGGATCTATTTTTCGATCAACAGTCCGGCGGGAATTGTGGGGCAGACTCCGGAAGCCGCGGCGGCTACGATCACGAATTGGGGATTTCCTACATCCGCTGCTGATATGCAGGCTTTGGCTCGCGCTGTGGGCGAGCATACCCTCTATAACCGCACCGGTGGCGCGCCGGCGTTTGCAGTGGGCATGGCTCATATTTTTTCGAGCAGCCTCGGCGGACAAGCAGTAATGGCTGTGTGGTACCACTTCGCCATTATGTTCGAGGCGCTGTTTATTTTGACCGTGCTTGATGCGGGAACGCGGGTGGGCAGATTCATGGTGCAAGATGCGTTGGCTCACGTATGGAAGCCGCTGGGGCGAACGGGTTGGTATCCGTCGATTCTGGCGACCAGCGCGCTGATTGTGGGCGCGTGGGGATATTTTCTTTGGCAGGGTGTGAAAGATCCGTTGGGCGGGATTAATTCTCTGTGGCCTCTGTTCGGGATTGCCAATCAACTGCTGGCGACCGTGGCGCTGTGCGTGGCGACGACGATTGTCATCAAGATGGGTCGTGCACGCTATGCGTGGGTGACGCTTACGCCTCTCGCCTGGTTAGTGGCGGTGACGTTTACGGCGTCGTGGCATAAGGTTTTCGATCCTAATCCGCGGATTGGATTTTTGGCACACGCGCGGATAGCGACGAATGCCAGACTCGTCTTCAACGATCGGCTGGACGCCTGGGTTACGGGCATTTTGGTTTTTCTGGTGACGCTGATTCTGTTTGAGTCGGTGAGGGAGTGGGTGCGAGTGCTCTTCGGCAAGAAAGTGGCGCGGCTAAGCGAAGCGCCATTTGTGATGACTGCGTTTGTGGAGGAATCGTGAGACGCATCTGGCGTATTCTTGTCGCTACTTTGCGGGAGATTTTCGATGAAGCGGCATACGCGCGGTTCTTGGGAAGCGATGCCCACGCATCGCGGGAGAGTTACGGCGCGTTTTTGAGAGAAAGAGAAACAAGAGTAGCGAGAAGAGTGAAGTGCTGCTGACGTTTTATTTGGCGGATATAGAACTCTTTACTCTCCGAAGATAGTTCGCCCTCGCAACTCGGCCCGCTTCACATTCACAAGCGCAGCAACATCTCTCACTTTTACAACTTCGCGTCCGATAATTTCGTGTCTTCCGGTACGTCTGTATCGCTCGCGAAGAAGAGTTTGTAGCCATCTGGATCTCTCAGCGAAGTCACCCACATCGAGTTGCCGACCTGCGGCTCAGAGGCTTCGAGCCCACGGGACTTAACGTGGTGATAGAAGGCAATTGCATCATCGCAAGTGAAATTTAGCGAGACGCCTTCGCCGAGTTTGCACGATGGCACCCAAGCGTCATGGCCCTCACGGGAAAATTCCTGCAACATCAGCGCGGCGCCACCAAGTTCGAGCCAGCACCAACGCAGCTTGCCATCCACGACCCACTTCTTTGGCATGGAGAAGCCGACGCCATCCACATAGTAGCGCACGGATTGCTCCATATTGGTAACCGCAAAGAAGGGAACAACTTGCTTGACTTTGACGGCAGTTTTGGTAACAGAGTTCATCAGCGCCCTCCAACGAAAATCTTAGCGCGAATGAGGGTCCCGTTTTTGCGAAATCAACGATGCATGAGCAGGTTTTGTTCTTCCCGAAATCCATTGATGTCGATTTATTAAAGATAGACTGCGACAAACCAATGACAAATTCCTAACCGAAATGTGACACGTGCCCGCGTACGCAGTTCTAGTCTGGCGCGGTGAGGCAGATCATGGCGCGGCAAGGCCAAGTCATCCCCACAAAAACTGGAGTGCACATTATGAAAAAAGAAGACCCCCTCGCATCTATTGTGTTATCTGAAGAAACCGCAAAACCTCACGGAGACGTTACGGAGTCTCTCCAATCGAGCGCTGTTAAACGCCGCTCATTTTTGAAAGGCATGGGGATGGCAGGAGTGGCCCTTTCCGCAGGGGCGCTATTGGCGACTGAGGGCAAGGCGCAGAGTAGTTCGCGGAGGCCTGGCAAGATTTCGCCGGGAGACGCGGCCATTCTGCGATTTCTGGCTACAGCAGAATTGATTGAAACTGATCTCTGGCAGCAATATGCGGAGTTGGGAGGGGTCACCAACGGAGCCCAAAACCCTTACCAGCTTGCGCTGCAAAATCTGGACGGCGACGGTTCGCAGTACATCACCAGCAATACGCTCGATGAACAAAGTCATGCCGCATTCTTGAATGCTTACTTGATTTCCCAGGGCGTGGAGCCGGTTGACCTTGACGCGTTCCGCACTTTGCCGAGCAGCCAGGCGACGGGAGCCCAGCAAATCGGGCGGCTGACGAACATTATGCAGCTCAGCGTGGACACGAGCTGGTACGTCCGATATCGCAGCGCGACTAATCCCGATTTTGGAGCCACATTTGAACAGGCGCTGCCTGCTTTGCAGGCCGGGCAATTTCCGGGAATTCCCCGAAATAATGAAGATTTCGGCCCGAAGGCTCATATCCAGGCCATCGCCAACACGGCGGCATTTCACTTTGCCTTCATCGAGCAGGGGGGATCGAGCCTGTACGCGACCATGGCCCAGAAAGTCTCGGACCCGCAAGTGCTGAAGATTGTGCTCAGCATTGGCGGAGACGAAGTGGCGCACTTCCTGGAGTGGGTGGACTTTGCTGGCAACGGTGTGCAGCCACCGGTAGCACCCTTCACGGATCCAACGAACGGATTGATGTTCCCAAACTTTAACGCAACGGGAAACCCATTGCTGCAGACCAACCTGATTTTCCCGGTGCCGTGCGAGTTCATCAATCCAAGTCTGCCTCATTGCGCCGTGATACGCCCCACTTCGCTGAAGGAGAGCAGTGCGGTGGATGCCGTTAACGCCTTCAGCAATGATGGCCTTTTCATCGGGCAACCGCCGGAGTTCCTTGAATTGCTGCTGAAACTGGCAAACCAAGCGGACGCGGCCAAGCGAAGTTGATTCAGCAATTAAGTTGTTCTGCGCGGGCGCTGTGCGTAGATTTGCAAGCAGCGCCCGCATTTACGAACGGCGATTATTTTCTACTACGCATTTTCTACCAAACAATGAAGGAGCGTTCATGTTGGAAGGATTGTTTCAACCTACGCATTTGCTGTTGGTTTTTGGAATCGCACTGCTCGTATTTGGGCCGAAGAAACTGCCGGAGCTGGGCAAGGGAATCGGCGAGGGCATTCGCGGGTTCAAGTCGGCCATGAAGGACAAGGACGAAGAAAAAACGCCGGTTGTGGTTGCCGACGATCAAAGATAATTCAGAGGTGAGTGATGGGTTTCGGCACCGAACTCTTATTATTCGCGGGATTGGGCTTTTTGGTCTTGGGTCCCAAGCAGATGCAAACAATGCTTGGCCATCTGGCACGCATCAAAACTGAAATCGATAAGGTGACCAATGCATTCAAGGCGCAGCTCGCAGCCGAAATCAAGGAAGTAGATCCAGACCATTAACTTTGACGCGCGGCGGATGGTTCGATAGGCTGGGAAGTCCTCATGAATGAGCCAGCTATAACAGTCCAAGGCCTGCGCAAATCGTACGGCGACGTGGAAGCGGTGCGCGGTATCGATTTTGAAATCCAGCCGGGCGAGGTTTTCGGCCTCCTCGGGCCGAACGGCGCGGGTAAAACCAGCACGGTAGAAATTCTGGAAGGTCTGCGCCCCAGGACGGCGGGAAATGTCAGGGTGTTGGGGATGGACCCGGAAAAGCAGACTCTGAAGCTCAAGGACCGCATTGGAGTATGTCTGCAAGCCACCAATCTTCCGGGAAAGATGCGGGTCCACGAGGCCCTGCTTCTCTTTTCTTCCTTTTACAGTCGAACGACGGATTCGAACGAATTGCTGAAACGGCTGCAACTGGAAGAAAAGCGGGATGCCTACTATGAAACGCTTTCCGGCGGGCAAAAGCAGCGGCTGGCGCTGGCGTTGGCGCTGGTGAACGATCCGTCGATGCTGTTTCTTGATGAACCGACGACCGGGCTCGATCCGCAGGTGCGTGCGGAAATCCATACGCTGCTCGAAGAACAGCGGGGCGAAAACCGCACTGTCCTGTTGACCACCCACTACATTGAAGAAGCGGAGCGGCTCTGCGATCGCGTGGCGATCATGGATGCAGGACGGATTATTGCTCTGGATACGCCGCAGAATTTGCAGCAGCAGAGCCGGGCTGCGTCGCATATTTCGGTGACATGCGACAAGCCGATTCCGGCACTGCGTCCGGCATTTGCCGAGATGATTGAAAGCAACGTGGATGAGACAGGACGCACGCTGGTTGTTATTTCCAGGCGCCCGGCGACGACACTGGTGGAATTAGTCAAATGGATTGATCAGGCTGGATTGGAACTAGCGGATGTGCAGTTGAAGAAGCCCACTCTCGAAGATGTTTTTATTGAGATGACGGGGAAGAGATTGAGGGATTGATATTTATTCGCTCGTGAAAAGCTATATTGCCATTACGAAGATGGACCTGCGGCTGGCTCTGCGGCAGAAGTCCGTCATTTTCTTCAATTATCTGTTCCCACTTATTTTTCTCATCACATTTGGCCAGATTATGCATGGGGACCGCGGCGGCGCGATGACGCAAGTGGTCACTATGGTGACCATTCTAGGCATTCTGGGAAATGGATTGTTTGGCGCGGGCATGCGCGCGGTGCAGGAAAGAGAAGCCAACGTGCTTCGCCGCTACAAAGTTACGCCCATTACGCCGGCGCCGATTCTAGTGGCAGCGACTATCACCGGATGGCTGCTCTTCATGCCGTTTGTAATGTTTATGTTTGCGGTGGCGCATTACGCCTACGGCATGGCGTGGCCGCAAAGTTCCCTCTCGATTTTCTTTTTTATTTCTCTAGGCATCATGGCGTTTCGCGCGATTGGCATGATTCTGGCGTCGGTAGCCAATTCCATGCAGGAAAGCCAGATCATTGTGCAGTTGATCTATCTGCCCATGTTATTGCTGAGCGGCGCGACCTTTCCTGCTTCGTTGTTTCCCTCGTGGCTGCTGACGCTAACGCAATTCCTGCCGGCGACGTATTTGGTATCCGGCATGCAGGGCATGATGTTGCGAGGGGAAAATTTCCTTGCCGACTATCAGGCTGCGGGAGCTCTGATATTGACGATTGTGTTGGGGTTGTTCATCTCGTACAAGCTGTTTCGCTGGGAGAAGGAAGAGAAGATTAAGAGTTCTGCCAAGTTCTGGATTGTAGCGGTATTGCTTCCGTTCTTCTTTCTCGGCGCGTGGCAGGCACATACGAAGCAGAACGTTGCGAAAACAAGAATTCTGGCGCGGCAATTGGCACGGAATGAGAATTATTTGATTCGGGGGGCACGCATTTTCGTCGGCAATGGAAAAGTGATCGAGCAGGGGGCGATTTTGATACGGCGGGGCAAGATCGAGGGGGTCTATGAAGGGGCTGGGCCCGATCCAAAAAGTGTGAACGCTACTCCGCTGGAAGCGGCGGGGAAAACAGTGTTGCCGGGGCTGATTGATGTTCACGTGAATCTGGCGGCACCGGGCGGCTCGTATCCGGATAACTACAAATTCGATATCCATGCCGAAATGGAGCGCCACCTTGCGGCTTATCTCTACAGCGGCGTGACTACTGTGCGCAGCGTGGGAGATCCGCTGAATATCAGCCTAAATGTGCGTTCGATTGTGAACAGTGGAGAGAAACTGGGAGCGTATGTCTACACTTGCGGTCCGCTCTTTACGGCGGAGGGCGGGCATGGCACTGAATATTTCAAAGCGCTGCCACCCACCGTGCGGACCCAGTTTGAAGGGCAGTTCGTGCGCATCCCGAAATCGACGGATGAAGCGCGCCGGATGGTAGACGAGGTGCATCAAGCCGGTGTCGATTGTGTGAAAGCGATCATGGAATCCGGGGGAGGCTCGTCCGTGTACAACCGCATGGATGTGGCATTTCTTGACGCCATTGTGCAGCAAGCCCACATAGACCACTTGCCAGCGCCAGTGCACACGGGCGATGCGCGAGATGTAAGTGATGCGCTGGATGCTGGAGCGGATTCGATTGAGCATGGCTCATTTAGGGATGAGATTCCGGCCGCATTGCTGGATAAGATGGTCGCACAGAAGTCGTTTTACGATCCGACGTTAAGCGTGGGCGAGGCGTTACGGGATGTGGCCGCGGGGAAATCGGATCTGTTGAAGCGATCGCTGGTGCAGCAAGTCGGACCGGCCGGGCTGTTATCGCAGACTGAGAAGGATCTGGGATCGGATGATTCCAAGGAAATGCGCGAGCGAATCGCAAAATTTCCCTTTGATCTTAAGATTGGCGTGCAGAATTTAGTAAACGCCTACAAGCATGGAGTGGCCCTTGTAACCGGCAGCGATGCCGGTAATTATCTGGTCATTCACGGTCCGACGGTGCAGCACGAGGTCGAATTGTGGGTAGCGGCTGGAATTCCGGCGACGGTTGCGTTGGAAGCGGCTACCTATAACAGCGCGCATTTGTTACGAGCGGATGATCATATTGGTTTGATTGCGCCCGGACACGACGCGGATTTGCTGCTAGTGGACGGAAACCCACTGGATGACATTAACGCGATTGAGCGCATCTCCGATGTGTTTTTCAAGGGCGAGAAGATTGACCGCTCCGCGTTGTTTGACCAGAACAACTAGAGGCAACTGCACAGTCCGTAAAGGCGCGAAGCACAGTCCGGAGTGGTGCTAGACTTTCTACGATGCGGGTTCTGGGAATTGACTGCGGGACGGAGTACACCGGCTACGGTGTGGTCGAGTTGGATAGCGACGATCGTTTGATCTGTTTGACCTGCGGCGCGATTCAAGTTTCTCCTCGCAATCCCATGGCAATGCGGCTGGCGGCAATTTTCGAACGGCTGGGCCAGATCATCCTTGAACATCAGCCAGATAACGTAGCGATTGAAGACGTCTTTCACGCGATCAACGCGAAATCCGCGCTCAAACTCGGCCAAGTGAGGGGAGTGGCCATGCTGGCCGCATCGTCGGCGGGATTGGCGGTCGCAGAGTATGCGCCACTGACCATCAAGTCCGCAGTGGTCGGTTACGGACGGGCGGAGAAACAGCAAGTACAGCATATGGTGACACGTCTGTTGAATCTGGCAGAGATTCCGGAACCACCAGATGCTGCCGATGCATTGGCAATCGCGATTTGTCATTTACATACATCCGCAACACTGGCCCGGCAACGGGCTATCGCATTGTGAGTAGGTGCGGGTTTATGGGGCACGTGTTCGGAGCGACTTTTGCCGCATGGTTTTTAGCCGTTGCAGCTCTCTCTCAGCGGACTTCACCAGTTAAACAGCTCCCCACGGTCACATTCACGTACGATTTTCCCGGATCCAATCCCGACCATTATTTCATTTCGATTGCGGATGACGGCAGCGCATCCTACGACTCGACGGGAAAGCTGACGGCGCAGTCGGATGGAGACGATCTGTTTCGGATGGACTTCAAGGTGACGGACGGGACGCGGGCGCGTATCTTCGCTCTGGCCCGGAAGGCAGACTATTTTGCTGGGAACGTAGACTCCGGCAAGAAATTGGCCACTATGGGCACGAAAACGTTAGCGTATCGCGATGGACAGCGCAGCACGAAGGCAACGTACAATTATTCGTCGCGCCCGCCAGTTCAGGAGCTAACGCAGCTTTTGCAGGGGATGGCGCTTACCCTGGAATTCGGACGCCGATTAGAGTACGAATACCGCTATCAGAAGCTGGCGCTGGATGAAGAACTGAAAGAGATGGAAGGCGAAAGTGATCGAGGGCGGCTGGAAGAATTAGGGGCGGTGACGGCCATCCTGAAGAAAATTGAGATGGATACCTCTCTCGTGAATATTGCGCGAGTTCGCGCGCAACGACTGCTGGCGAAAGTCCAGTCCTCACATTCTGGGTTGGAACCGGAAAAATAGAAATCAGTGGATGCGGTTGCTATCGAGGAGGGCACGGACTTTTTGCGCCAAATCTTCGAGGGCGAATGGCTTCTGCAAAATCTGTCCTGCCCCGCCCGCGCCGCCGTCAGTCGGCAAGGCATGGTCGGGATGGCCGGACATGAACAAAACCGGAATCCCTGGGCGCAATTGAGTGAGGGATATGGCGAGTTCTCGTCCGCCCATGTTTGGCATGGACATGTCGGTAATGAGAAGGTGAATCACTTCCGGATGACGCGCGGCAACCTCCATGGCCTGCATACCGTCCTCGGCATTAAGAACGCGGTAACCAGAGCGACGGAGGAATTCGGCGGCCATATCACGAATGCCATCTTGATCCTCGACTAGAAGAATCGTCTCGCGATTATTGGGCGAAGGGTTGGGGAGAACAATATTTTGCGGAGTCGGAGGAGCTTCAACCGCATCCCCATTGCGGGGGAAATAAATCTCGAAAGTCGCGCCGCGGCCCAACTCGCTAGTCACCCACACCCAACCGCCGGATTGCTGTACAACGCCGTAAACGGTGGCCAGACCAAGACCTGTGCCTTTTCCGGGGGCCTTAGTTGTGAAGAACGGTTCGAAGATATGGGCCTGGGTCGAAGCGTCCATGCCAATTCCGGTGTCAGAAACCGTGAGCACGACATACTCTCCCGCCGGCATGCCGCGGCGGTCGCGGCTTCGGGTTGGGCTGACTTCGGCATTGCGAGTGCCGATGGTCAATGTGCCGCCGTTAGGCATCGCGTCGCGTGCATTGACCGCGAGATTGAAAATAACCTGTTCAATTTGAACCGGATCGGCTTTAATGCGACACAAGCTGGGGTCGAGGCGCAACTGCATCTCGACACCTTTTTCGATTAAGCGCTCCAGCATTTTCACGGCTTCGTAAACGACAGCGTTGAGATCGAGTACAAGAGAGCGCAACACCTGTTTGCGGCTGAAGGCCAACAATTGGCGAGTAAGAGCGGCAGCGCGGATGACCGCCTGTTCGATCTGCTGCGAATCCTGACGAGCTTCCGGATCGGCCGTAGAGAGCCGTTCGCGGAGGCGGCTGTTATGCGCCTGGACGAGCATGAGCAGATTATTGAAGTCGTGAGCGACGCCGCCCGCCAGTTGACCGACGGCTTCCATTTTTTGGGAATGTCGAAGTTGCTCCTCCAGATTCTTATGCTCGGTGATGTCATAAAGTACACCTTGCATCATGGCTTGCTGATCGGGGTTGGGCTCGAGCAGTACGGCTTCATCACGGAACCATAGCATCCGGCCATCGCGGGCGAACATGCGGTATTCGGCAAAAAACAGCTTGCGATTCTTAACGAATTCGTCTTCAGCCGCAATCGCAATGGGGCGGTCTTCTGGATGAATGTGGTCGATCCAATTGTTCTGGTTGGCCAGCCATTCGCCCGGTTTGAAGCCAAGAATAGACTCGATTTGCGGACTAACGTAATGCCAACGGCCTATAGTGCCGAGTTCTGCGATATAGGTAATGGCCGGTAGACGTTCTACAAGAGACTGATAGCGGGCTTCGGCAGCGGTGAGTTCCAAACGTGCCCGATCATGTTCAATCGCCAGCACCGCGAGATGGGTCGCGTTGGAGATAAGTTGGAGATGATGGGTCTCCGGGTTTCGCGGTTCGCGATAATAGATCGCGAACGTGCCGAGAACGTTGCCGTCCGACGACGTGATGGGAGTGGACCAGCAAGCGCGCAATCCATGGGGCAATGCAAGATGCTTGTAATTGGCCCACAACGGATCGGTAGCGATATCGGAAACAATCACCTGACGCTTGAGATAAGCTGCCGTTCCACAAGATCCGACCGAAGGTCCAACCTTTACGCCATCGATGCAAAGGTTATATTCCTTGGGAAGGCTCGGAGCCGCACAATCGCGCAGGGTCACGCCATCGGCGTCGAGGAGCAGGACGGAACACAACAGATCGGGGTAGTGTCGTTCAATGCTTCGGCAAAGGCCATCCAGCACCGTCGTTAAGGGTGCGCGTGCGCTAAGCAAGCCGAGCATGGTCTCGGCGATGGAAAGGCCTGCTTCATCCCGGCCTGTTTGGGCTCGCGTGGACATAATGATTTCTCGCGCACCGCGAAACGCGGCGAGGTAGCCAGTCAGAGCGGCACACAACCGGCGTGATCCTAAGGCATTATTAATAATTCGTAACGCCCAGTCATGTTACCGGCGTAACTGCACGAATGTGGCTTAACAGCATTGCGGCGGGGCTAGTGAAGAAGAATCCCTGCGTAGCCGACTACGCGTCTGTAATCGCCCGATATGTCCGCGGAGGTGGCATAGGCGGCCAAATCGGCATGAGTGGCGTGCAAGTGCTGGGCCGCGGTGATCATTGAGACTGTGGGTCCAAGGCCACACATGGTGATGTGTTCTTTTTCCGCAACCTCGAAGAGACCTCGGGTATCCAGGGCCAGGATTTTCTCTATCGCGCGATGGTCTTTTACCCGTGTGACTTCATCGCTTTCATAGTGATTCATATCGCTGGAAGCGATGATGAGGACGTGGTCGCGCTGTCCTACAACTACTTGCGCGAGCGCATTTCCCAAGGCGGTGAGCACTTCGAAGTCGATGGTTCCCAGGACGATGGGGACGAAGGTGAGATTTGTTCTTCCCCCCATCTGACCCTGGCGTGCTTGGTCCCAGCGTACCTGAAGAAACGGGAGCTCCACTTCGATGGCATGTTCGTGCAAATGTGCTTGCCAGTCTTCCTTGAGCAAGGGGAACGCTTGTTTCAAAGCGACGGCAAGCTGAGAATCTATGGCGACGAGTCCGAGTGGTGTTTGCCATGCCCCTTCGCTCATGATGGATAGAGACGTACCGCGGCCGGTGTGATTCGGACAAAGAATGATGCTGCGCTGTGGGACTTCGATTCGGCGGAAGACTGCGCCGGCAACCGCTCCCGAGTACACATAGCCGGCATGTGGTACGACGCAACCGATAGCTCGGATGGAAGGTTCGTGGGGATGAAGAAACGAATCCAGGGATTCCAGCAATTCGCCCGGCTCACTCGGATAAAAGCGGCCAGCGACCGCAGGGTGACGAATGATTCCCGGCATGTAACGCCTCCTGAAGCAGGCGGACGGCTATAGTCTAATCGCTTTACGACCCAGATAAAGCACGAAATATGCGAGCGCTGGTTTCCAGCGACAAAGCCTCCGCGCGTGCTGTTGGTTTGACGCCCGTTTTCTGAAGCGCCGTTTTCAAGGCGGCCGGAGGATAAGCCGACTTCAGGTTGTTCCACAACGTCTTGCGCTTTTGGCTAAAGCAATGGCGCAAGAACTGGATGAATCCCTTTTCGTCAACTTGCAGTTCTTCTATCTGCGAAGCAACAGTCAGACGAATGACGCTCGAAGTAACCTTGGGCGGAGGGGAAAATGATGATGGAGAAACGTCAAACAATTTGTCCACGCGTGCATAGAGCTGGGCGGTGGCGGAAAGCAGGCCGTAGTCGCTTTTGCCGGGTTTCGAGACGAGACGGTCGGCAACCTCACGCTGCACCATCAGAACGAAGCTCTGGAAATATTTTCGATATTGAAAGAGGCGCAACAAGATATCCGAAGTCAAAAAATAAGGAATGTTGCCGACGACGCGAACCACTTCTGTGGGGACGGCGAGTCCGGGACGCGTGGTGCCGGGCTTAGGACCGAATAACCCGTCGAAATCCACCGCAAGGATGTCACCTTCGATAATTTCGACGTTGTCCGCCAAGGCGTAGGCCATACGCAACTGTGCCGCCAAAATGCGGTCCGTTTCCACGGCGATGAGGCGACGCGCGCGCCTAGCCAGCAAGTTGGTAAGAATGCCGCGTCCCGGGCCTATTTCGAGCACAACACATTGAGAAATATTACCCAACGCATCCACGATCTGCATGGCAACGGCTTCGTCGGTGAGGAAGTGCTGGCCCAGTTTCGGCTTTTTGACTGAGGATGCGGCAGCAACTCTTGGCACATTGACCTCGTTTCTTGCGGCAATTTAGACTGAAAACTCATTCAGCGGATTTCGCCCGCGAAAGGATGATTTCGCCCGCCCTCTATCATAGCGTGCGGAGCGAAGCTGTAAGGGCAGGGGGAGTCCGTCTTCATGCATATTACGTTTGCAGCGTCAGAGTGTGTGCCGTATTCGAAAACCGGCGGTTTGGCGGATGTGGTGGGGGCTTTGCCCCGTGCCCTGGCAGCGGCGGGTCATCGCGTCAGCGTTTTTGTACCCCGCTACCGGGAGACTCATCTCGACCTTGCCGACCCGATTCTCCGCAGCATTACCATCCCTTTTGATGATCGCTACCGCTTCTGTTCGATTGTGTCCGCCGGCCTGCGCGCGGGCGTCGATCACTATTTTGTTGACTACGCGCCATATTTTGACCGCGATGGACTCTATGGGAGCCCGGTCGGCGACTATCCAGACAATGCGGAGCGGTTTACGCTATTTTGCCGGGCGGTGCTCGAGGCGTCGAAAATCATTGGAGTGCCGCAGATTTTTCATTGCCACGACTGGCAGACGGCGCTGATTCCCGTTTTGCTGCGTTCGCAATATGCCGACGATCCTGCATACCACGACGCTGCCACGGTTTTTACAATTCACAATATGGGATACCAGGGCGTATTCCCCTCTGACATTTTGCCCCTAATCCAGCTGCCGTGGGACTTGCTCGCCATTTCGAAGATGGAGTTTTTCGGAAATGTGAATTTCCTGAAAGGTGGCTTGATTTTTTCCGATTTCGTAACGACGGTGAGCCGGCGCTACGCCAAAGAGATTCAAACCGCGGAATATGGTTTTGGGCTCGAGGGCGTATTGCATGACCGGTCTTCGACTGTGACCGGAATATTGAACGGAGTTGATTACGATCAGTGGAACCCCGCGACGGACGGTTGCATCGCGGAGAAATATTCGGTGAAAGATTTGGCGGGGAAGGAAAAATGCCGCCTTGACCTCCTGCGAACCTTTGGTCTCTCGGAAAATGATGCGGGAACACCGATTCTCGGTATTGTTTCCCGCTTTGCCAGCCAGAAGGGTTTCGATCTAATCGCGCAGATTATTGACAGGCTGGTGATGGAAGACGTGAAGCTCGTCGTGCTGGGAAGCGGCGAAAAGCGGTATGAAGACATGTTTTTGCGAATGCAAAGACACTTTCCGACGAAGGTCGCAGTGAGAGTAGCGTACGACAATACGGTGGCCCACAAAGTAGAAGCGGGGAGCGATATGTTCCTGATGCCCTCACGATACGAACCCTGCGGCCTGAACCAGATCTACAGTCTGAAGTATGGAACGGTCCCCATTGTGCGGGCGACGGGCGGACTCGACGATACAGTGGAATCCTGGGACGCGCGCAGCGGCAAAGGAACCGGCTTCAAGTTCGCCGACTACAACGGAGAATCACTGTTGCTGGCCATCAAACACGCGTTGCAAGCGTTCAAGGATAAGTCGGCATGGCAAAATATGATGCGCAACGGCATGAAGAAAGATTTTTCGTGGGAGAAGTCGGCGAAAGAATATGTCCGCGTATATGAACGGGCGCGGCAGATGCGCGGCCTAACCATAGCCGAGCCTGCATAAGTCTTTGCTGTGCTTGTTATAAGACCAGAGGGTAAAATTGGTCTTGCGTTGACGGCACTGGCATGAGCGCGTTTCCCCGCACAATCTTTCACGTTGATATGGACGCATTCTTCGTGTCCGTCGAGGAACTGTTTGACAATTCTCTTAAAGGCAAGGCGGTGGTTGTGGGAGGGCAGCGCGGCGAACGCGGGGTCGTTGCCGCGGCTTCCTACGAGGCCCGCAAATTTGGCGTGCATTCCGCCATGCCTTTGCGTACTGCGGAGAAGCTGTGTCCGCAGGCCATTTTTGTAAACGGCCACCGGGAGCGATACCTTGAGTACTCCGGCAAAGTCCACCATATTTTGAAAACGTTTTCCCCGCTGGTGGAGATGGCATCCATTGATGAAGCCTATCTTGATATGACGGGCACGGAGCGTCTCCACGGGCCGCCACTGCGTGCTGCGCAAGGGCTACATGACCGAATCAAGGCGGAAACACAGTTGAACTGTTCCATCGGCATTGGCGGATCGCGGTTGATGGCGAAAATTTCTTCTGCCAAAGCCAAGCCGCACGGAGTCCTATGGGCATTGCCAGGCCACGAACAGAGGTTTCTCGCTCCACTTGATGTCCGCGATATTCCGGGCGTGGGCAAGGTGACAGAGAAAAACCTGCAAAATCTTGGAATTGCACGTGTAGGAGATCTGACCCGATTCGACGAAGATTTCCTGGAACAACACTTCGGAAAATGGGGAGTGGCACTGGCGGGAAAAGCTCGAGGCCAGGACGCGGGAGGCTGGTTCGACACGGAAGTCGGCGGCGACACCGAAGCAAAATCAATCAGTCACGAACATACCTATAACGACGATACGGCGAATGTGGCGCAAATCGAAGCCACATTGATGCGGCTCTCTGAAATGGTAGGCCGGCGATTGCGTGATGCAGGGCTTTTTGCCCGTACCATTCAACTTAAGTTGCGTTACAAAGATTTCACGACGATTACGCGCGCGCATACGCTTCCAGTTCCTACCCAACTTGATACCGAGATCTTCGAGCAAATACGGATTTTGTTCCATAGCAATTGGCGAAGGCACGCCGAAGTCCGCCTGTTAGGTGTTCAAGCATCATCGTTTGATGAGCCAGCACAAGGAAATCTGCTCGAGGATGGGCGGCGGCAGCGCTGGCAACAGGCTTTTTCGGCAGTGGACAGGATGCGGGAGAAGTTCGGCGAAGCCAGCGTCTCGCTGGCGGGAGGCTTGAAGGGAAGCTTTCGTGAGCGGACGCATGAGAATCCGGCAGGGCTGCCCGGGAAAACGCCGAAACCTTCCAGACCGAAGACTACGGCCAAGACAGAGCGGAAAACTTAGGCACAATTCGTGCAGCGGATCTAAATACAAAGGCCGGAACAGAATCGCTTCTGTTCCGGCTTTGCTTCCTGCACCTTGTTGGGACGGGAACCAACTCTCCCCATCCACGAAGTTGAGATTAGTTTGCGGGCACGGGCGCCGTATTGTCCGCGGTTGTGGATCCAGAAGAGTTATCTGTCGCGTTGATTCGGCTCAGATGCGGGAAGAAGGGCGTAACCTCAAGTGGCATCTTGTCGCGAGCCGAAACGATTGCCACCGGCGCGGACTTGACCATTTCCACGTGGTCATCCCAGGGATTCATCTTCACGCGGCCACCCAGGGGCAGAGCTGCGATCTGATTGAGTTTCGTCATGTCGAGAGCCGGGCCGGATTGCAACAACGATGCGAAGCGAACCAGCTTGCCATTCGAGTCAACAAAGGAGTTGCCGAGGTGGGGTGTGAGCAGAGCTGACAGCGCACCCGAACGCGCCTGGAGTTGTTTGAGGAAGAGTTCCGCCGTGTCGAGCTTCTGGTAGTACGGCGAGTTCTTTAGCAGTTCCAAAGATTTGGCTTCCGCCGCGGTTTCTTCATCGGGATTATGTCGGAACCCGAGATTCTGATACGTCGATTCGTCGGAGAAAAGAAGGCGGTCGTTGAAGGCGTAACGGCTGCCCA
>JBEKTR010000026.1:0-21423 GCA_049515835.1 Terriglobales bacterium
AGCTTGACTCCTTTTGCCGAAACAGCCTGGGGGATGCTTTCTACAGCCGTGCTCATAATTTGCTCTCCTAAAGTCTGCGAAGCTTTCTATGGCCCGCTAGGTAATCGTCACTAGCGGCTCTGTTTTACGCGGCGCCGGTTCTTCCGCCGGCTCAGCGCTATCTTTCATTTCTGAGATAGTGATGCGGCGCAGCACCGTCTCGATGCTCTGATTCACCTGTCGCAGGGGCTCGCGAATATTACAACGATTGCTCTGATCGCACTCCCCGCGCACAGTCACGCAAGATGTAATAAACAGCGGCCCATCGATGGCGCGAATGACTTCAAAGGCGCTGATCTTCGACGCATCGCGGGCCAACGTATAGCCGCCATTGCTGCCATGCTGGGAATGAAGCAATCCGGCTTTGACCAACCTCTGTAAAATTTTCGCCAAGGCCTCTTGCGGAATGCCATAAGCATCGGCAACATCTTTGGCGCTGCACGAGCCAGCACGCTCGGCTAGGTGCTTCATGGCCATTAATCCGTAGTCGGCTTTCTTGGTTAGCTTGAGCATGGCAACTACGACTCTTTTAGTCGGATATTAAGATTCTAAGCATCTCGAGCTCGAATTGCAACCTTAGGCAGGGAACTGTACGCAAGGGCCATTGAATGGTAAATCCATATGGTTGAATGGCTTACACGATGGCGACTGTTTTAGTCGTATTTTTGGAAGCACTTCCATTATCGAGGTAATGTTAAAAGTTGCACGTTGGGCTTGACTTCGCCGCTGGGCGGGTTAAACTACGGCCAATTCCGGCAGTTTTCGAAGGCCTGTACGAACCGGCATTTACCGGATTTATGAATTCGAGTCAGTCCTCGCAATCCCCCGATAAGAAGCCATCCGCCACCCCATGCAAGCATCCGCGCGTGCAAATCGTCTCGCGCGACGAAGAATCTGAATTTGTGGAATGCAAAGAGTGTGGAGAGATCTTTGACTCGAGCGAGTTCAAAGACATGAGCATCGAAGAAACGAAGCTGCGCGATCTCGAAGAGTAGCTAGCGCAGCACTAATCCCGCCTCGGCAGAGAAATCCATCGTGGCAAAATCTTTCGCAAGAAATTTCGGATAGGCAGCGGCCGCGATCATGGCGGCATTGTCGGTGGAAAGAGGTCGAGAAGGAAACATTACCTTCAATCCAGCGCGGGAGCCGTCCTGTTCGAAGCGATCGCGCAGTTCGTTGTTGGCAGCGACGCCACCGGTCACAAATAGACTTCTGACGTTGTAAGCTTCGGCGGCCTCCAACGTTTTTCCTACCAAATCGTCGACCAGAGAGCGTTGAAATGACGCAACCAGGTCGAGTGTGGCGTGGTCGCAATGGCCAAGATAGTCTTCAAGTTTCGGTTGGGAGACTAACGAAAGAGCGTTACGGCGATCTTCGATCGAAGGTTTGAGATTGTGCGTCTCGACATGGCGGAGGATTGCCGTCTTCATCCCACTATAGGAGAAATCAAACCGAGGCCTATCACTCGCGCCTGACGATTTCTCATTACGATCCCGGTGCTTGAGCTGGGAGCCGGCGAATTTGAACGCTTTCGGATTACCATGCTTAGAAAGCTTGTCCACCATAGGCCCACCCGGATACCCGAGTGCGAGTAACTTGGCGACTTTGTCGAAAGCTTCACCGGCGGCGTCGTCGCGAGTGCGGCCAATGTTTTCGTAGGACCAGCTCTCACCGGATGGGTGGGCTAGACGGCGGGCCAGATAAAGATGCGTATGTCCTCCGGAGACGACAAGCGCCAGAATCGGAAACTCCAGTTCGTGATTTCCTTTCTGTCGTTCTTCCAGCAGAACGGCGTGGATGTGGCCTTCGAGATGATTCACGGCAATCAATGGCTTATCCAGAGCGAAGGCTAGAGCTTTTGCGTAACTGATTCCAACGAGCAGCGCTCCAGCCAGACCAGGTCCGTGGGTCACGGCAATAGCGTCAATGGACTCATAGGTTTGTTTGGCGTCGGACAAGGCTTGCCTCACGACCCCCACAATTGCTTTCAAATGTTCGCGAGATGCGACCTCGGGAACAACCCCACCATACGGCTGGTGGGCTGCAATCTGCGAATAGACCACGTTCGACAGCATGGCCTCGCCCGACCGCACGACGGCTGCGGCGGTTTCATCGCAGGAGGTCTCGATCCCGAGAATGGCAGAATCGTATTGCATTGCTGTTTTTATGCTAACAAAGTGTCGTCATGGTCTTCCGAGCTATAATTCCTGCGCATGCCGCTGGCCTCGGGCACGAAACTCGGTCCCTATGAAATCCTGACTCCGCTTGGCGCAGGCGGAATGGGTGAAGTGTACCGTGCGCATGATGGCCGCCTAGGCCGGGATGTCGCCATCAAGATTCTTCCGGAGCATCTCTCTGCCGACCCGTCAGCAAAAGCCCGTTTCGAACGGGAAGCGCGGGCGATTTCTGGCCTAAATCATCCCAACATATGCGCTCTTTACGACGTCGGCTCGCAGGACGAAGTCGGCTACATCGTAATGGAGTTGATTGACGGGCAGACGCTGGGCGAGCGCTTGAAAAAAGGTGCGCTGCCCTTGGATCAAGCCCTGAAAATCGGCCGGGAAATGGCGGATGCGCTTGACCAGGCGCATAGGCGGGGCATCATTCATCGCGACATTAAGCCCGGCAATATTATTTTGACCAAATCCGGGGCAAAGCTCTTGGATTTCGGACTCGCGCGGCCCGCGCCTGCGGCGGCAACCGTGGCGACGCTGACGCAAGCTACGCCATCCCTGCCGCTCACTCAGGAAGGTTCGATTGTCGGGACTTTCCAGTACATGTCGCCGGAGCAGGTACAGGGCGGTGAGCTTGACGCTCGATCCGACATTTTTTCGCTGGGCGCGGTCATCTACGAAATGGTGACGGGCAGGCGCGCGTTCGAAGGGAAGACCCAGTTAAGTGTGGCCTCGGCGATTCTTGAAAAAGATCCGGAGCCGCTCAGCCAATTACTGCCACTCAGCCCTCCGACATTAAGTCATGCCGTGCAGCGGTGTCTGGCGAAAGACCCGGACAACCGCTGGCAAACGGCCCGCGATCTGGCTGGTGAGTTGGAGTGGGTAGCTCAATCCAGTGGCACCTCGCGGCCAATTTCTCCTGAGCATATTGCAAAACGAACGCAGGTTTCCGGTTGGATAATCGTTGGCCTTCTTCTCGCAGCCCTCTTTGCGGCGTGGTGGTGGAAGCCGGAATCTTCTGAAAAAGAGATGCATTTTTCGGCTTCGCTGCCATTTGCGGCGCGCGATCTTGCCATCGCTCCGAATGGGCACACGATCGCGATTGTCGGCTACCGCGAATCCACGAGAAAAAACACGCTTTGGCTCTATGAGCTAGGCGCTTCAGACGCTCGCCCCTTGGCTGACACCGAGGGTGCGAGCTTTCCCTTCTGGTCAGCCGACGGACAATCTCTGGGGTTTTTTGCTGACGGGAAATTGAAAAAGACTGATATCTCCGGCGGTCCCGTGCAAACTTTGTGCGATGCCCCCACTGGGCGCGGAGGCAGCTGGAACAAAGACGGGGTGATTTTGTTCACGCCGACCGGCCAACTGGGAACGGGCCTATTCAAAATTTCTGCCTCGGGTGGCACACCGGTTCAGATTACATTTCCCGACCGTCAAGCCGGGGAAGACAGCCACCGCTGGCCTGTATTCCTGCCCGACGGCGATCATTTTCTATATTTAGTGGTGAATTTTTCCGGACGCAAAGACCTTTACGGCATTAATGTGGGATCTCTGAAATCGCCGAAGGAGAAGCATTTCATCACTCGCGGGACAGCTAACGCAGCGTATGCGGAGCCCGGATATTTGCTCTATTACTCTGACCAGACGCTTTTTGCGCAGCCTTTTGACTTAAAGAAATTCACGCTGAGCGGACAGCCCACGGCCATCTTGACCGATCTGCAATTCGCTCCGCGCATTGGCCACGCCGTTTTCTCGGTATATCGAAAGGGCCTGCTGGTAACGCAGAAACTCAGTGGCGAGCTCTCCATGTCGCAGCCGCTCTGGTTTGATCGCACCGGGAAGCAGATTGGCGCAGTCGGCAAGCTCGATATTTATGGAAATATCCAGTTGGCGCCTAATGAAAAGTTCATCGCGGCGGATCGGACGGACATTGCGACGCAGAACACGGACATCTGGACTTACGCGCTCGATCGCGACGCGCCGAACCGGAGGACGTTCGACCCTGGGATTGATTCGACTCCGATCTGGAGTCCCGATTCCTCAAAGTTGATTTTTTCCTCTAATCGGCGCTTGAAATTCGATCTATTCGTCAAAGATGCAGGTGGCGCCAAGGAAGAAACACTTGTCGTCGGGGACGGGCCTGACAAATACGCCTACGATTGGTCGCGCGATGGAAAGTATATTTTGTATGCCAACGGCCAGGATTTGTGGTATGCCACCTATCCTGATTTCAAAACCACGACATTTCTGAAGGCGTCCTCGTCATTAAAGACGGCGCAGTTTTCCCCGGATGGACGATGGGTCGCATATTCGTCCAACGAAACCGGAAAATGGGAGATTTACGTCACGTCATTTCCTGGAGCGCAAGGCAAATGGCAAGTCTCTAATGGCGGAGGCACGCAACCCCGCTGGCGCGGCGATGGGAAGGAACTCTTCTATCTGGCGCCGGATTTTAAGATTATGGCAGTCCCTGTAACTTCAGGCGCGACTTTCGATGCGGGTGCACCGGTTGGGCTATTTCAATCCAATCCCCGCGAATTGGTTGCGACCTCCGAACAGATTTCCTATGACGTGAGCCGTGATGGCCAGCGATTTCTGGTCAATACGCAGGCAGCACAGGCTGAGTCTCAGCCTATGTCTGTGCTGCTGAATTGGGCGGGGAAGCTTAGCAAGTGAACCTCCTCGCAGCCCACAGCATCGTTGCGTGACGTTCGTAACGCGTTCTGCCGTCGCAGCCCGCACCCAGCATAGTAAAATCGCAAAATGTCAGCCGAAACAGCCGCTGGAGTGGCGCATCGCGCGGCACAACTGGAAGCCGCGCTGCGCAAGGTCATTCGCGGGAAGGACGATGTTATCCGCCTCGCGCTCATCTCCATGCTGGCCCGAGGGCATCTGCTCATTGAAGGCGTCCCCGGCGTTGGCAAGACGACTCTGGCGCATTCATTAGCGCGATCGCTCGATTGTTCGTTTCAGAGAGTGCAGTTCACCAGTGACATGTTGCCGTCGGACGTTCTCGGCATTTCGATTTTTTCGGCAGCGGAGCAGAAATTTGAATTCAAACGCGGGCCGGTTTTCGCCAACGTTCTTCTTGCTGATGAAATCAATCGCACTACGCCGAAAACCCAGTCCGCGCTGCTCGAAGCGATGAATGAAGGGCAGGTTACGGTGGATGGACAAACTCATTTGTTGCCACAGCCGTTTGTGGTGATTGCAACGCAGAATCCGGTGGAACACCACGGGACCTATCCGTTGCCCGAATCACAACTTGACCGCTTCCTCATGCGGGTGCATATGGGATATCCCGATGCGAATGCGGAGCGCGAGATCTTGCGGTCGGAAGCTGGCGCAGCCAAGCTGGAAAAGTTAAAACCCGTGGTCTCGGGAGCTGATGTTTTAGAGATGCAGCAGGCAGTCACGCAAGTGCGCGTGGATGACTCGCTGGTGAAGTACGCGTTGGCGATCGTGGGTCAGACGCGGGACTCCTCGCTATTTTCACTCGGCGTTTCGCCTCGGGGCTCGCAAATGTTTTATCGTGCAGCGCAGGCAAGTGGCTTCTTAAACGGAAGAAACTTCTGCACTCCTGACGATTTCAAGCCACTGGCCGTACCAGTGTTTGCGCATCGCGTGGTAATAAACGGCAATTCCTCCTCCACGCTGAAAAAGTCAGAGCAGGCCGAACAAGCCATCCACGAGATTGTTGAGAATGTAGTCGTCCCGGTCTGAAGGTTCTCCTTCGCCAAGACTATAATTTCGGGTCATGGCTTTTCTTCGCTACCTCATGCTCCTTGCCCTAGTCGTTTGGATTGGCGGCATTTTCTTTTTTGCCTTTGTCCTGGCACCAACCGCGTTCTCAATTTTGCCATCGAAGCATCTAGCGGGATCTGTCGTGGGCAGCACGCTGAAATCGCTGCACTGGATTGGAATCGTCTCGGGAGGAGTGTTCTTGATTAGCTCGCTGCTTTACGCGCGTTTGCACGTGGGAACGTTGCAGTCGCTCGCTCCGCGCAACGTACTTATCGTTCTTATGATTGTCCTTACGCTGGTTTCGCAGTTTGGAATCATTCCCCGTATGGACGTGTTGCGGGCCTCTTTGCCAGATGACATCGAGTCCGTGCGCCCCGATGATCCCGCGCGCATGAGCTTCGATAGTTTGCACCGGACGTCGACGCAAGTGGAAGGCGTAGTCTTGCTCTTGGGGCTTGGGCTGGTTTATTTAGTGTCCGCGGGACTCTAACGACTTTTTACCGCGGAGTACGCGAAGCGCAGTTTTGGCGTTCCTCGCTCCTTCGGTTATTCTGAATGACTCCTATGAAAACTGGCATCATTGGCCTGCCGCAGGTTGGCAAAACATCTTTATTCCGTATTCTGACCAAGGCCAATTTGTCGGAACAGGCCTATTCCAACCCTCGTGAAGCGCATGTGGGCATGGCTAAAGTGCCCGACGACCGGCTTGATCGCCTTGCAGCGCAATATGACCCTAAGAAGCTTACCCACGCCGCCGTTGAGTATGTGGATGTAGGCGCGATTGGGCAAGAAGCGCTTAAAGAGAGCGGATACATTGGTCACCTCCGCAACGTGGATGCCCTGGCCCACGTGGTTCGCGCATTTGAAGATGACTCCATTCCTCACGTCGGTCCGATTGATCCTCTGCGCGACATCAAGAATGTTGAGTTCGATTTGATGGTGAGCGATCTCGGCCAGATTGAAAAACGTCTCGAGCGGGTAGAAAAAGATCTGAAGAAAATGCGCTCGCCGGAACTGGAAAAAGAATTCGACCTGCTTAAACGCGCCAAAGCTCACGTGGAAGAAGAAAAGCCACTGCGCGAAATGGAGATGACGCCGGAAGACAAGAAACGTCTTCGCGGGTTCATGTTTCTCAGCGAAAAGCCGATTTTTTACGTGCTCAATGTAAGCGAGAGCTCTCATCTCGGCAAAGAGCTCGAAGAAGCGGTCACGAAATATAAGCTCACAGAAGTAGCCTCGCGGCCAAATGCAGGGGCTACTGCGATCTGTGGCAAAGTGGAAGCCGAACTCGCCGAAATGCCCGATGCTGACGCCGCGGAGTTTTTGTCCAGCTACGAACTCACCGAAAGCGGCTTGTCGCGTCTGATTCGCACGACCTACAAATTACTCGGATTGATTTCGTTCTTCACCATCGGCGAAGATGAATGCCGCGCTTGGACGATCCCTGTGAGCACCAAAGCGGCGCAGGCCGCCGGCGCGATCCATTCCGATCTGGAAAAGCATTTCATTCGCGCGGAAACGATTCGTTGGGATCAATTGCTCGAAGCTGGCTCAGAAGCGGCCGCCCGCGCGAAAGGCATTCTGCGGCTCGAAGGCAAAGAGTATATCGTGCAGGATGGCGATGTGCTCCACATCCGGCACAGCGGATAAAGCCCATGCAGCCAATCTTCCTGAGTCTCGCATTGGGACTGGTCGCGGCCGCAGCGAACGTATTTGGCGGCGCGATCATCGTTCACGGCCGCTGGCAACGCACCTACCTCAAATACTTCGTCGCGCTGGGCGCGGGATTCATGCTGGCAACGGCTTTTCTTGAAATCATTCCTGCCAGCTTCGCTCTGCGTGGACCGAGCGCCTCCATCGTCATTCTTGCTGGCTATTTGCTCATTCATTTTTTTGAACATGCAGTCACGCCGCACTTTCATTTTGGAGAAGAAACGCACGCCGGCCACTCCGCCCACGGCTATTCCGTTTTGTTCGGATTAGTGATCCACACTTTCTTCGATGGAATTGCTATCGCTGCGGGGTTCATTGTCTCTAACTGGCTGGGATGGGTGATTTTTTTAGCGATCTTCCTGCACAAAATTCCAGAGGGATTTACCATCGCGTCCATTATGTTGGCGCGCGGGCAAAGCCGCGGCATCGCTTGGGCCGCGTCAATGCTCTTAGGGTTGGCAACGCTCGCAGGTGTGCTCATCATGGCCATGATGCGCCATCAAGTCAGTTTTGGATTGCCTTTGTCGGCGGGTGTGACCATTTACGTTGCGGCCTCCGATTTAATTCCGGAAGTCAATCATGAGCCAGGCGTAAAGATGGCGTTCGTCGTCTTCCTAGGCGTGGGCCTGTTCTTTGTGCTTGAGCACCTCGCACACTAACTGATAATCGTTATTCCACTGTGTGTTTTGCCGTATAGCCGTCTCGCGCAATGATCTGAATTTTTTGGTCCTTACCTTTTTGGTCTTTCACCTTGAGCGGTCCACCGTCCGGCGCGACTACTTCTACCTTGAGTTTGCGGTAGGTGCCGTCCATGGCTTGATTGGTCGGATGGTAAGCAATCACATACTGGTTCCGTATGTCGCCGAGGATCTCATGGAAAACTTCAGGATATTCCGCTTCAAATCGTGGCTGATAAAATTTGCCGCCGGTCATCTTTGCGTAGGTCTGCATTTCATTATCGGCTTGTAAATAATCGAGTTGCGTTAAGCGAAATACATTCGGTCCGCACTGCGGCGCTCCGCCCCGCGCCTCGGCGAAGGTTCGCGCCATCCAGCCCGTGCTGATCGGATAGATAGTTACGTCTTTTGTCGCTTTGATCTTTTTCAGGATCTGGTCGTAGGTAATGCGGCTGAAGCTGTCGTATCCGGAACTGACGAGGATGACGTATTTGCGGCCTTCGATACGATCCACGCGATCGAGTGTGTCAAACAATGCCTGAAAAACGCCCGTTTCGGAAAATCCGGGAATCTGAAGTTCATTGATCGCGCGCAAAACGGCGCCTTTATCTTGCGTAAAGTCCTGAAGAATATGCGGACGCAGATCGAAATATTCGACCGCGACCCAATCATCTTTCTTGAGTTGCGAAGCGAAAGCATAAGATGCTCGTAAGGCATCGATAGTGAAAACGTAATTACAGGCCGCAAACTCCGTCAGCAATACCGCCGTAATGGGCGCCTGAGAAATCCCGAAGCTGGAGATGGCCTGCGGCGTGCCGTCTTCAGTGACGCGGAAGTTTTCCTGGGTCAAGTTCGAAATAAATGTGCCGTCCTTGGCCACCACCGACACCGGAACCTCTACCACCGGCACGCTGACGTGCAGCGTGTAGTCGGGCATGCCTTCAATCTTCTTGGGATGTTCCGACGGAGGTGGAGGCGGCGGTTCGTCCTTCTTCTTGGGAATCGCGTACGGACCTATGTCGGACTGAGGACCACCTGCCTCGGGCGGTACCTGGGGATTTTGCTGATCGCCGCCGGATTGGCTGTCGCCGGACGGCGTTTGATCCTGGGCGCGCAGACTCTGCGCGCTCAGCACGTACAGCATAGCGAGAAGCATTAAAGCGGCACTCCATCCGCCACGAAGCCATGCTCTGTCGCTAGTTTTTCTCCAAGACTCTCGAATCATGCACCCTCCGGACGCCCGTATTAAAGTGACGCCCCTACAAAGTATAGACGCAGCTTCGCACCCTTAGGGATGTGTCAGGCTTCCGCTTTTTCTCCCGTCATTTCGTTGGCCTCCCGCAATTCGGGAAATATCCACGCCCAGACTCCGATGACGCACAAGGTGCCAATTCCGCCCAGCACTACGGCAGGAACAGTGCCAAACCAAGCGGCGGTCAAGCCGGACTCGAATTGGCCCAATTCGTTGGATGTGCCAATGAAAATCATGTCCACGGCGGTGACGCGACCTCGCATCTCATCTGGTGTGGCGAGTTGCACCAGAGTGCCGCGGATCACCACACTGACCATATCGAACGCGCCGCTCAGCAACAAAGCCAGCAGGGAGAGCGGAATGCTGCGCGAAAGCCCGAAGACAATCGTGAACACACCGAACCCGCCGACGCACCAAAGCATCACGGAGCCGACATTCTTGCGCAGAGGATTATGCGCCAGAAAGAACGCCATGATGGCCGCGCCCACGGCAGGAGAGCTACGCAAGATGCCCAATCCCCACGGGCCAATGTGAAGGATCTCGCGCGCATACACCGGTAGAAGCGCAACTGCCCCGCCTAATAGAACCGCAAACATGTCGAGCGAGATAAGGGCGAGGATCAACTTTTGCTTCCACACATAGCGGAAACCGGCAAACACGCTGGCAGTTTTGGCATTCCGCGCCGCTTGTGCGCGGGGGAGAATGCTCCACATCAACACCGACGCCGTGATTGCGGCCAAGATGGCACCGCCATATACAGCGCGTGGGCCATGCGAAACGGCATAAAGTAAACCTCCTAACGCCGGGCCGGAAATTGTTGCTGCCTGAAACGTGGTTGCATTCCAAGTGACCGCGTTCGGAAAATGTTCTATCGGAACGAGTTGGGGGAGAATCGCCCGCCCCGCGGGTCCGTTGAAGGTGCGGACAACGCCGAGCAGCAGCACGACCGCATAGATCATGAGTACCGAAGGCGAAGTGCGCAAGGCGAGCACCAGCAATAGCGAAGAACACATGCCGAAGCCTGCATAGCAACACAAGAGCACGCTTCGCCGGGAAAAGCGATCTGCGACATGACCTGCCGCGAGAAATAGGAAAATTCCAGGCAAGAACTGGGCGAGACCTACCAGGCCCAAGTCGAGTGGTTTCTTTGTGATCTCATAAACTTGCCACCCGATGGCAACCGACTGCATTTCTAGGGCGGCGACGATGAAAAAACGTGCTGCCTGGAAAAGTAGAAAATCAGGAGAACTAAACGCAACGTAACCAGCGCGTTCTTCACTGCCTTGAGTAGCCGGGGAAGCCATCCATCTCTACTGTGCCATAATCCGGACTCTGCAATAAACACCCGCGCTAGAATTGCGACGTGTAC
This sequence comes from Terriglobales bacterium, assembly GCA_049515835.1. GTDB lineage: Bacteria > Acidobacteriota > Terriglobia > Terriglobales > Acidobacteriaceae > JAJPHW01. The sequence continues at coordinate 10,972 of JBEKTR010000026.1, forward strand.
GAAATTCTTGGCGTCCTCGGCTGGATCTGGTGTTGCGTGTATGCAACCATACCCGCGTTTTGGCTGATGATCCATTCGTTTGTTCAGTTTTGGCGTTCAAGCTCGCGTTCGCCTTATCGCGTACTTTTGCCCGCATGGATAGCACTATGGGTGCTCGCGGGCGCCCTAACATCACCGTGGCGGCAAGTCGTTTTGTATCGGAACCCGTGGATGCTGGTTCCGGCCGCGGTCTTGTTCGTCGAGGGTATGTGGGTCTACGTCGAGTCGAGTAAAGGGTTTAGTTGGGTTCATCTCAGCGGGCTAACGGAGGTCCGGGCCAGCCAAAGGCAACAAACGCTGATCACGTCAGGTCTCCACAAGCGCGTCCGCCATCCCATTTATTTGGGGCATCTTTGCGAATTGCTGGCTTGGAGTCTCGGTACCGGCCTGCTGGTATGCTATTTGCTCACAGCATTTGCAGCCATTACGGGGACGCTGATGATCCATCTGGAAGACAGGGAACTGGAGCAGCGCTTCGGTGAGCGTTATCGCGAATACCGGGCCAGGGTGCCAGCGATTGTGCCCCGAGTGTCATCTTCGTGAATTTCGCCGCCACTAATGGGGGCGTTGGTTTCGCCCTCTCCCCTATAATTGAAGCCGATGAGATGTTGCTCGTGCAGCACCAAAGGCTGTGATGCGTTTTGAACTCTTTGTCGCCTCGCGCTATTTAAAGGCTAAACGCAGGCAGGCCTTCATCGGTATCATCACCGGCATCTCCATCCTGGGCGTGGCCGCGGGTGTCGCGTCTCTCGTGGTTGCCCTCGCCATTAACAACGGATTTCGCCAGGATCTGCAGGATCGTCTGCTGGGCTCCACATCTCATGTCAACTTATTGCGGGTGGAATCGGACGGCATTAAGAATTGGCAGCCATTGATGGATCGGCTCTCCCGGCAATCGCACGTCGTGGCTGCCGCTCCCGTGATCTACGAGCAAGTACTTATCTCACTCGGCCCGCGCGCCAGCGGCGCGGTTCTCAAGGGTATCATTCCGGCGGACGAGCGGCGAGTCAGTGATCTGCTGAATAGCGTCAAAAACGGATCCGTCGATGCTCTCGGGCAAATGACGAGTGCGCCTCCGCCGGATGAATCACCAGATAGGCTCGAGAGCGTCGCGGAACGTGTCGCAGCCCTGCCGCCCATTATTCTCGGCAAAGACATGGCGGACAACCTCGGTGCAGCCGTCGGTTCAGTAGTACTAGTCACAAGCCCTCAAGGAGAACTCACGCCGTTCGGGCTTGTCCCTAAGTACAGCCGTTTTCGCGTAGCGGGAGTTCTGAATTCCGGCTTCTTCGATTACGACAATACCTGGGCTCTCGCGCGATTGGCCGACACGCAAAAGCTTTTTGGCCTCGATGATGAGGTCGCCGCTATCGAATTCAAGGTGGACGACATCTACCAGGCCGGCAACATCGCGAGATCCATCGAACAAGCCGCAGGCAAAGGTTTCATGACCACCAACTGGATGGAACAGAACAAAGCCATCTTCCGCGCTTTGAAGCTTGAACGCCTCGTGACCTTTATCACCATCGGCCTGATTGTGTTTGTCGCTGCTCTAAACATCCTCATCTCTCTTATCATGATGGTCATGGAGAAGACGAAAGATATTGCGGTGCTCATATCCATGGGCACGCGTAAGGCGCAGATTCGACGGATTTTTATTGCGCAAGGACTATTGATTGGCGTGATCGGTACCGCGATTGGACTGGTGGTCGGCTACACCCTATCTTGGATAGGGGCAAATTATCATTTGCTGGCGCTAGCCCCTGAAGTTTATTCCATCAATTACGTTCCCTTTGCCCCGCGCCTAATGGATGGAATACTAGTCGCCTTCGTTGCAATCGGAGTGTCTTTAGTTGCAACGATTTACCCATCGTGGTCCGCGGCTCGAGTTCTGCCTGCCGAATCGTTGCGTTATGAATGATTCCGAAACTGTCATTTGGGCCTGACGCTTATCGCATGTTTATTCCCGGGCGATCAATGACGGAGAGGTGCTCTAAACGTGCTTTAATTGGACACTAAGCGGGGATACTTGCCCTTGATGCGAGGAGCGCCTCTAGTGCATCTAACTGAACAGAAGTTGCTACGGGTTGAGAAGCTGAAGAAGGTTTTCCCGGCTGGGAAGTCGGAGCTTTTGCTCTTTGAAAACTTATCGTTCGAAGTGGGACGAGGAGAAATGCTTGCGATCGTCGGCGAATCGGGCGCAGGAAAGAGTACCCTGTTGCACATCCTCGGCGCTCTTGATAAGGCTTCGTCCGGCGACGTATACTGCGCCCAGTTGCGCGTGAATTTGCTATCGGAGAATGACGCCGCGGCGTTTCGCAACCGCGAGCTGGGTTTTGTTTGGCAGTTCCACTACCTACTGCCCGAGTTCACCGCACTCGAAAATGCGGCGATGCCGCTTCTCCTTCGTGGTGACTCCCGGTCAAATGCTTTAGAGGAAGCGGCACACTGGCTGCGTGAGGTCGGCTTGGAGACTCGCGCGCACCATAGGTCAGGAGAGTTGTCTGGCGGGGAACAACAGCGGGTTGCATTGGCTCGCGCACTGATCACGAAGCCGAAGGTTTTGTTGGCAGACGAACCGACCGGCGATCTCGATGTGCAAACCGCAAATGTCGTTTTTGAACTAATCGCGCGATTGCACCGCGAACAGCAACTGACATCACTGATCGCAACGCATAATTATGCATTTGCCCGCCGCTGTGACCGCGTATTGCGTTTGCAACACGGCAAAATGGAAGAAATTGAGGCCGATGCCTTGCCGGCATAATTTTTGGTTTCACCTTGGGCAGAAAGGGGAACGTTTTCACGCAACGACTTTAGAAAATGCGGGTTTCTTTAGTAATGACCAACGGAACTTAGTACATCTTTTGTGCTATTGGGTTCTAGTAGTCTTGGCTGCATAATGGAAGCACGGGCAAAGAGTCTTCGGAAGCACGGTTTCTGAACGCTCAGGGGGACGGGTAATATGTTTGAACGCTATACGGAGAAAGCGCGGCGCGTCATCTTTTTTGCGCGGTATGAGGCCAGCCAGTTCGGGTCTCCTTACATCGAGACTGAGCATTTGCTGCTTGGACTCCTCCGCGAAGATAAAGCCCTGACGAACCGTTTCCTGCGTTCGCATGCTTCGGTTGAATCCATCCGCAAGCAGATTGAAGCGCACACCACGATTCGCGAAAAGGTTTCTACTTCGGTGGACCTTCCTCTAAGCAACGAGTGCAAGCGCGTACTCGCCTATGCTGCGGAAGAAGCCGAACGTCTTTCACATAAACATATCGGAACTGAACACCTGCTTTTGGGTTTATTAAGAGAAGAGAAGTGCTTTGCGGCGGAGATTTTGCACGAACGCGGGCTCCGTCTGACCGCTATTCGTGAAGAACTTGCTCGTACCAGCCAAGAAAAGACACAGCCTCAACGTCAGCGCGAATCTTCGCTGTTGAGTGAGTTCTCCCGCGACCTGACCCAGGCCGCGATGGATACGCAACTTGATCCTCTAGTTGGCCGCGACGGCGAATTGGATCGCGTGATTCAGATTCTCTGCCGCCGCACGAAGAATAATCCCGTGCTTATTGGTGAGCCCGGCGTTGGAAAAACCGCCATCGTCGAAGGCCTTGCCCAACGGATTGCTGACGGCGAGGTGCCTTCGTTCCTGGCGGACAAGCGTATCCTCGCACTCGATTTATCGTTGATCGTCGCCGGAACCAAATATCGTGGGCAGTTCGAAGAGCGTCTCAAGACCATCATGAAGGAATTGATGGAGTCGCAAAATTCCATCGTATTCATTGATGAGTTGCATACGTTGGTCGGAGCCGGTTCGGCTGAAGGTTCGCTTGATGCCGCCAACATTCTCAAGCCTGCGCTTTCCCGCGGAGAAATCCAGTGCATTGGCGCAACCACGCCTGGGGAATACCGCAAGTCGATTGAGAAAGACCGTTCGCTTGAGCGCCGCTTTCAGGCAGTGAAAGTGCCGCCTCCGAATGAAGAAGACGCAACCAAGATTTTGTTCGGCATCAAAGACCGGTACGAAAAATTTCATGCTGTCACTTATACCGACGACTCGATTAATTTCGCAGTTTCACATTCGAACCGCTATATTCCCGACCGATTTTTGCCAGACAAAGCCATTGACCTTATCGACGAGGCCGGCGCACGCGTGAAGCTGCGCCAGACTTCGCTGCCGGAAGAGATCACGGAAGTGCAAAAGCGCATCAAGTTCATCGTGCATCGCATGGAAAATGCGATTGCGAACCATGAGTTTGAAAAAGCGCGATTCTACTCCGATGAAGAGCGCAAGGAGCGCGAGAACCTGCGTGCCCTGCGCGAGAAATATCACTTGGATGAGTCCGCTACCGGTGTGGTCGGCCGCGAGGACATCGAAGACGTGGTCTCGCGCTGGACCGGCGTGCCCATCACTTCCATCAAAGAAGAAGAGACTCAGAAACTGCTTCGCATCGAAGAAGAACTGCACAAGCGTGTCATCTCGCAGGACAAAGCTATCAGTGCACTTGCTCGCGCTATTCGTCGAAGCCGTGCGGGGCTTAAGAACCCCAACCGTCCCATTGGTTCGTTCCTGTTCCTTGGCCCGACCGGTGTCGGCAAAACCGAAGTTGCGCGGACGCTTGCTCACTTCATGTTCGGCAGCGAAAAATCACTGATTCGCTTCGACATGTCGGAATTCATGGAGAAGCATTCGGTTTCGAAGTTGATAGGTTCGCCTCCGGGCTATGTGGGCTACGAAGAAGGCGGTCAGCTTACCGAGCGCGTAAAGCGTGCGCCATATTCGGTTGTGCTCCTCGATGAAATCGAGAAGGCGCATCCCGATGTCTTCAATATCCTCTTGCAGGTGTTTGAAGACGGCCATCTCACCGACGGTCTCGGCAACCGTGTGGATTTCAAAAACACGGTCATCATCATGACCTCCAACATAGGGGCGCGGCACCTCCAGAAACGCGAGGGGCTAGGCTTCCAGTCCGGGGCGGAAGATATGGTCGCGGAAAAAATTGAAGATCTGGTCAAGGGCGAAGTCAAACGAACCTTTAATCCGGAGTTCCTCAACCGACTCGACGAGGTCATCATTTTCAACGCGTTGAGCGAAGGCGACCTGATTCAGATTCTCGAGCTTTTGGTTGGCCAGTTGAATGCCAATCTTGCCCAGAAGGCGATCACAGTCACGGTGGCCGACGAAGCTGAGAGGTGGATACTCAATCAGACCCTGTCTGATCGGAGCTACGGCGCTCGTCCGTTGCGCCGCGCTTTGCAGAAGTACATTGAAGATCCGCTTTCGGAAGCTCTGATTCAGGGCACGATTACGACGCGTCCGGCTTTCATCGAAGTCTTTCTCGAGGGCAACAAGCTGTTCTATCGCCCGGTGGACTCGAAAGAAACCGAAGGTGTATTGCTCTACGAAAGTTAGTTCACAGCTTGAGATTTCACGGCCGCCGGCGCAAGCTGGCGGCTTTGTTTTAGGATCGAGATCTATGCAACTGACCGTCTATTCCGCTTTTTGGTGCCCCGATTGCCGCGTCGCTAAGCGATTTTTGCAGCAACACAATATCCCTTTCACCGATGTTGATATTGAAACTACGCCCGGCGCCGCGGAGGAAGTGATCAAACGTACGGGAAAACGCGCGATTCCGCAGTTCGTGATTGATGGCGAGTGGGTGCAACCCTACCGGCTGGGCGAGGGATTTCTCTATGAGGAAATGGCCAACCGGCTTGGAATTAAAGAGATATAAGGCTTCTGGCAATCCTTCGTACACTGTCCTCCGTACCGTAGAAAATCGGCATTTCCAACCGCAAAATACAAAATAGAGAAATGCCTGCAGGTTACGTCCCTGCGTCTATGGTCATGGACAATACCAACCCACACCTCGAAGAGGAGCCGGTTTGCCGCTTGTGGGAAAGCTTTGTTCACGGCCTCATCGCCGTTTTCCTTCTCGTGTTGGCCCTCGTGATCGCGCACTATTGTTGGCCATCTTCTAACCACGGGCTCCAGGACCAAGTAAGCCAGCTATCGCATGAAGTCGAGCAATTGCGCCAGGAGCAAGCCATGCCCGCCATGGTGCTCAACCGTTATCGCAATTCTGTGTGTTACATCTATGGCCTTTATCAGGTTGCATACGCCGGTCAGAAGCCCGTGATGCAAGTTCGGATTTCCGGGACCGGCTTTGTGGTAGCTGAAGGCCTGCTGGTCACGAACCGGCATGTGGCCGAACCATGGTATGGTGACGCGGATTCCGATGATCTGATTAAGAAAGGCGCAACGCCACAGCTAGAGAAACTGGTGGCTTTCTTCCCCGGCTTTTCAGCTCCCGTAGATATCACGCCGATCGTATGGTCTTCGCAGGGCGACTTGGCCGTTCTTCGTATTGAGGACTCACGCGCCGCGCGTCATCTGCGTCCTATTCCCTTGGCCGACGCGCCTTCGAATCCTGGCGAGTTGGTCGCCGTGGTTGGTTATCCCATGGGCGTGCTCGGGATGGTGGCTAAATCCCCAGAAGCGGTCTATCAGCGTCTCGCATTTCGTCATGACGATATCGGCGCCGCTAACGAACTGGCTGCTCTTTCGCTAATTCGTCCTTCTGCCACGTATGGCCATCTGGGTGACGTCGTGGGCGACAAGCTGATCTACGACGCGCCCACAGCTCATGGCGGCAGCGGCGGCCCGGTGTTCAATTCACAAGGCCAGGTGATCGGTATTAACGAGGCCTTCATCGATGGTTTTTCCGGCGGCACGCTCGGAATTTCGGTTCATGCGCTGCGCCCCCTGATTGCTGCCGCCCAAGCCAAGTCTCTTCCACCTTCGGCCGGAACTTCTCCACGCCCCTAGTGCGGCTATGTCTGAGCATTCGGCCTCGGCCTACCTTGAATCCAGCCGGGCTCGCGTACGTGTTCGTCTTCCAAACGCCGTAAGCGTGCGGCCATAATCCCGGGGCGGCCAAGATATCCCACGATTCGCGTGGCGTCTCCACGTTCCACAACTGGCAGGCGGCCAACGTTACGGTGCAACATCTTGGCCGACGCTTCATGCAAAGTCTCATCGGGATAAGCAACAATGGGGTCGCGTGTTCCCGCATCCAGCACGGTGATGGTTCCATTCGGATCCTGGTCAAGCGCACGCATCACATCACCACGCGTGATCACGCCAGCAAGTTTGCCGTCGGCGTCCAGAATGAACATTCCTTGATGTTGTGAAACTTCTGGATCGCGCCGCGCGATGCGGTCTGACAATTCACTTACTGTCATGCTCGCCGGCAAAGTGGGGAAATTCCTGTCCATGGTTTCCTGCACTTTGACCTGATGCAGCACGTCTGTTTCGTAATCCTGATGGACATGTAATCCACGCCGTGCCAGTTTCTCGGTCATGATGGAAGCTCGTGGCATCATCAACATGGCAATGCCATCCGCAATGACACATACCAGCATGAGCGGCAGCACAGAGTTATAGTCCCGCGTGATCTCAAACGCGAAAATGATGAAGGAAAACGTAGCCCGCGACGCCGCCCCAAAAACCGCACCCATGGCCACGAGCGCGAATGCTCCTGCTGAAAGATGAGCTGCCGGGAAAAGCTTGTCGACCGCTAGGGCAAACACCCCGCCCATCGCGGCACTCGACATGAACATAGGCGCCAACAATCCACCCGAAGTGCCCGACCCCAAGGAAATAACCAAGGCTGCTGCTTTCGCGATCATCACGACCAGCAGTAACTTCCATGCCAAGCTTCCATTCAGAATGTCGCTAATCGTGTCGTAGCCTACGCCCAGTACGCGGGGCACGAAATAGCCAATGATGCCTAATCCCAGCGCTCCAATCGCAGGCCACCACAGTTCGTCCACGGGAAGCTTCTCAAATGAATCTTCGACGAAATAAAGCAGTCTGCTAAATCCAACTGCGGCAAGTCCGCATAAGAGGCCTAACACCAGATAAAAGGGGAGGGCATGAGGAACTCCGAAGTCCATATTGGCCACTGTGAACATCGGCCCTGCGCCTAGCAATTGCATGTGCACCGCAGCTGCTAAGACGCTGGCAATTACCAGTGGGATAAACGACCGCGCGCGAAATTCGAACAGCAACAGTTCGATAGCGAGAATCACGGCGGCAATTGGCGTATTGAAGGTCGCCGACATGCCCGCTCCTGCCCCGCAGGCTAACAGTACTTTGCGCTCTGACGCGGTAGTGTGAAAAAACTGGCCAATGAGGGATCCCAAAGCGCCACCGGTTTGAATGATGGGACCTTCTGCGCCAAATGGGCCGCCGGTGCCGATCGCAATCGCCGCTGAAATTGGCTTCAGGATCGCGACTCGCGGCGCAATCCGGCTGCGGTTAAAGAGCACCGCTTCCATGGCTTCGGGAATACCGTGCCCTTTGATTTTTGGCGTTCCATATTTCGCCATGAAGCCTACGATGATTCCACCGATGACCGGCGTCACGATAATCCACAGGCCGATCTGCGTGTGGCGGGCGCTGATAAAGTCGGCTGCGAAACGATGGTAGAAAAAAATGTTGGTGAATAATCCGATGAGCTTATAGAGAACGAACGCGACCAGCCCGGCCAGCAAACCGACGATGCCGGCCAAAAGCGATATGAGCGCCATGCGGAACTCCGCGGGGTTGGCCAGCCGTACGTCGCGAACTTGCGCACCGGTTGCCCCGATCGTCGCTGGTGTGGCACTTGGGTTACTCTTGTTCATAATTTTGATTTCGCTTTGCTTGGCCGAGTTTTTCCTGGGTCTTCAGCGCGCATCCCGCGGCTTTTCACGACTGCCTTCATTGCCGCAATGAAGCTCGGACCGAGCATCCGAAGCTCGTCACGATGGTGCAGCGCCAGGCGGCGCAAAACGTCCTCGCCTCTGGCCGTGAGCTCCAGCAGAACTTCGCGCTTGTCTTCACCCCCGCGCCGTCGCTCCAAAAGGCCACGCGCCGCCAACCGATTTACCAGTTCGACTGTGCTGTGATGTTTGATTTGCAAGCGTTCTGCTAATTCGCTGATCCGGGGTCGCACTCCGATGGGCAGCCCTTTTACAGCCAACATCAACTGGTATTGGTGCGGCTCCAAGCCGGCCTTCCGCGAAGCCTCTTCGCTGAAACGCAAAAACCGGCGGATTTGATATCTCAGCTCCGCCAGCGCTTCGTAGTCAGGAGATGCGAGCGCCGTTGCGCGGGTGCTGGTTGCAGATGCTTTCTTTTGTTCCTTATCGGATAGCATGCACGAATAATTACATCGTAACACGATATAATATGAATCCTTCGGGTCGCTGGCCACGTACCTTCCTCACCATTTAGAATCCCTAGTCCACCCAATTTCATTTGGAACCGAGGATGAACCTTGATCCCACGCTATACCCGCCCCGAAATGGGCCGCATTTGGAGTGAAGACAACCGATTTCGCAACTGGCTGAAAGTCGAACTCGCGGCCACTGAAACGTTATCCGAAGCCGGCATGGTGCCTAAGGATGCCGCCCGCACTTTACGCAATCGGGCGGATTTTAACCTCGAACGCATCCATCAGATCGAGGCTGAAGTCCGTCATGACGTGATTGCCTTTACTACGTCTGTCGCTGAAATCGTTGGTCCCGCCGCCCGCTGGTTTCACTATGGCCTCACTTCGAACGATGTGGTGGATACCGCACAAGCGTTGCTGATTCAGGAAGCATCCGGTATTATCGCGGCGGACCTCGAACGGCTCTCGGAAGTCTTGGAGCGTCGCGCTTGGGAGTTCAAAGATACTCCGATGATTGGGCGCACGCATGGTATCCATGCCGAGCCCATCACGTTTGGTTTCAAACTAGCCAATTGGTATTCCGAAGTGCAGCGCGATATCGCTCGCTTCAAACTTGCAGCAGAAGACATGCGGGTGGGCAAATTCTCGGGAGCGGTCGGTACTTTCGCATATCTCAGCCCAGAACTCGAAGAGAAAATGTGTGCGCGCCTCGGGCTTAAAGCTGCAGCCGTTTCTTCGCAGGTAATACAACGCGACCGCCACGCTCACTATCTGGGCACACTAGCAGTCATCGCTTCGACGCTCGATAAAATCGCCATTGAAATCCGGCATCTTCAGCGCACCGAAGTCCGCGAAGCCGAAGAGTTTTTCAGCGAAAAGCAAAAGGGCTCGTCTGCCATGCCGCATAAGCGCAACCCCGTGACCAGCGAGCAAATCAGCGGACTTGCTCGCGTCGTTCGCGGCAACGCGCAGGCAGGATACGAAAATGTCGCTCTGTGGCACGAGCGCGATATTTCGCATTCTTCCGCAGAACGCGTCATCATTCCCGACTCAACAACTCTTGCGGACTACCTTTTACAGAAGACCGCCAACCTGATTGACACCATGTTTGTCTATCCCCAACGCATGCTCGCCAATCTCGAAACCACCGGCGGCCTCGTCTTCAGCGGCCAGCTTCTACTCGATCTCGTCGAAC
>JBEKTR010000027.1:0-20819 GCA_049515835.1 Terriglobales bacterium
GCGGAACTACAACGGCAAGCAGCCTGGTGACCCCAAAAAGGCAGCTCAGGCGATCGTCCAGTTGACGCAAGAACGGAACCCTCCGTTGCGACTCTTGCTCGGCAGCGATGCGTACGCCGCCGTGGAGAAGAATGATCTTGCGCGATTAGAGGAAGCACGAATTTGGAAGAAACTCAGCGTCTCTACCGATTTTGAGACGAAGTGACTTAGCGACGGACATCAGGCAGTAGTTTCAAGGCGCGGATTGGCGTTCTATCCCGGAGAGACGATGCGACCGTGGCCTCCGCGGCGGCGAAGTGGGGATTCCTCCATCCCAGCCGGTTCGCCGCCCAATGTCAAACTAAATTCGGCGAAAAGCCTTCAGAAACACTCCGTCGAGTCTCAGGAAAACATCTGACTGCGCGCTAGGGAATCATCAGCAGCAAATATCATGGACGCACCCTGCTCTCCCACTTGGCAAGCCTTTACCCACACTCAACCGCACAAGCCTGGCAACAAAATCTGAACAACCACGAAGTCACCCTCAACGGCGTCACTGCGACCGGAAGCGAATCGCTGATTTCAGGCCAAACCCTGGTCTGGAATCGTCCACCCTGGATCGAACCCGACACTCCTCAGCACTTCGAAGTTCTGTTCAATGACCCGCATCTGTTGGCCGTCAACAAACCTTGCGGACTGCCGACCCTCCCCGGCGGCGGCTTCATGGAAAATACCCTCCTGCGGTTGGTGCAAAAGCAAACCCCCAGCGCAAACCCTGTCCACCGCGAAGGACGAGCCACCCGCTTTAGTGATGGTACAAACAATTAAGAAATCTCAAAGGCGGTGGCAGCCCGTTTTGGCAATTCAAAGGCTGCGCCACCCGGCGAAAAGGAAAAAAGTGATGGGAGTCCTTGATGGGTGTACTATGGGGGCCGTTTGGACCCCAAATGGAAACTCCGGATAAGCCCGCACATTTGAACCCATCCGGTAGAGCCGGGGCTCGCGAATAACTCGCCGCAAGTGGGCAATGAGAAAAGGAGAACCAAAAATGAAAAAAAAGGCTTTGATTGGTTTCGCAGTTTTGGCGCTCATGTGTGCGCTGCCGGTATTCGCTCAGGATATCCGTGTGAGCGGCGGGGTGATAAGTGTGCATTCGAACGGGCCCGTGCATCACAGTGCGGTTCGCGAGCCTATACCACAAGGCAGTCCTTATCTTTACTTTAACTTTGGACCGGGCCCCTATTCAGGGTCCGACACTAATGCGTTCAGCGTTGAGAACGGCAATTTCATCCTCGGGGATTCTTCGGGTTTCGGGTATGAACAGGCGCTCACGGTGAACTTTGCTCCGGTAGCGAGTGGCCACGTCTCAAAAGTTGTGTTTCCCATTCAATGGTTCGGCTCGGGAGACGATACTTATCAGTGGGGCATTCAGTCGGATGGCGGCGGTCAGCCCTCCGGGACATATCTCGCCAACGGCGGTCCTTTTTCCGAAACGATACCGGCCGGTTATAATTGGCCAGACTCAGCCATTCCCCCGATATTCACCCTGAGCCCTGAGGTCGCTGTCTCCGCTAACACGCAGTACTGGGTGGTAGTGAATACGGTGTCCGGCAGCACGACCGAAGCCATTTGGAACGCTTCCAATCTGGTCTTCGGCACTAATGTCGGTGCAGGTTGGAGCTTCACATTCGGTTCCCTTAGTCCTGCGCTGGTTGTAGTCGGAAATTAGAGCGGGGGCTGGCCGGACCAATCGCTGGGAATATCTTTGCATGCATCTTGTCGACTGAGGCCGCCTCAAAAGTAGAGAGGGCCGAACTCTGTGAGTCCGGCCCAAAGGTAGGCAGGCTTAAGTAAGGTAGAGCAGTCGTGAGGGCTGAAAGTGGACATGATCCAACACTAACCCATGACTGCCCCGTTAAAGCATGTCAAATGCTACCTTGTCCGCAATCGTGCAGCTGGTCAAAATTGCTCACATGCCCAAAAAATCGCTGCTTGCGAACTTTGAGGTTCGCATTACACCGTGACTGGGGTTTCTGCTGACATCTTGTGAGCCTCGGTCGAACAAGCGTGGGCCTTGGTGGAACATTCGTGGGCTTTCTTGGATTGATCGAGACCGCTGGGTTTGTCGGATTGTTCAGCTGCCATGCGATGTGCATTGGCTGCATTTTCGTGTTCCGCTGCTGCCTTGAGATGCTCGGCTTTTGCCATGATTGGTTCTCCTTAGGATGATGTGCTGCAAGCAGTGAAGAGGTTACCTCAGTAAAACTTTGATCTCCGTCCGCTTCCAGACAAAAGCAACACTACGCCTCACCGGCTTCGCGGAATGTTCAGTTTTATACAAGTGCGGGACGAGACGGTTTGGTCCCTTCGTGCATGCCCTCCCGCCCGTCCGCAGGATTTAGTTTTCTCCCCACCGCAAAGCGCGTGGCATGAGCACTATTGAGCAGCGGAGCCTTGCCCATGTGCCGCATGATTTCATAGGAGAACAAAAATGATGAAACCAAGCACGGAAGATCAGACCGAAGGCACCCTCCACGCAGTGAAGGGGAAAATTAAAGAGGTAGCCGGGAAGATGACGGACGATCCTAATTTGGAAGTTTCCGGTAATGCCGAAAAGAATGCCGGCAAAGTTCAAAAATGGGTTGGCCGAGTGGAAAAGTCTGTCGGGGAATAAGAACGTTCATCAATGCTTTACGTCGTCACAGTCAAGGAGAATGTTTATGTCGCAAACCGTGCTGGAAAAAACTGCTGAACACATCGCCGAATCCGCTCATAAAGCTTCTCGCGCAACCAGTGCGGTCGCCGATGCAATTGAGGATGGTGTCGGGGCCGTCAGGCGTGCCGCGAAACAGGGTGGCGACGCGGCGGAAGAATTCTTAGATGACACAGCCGGCCGCCTCAAGCGACACCCCATGCTGACAGTTGGGGCAACGTTTGCGGTGGGCGTCATGGCAGGGACGCTACTCGGCTGGACGATAAAACGAAGACGATGAAATGCATGAATGCCCCATCCTTTCGCTGTTCTTTCTATTTTCTTGGCGCAATCGTGGGCGACTTGCCTCGGAAACAACTTGTCTGAATCCCTTTGGGAACAGGCTCAACCTTGTCCAGGTTAGCCAAAGTACCGCGAACCTGGGGCCCGGGCAAGAAATCCCTAGAATTCAGACTTGGACATGGACATACCGTGTACGCGGCGGATGGCGTCAGCGACCAGTTCCGGCTCGTCGAGTTGGACCATGTGATTGCTCTTTTCTGCCGTAATCAACTTGCTGTTGCGTGAAAGTGCGGCGAGGCGTTGTTGCCCTTCGATCCAACCATTTTCCAGCGTGGCAAACGGGCCAGGAAATGGCTGCCCATGCGTGATCACGGTGAGAGGAAGATCGTCCAGGCTGCCGAGTCCACCGGGTACTCGATACTGAGGTTTCTCGTTCTCAAGGGAGGTGAGATCGTCCGCGGCAGCCGCATACTCCTGCGGACGCACAAAGGTTATGCCAGCGCGCAGTACGGGAAACAGATTTCGCAGCAGGCGGGGCAGACCAAAATACGCCGAAGCCTGCAAGGCCCGGCACATGAAGCGAAAACGTCCGTAAAGTGTGAGGACTTCGGGCCGATAGATGGCACCTTCATCCGGAGTGTCCACCAAAACGAGCCCGGCGACCTGATCGCGATACTTACGCGCGAACCAGCGCACGATCAGCCCTCCGTAGGAGTGCGCGACAAGAATGTATGGGCTTGGAACATTGGCGGCAGCCAGGAGTGCGTGCAGATCGTCAGCTCGCCGTTCGATGCTGCGTGGCCCCGGAGCAGCCTCGCTCCAACCATAGCCCGCTCGATCATATGTGCAGACGCGTGCAAAAGACTCAATCCTGTCCTGCATGGGCCACCAAAGCTCAGCGGGTTCGCCTGCCCCTTGCTCGATCACTATGGTTGGAGACTCCGTTCCCTTGCATAAGATATGCATCTGACGTCCATTCACGAGCACCAATTGCCCCGCGGCATGTTTGTGATGCGCATCCTTGGTCTCCGACGCGCGCTCATAAATGTAGCCGCAAAGAGCCAGAAACAAGGCGAGCGGCAATAAAATCCCCAAAATCATCGATCCATGAGCCAGCATGCCCATAAAATAATACAGTTATGTATAAAATGCAAGAACGTATATTATTACTAGAAATCCATGACCAAGCCACAGAAGCACCCGGCCCTTAAAACATCTGGAGGAAAACGGGCGCGGACCCGCGCCCAATTGATTGTGTCTGCGGCTGAAGTCATCGGGGAAAAGGGCTATGATCGGGCTTCGCTTGAGGAGATCGCCGCCCGCGCCGGCATGACTCGTGGCGCAGTCTATGGCAACTTCAAGAATAAAGAGGAGTTGTTCTTAGCGCTGGTGGCGGAGCGGTGGAAGCCGATCATTCCACCGCTCCAACCCGGCGCGAATTTCAAAGAACAAATGGGTGCCTTAGGCAGGGCGGTAGCCGCGGAAGCTCGCGTCCGGCAGCGCCAAGCAGGAGCCGCCGCGGCCTTTCAACTTTATGCACTGACGCACGCATCCATGCGGAAGCGTATGACCAAGCAAAATGCCGCTGTCTATAAGATCATGTCGTCACAACTATGCAAGTTGGTGGCGAAAGAAATCCTTCCCATGCCTGCCGAACGGTTCGTGAAAGTGATTGACGCCTTAATCACCGGACTGCTCTTCACGTATTTTCAGACGCCAGAGCTCATCACCGAGGACGTTTTTGTCGCAGCGTTTGAAGCCCTCGCCTGACCTGCTTGCATCGCCTCTATCCGTTGAATCCGGCGTCCTCCTCGGTGATAAGACAAACCCGAATCGAACCAAAGAGTGGCCCCATCCCCGCAAGACTTCCTTTCTTGACCGCGAGCAACCCCTACAAGGGTCGGCAAGCCGAAACAATCTGTGAATTTATAGCTCACGAGTGCAAGCGTGTGACACCATCGGGCCATTGAACTCGCGGAGCGGGGGCGTAAACTCGCGTCGTTCTTCGGTTTTGAAATCCGCTAACTCTAAGGAGATGCGATGTTCCGACAATTGATCACCACTCTGATCACGGCACTAGTATTGAGCGCCGTTTCGTTCGCGGCTAACTATGCAGTAGGTGCCTGCGACATAGAGCTGACTTCCTTCGCGACAATCTCGCTTGCAGTCAGCAGCGTTCCGCCTGGCTCCACGATTAATGTGTGTCCAGGCAATTACCCAGAACAGGTTCTGATCACGCAACCACTGACCTTGACAGGGTTCAAGAACAAAAACACTCCGACAGTTACAGTGCCTTCTGGCGGCCTTACGCAAAGCGTAACCGATGAGTTCGCCGGAAACGTCTATTACCAGATTTTAGTGCAAGGTACAACGGGACCGGTTAATATCTCCAATCTCGTGGTGAATGGGACTGGCGGGTCCGGTGCGCCAAGCTTTGCGGTAGCAGGAGTTTTCTACCAAGACGCTTCTGGCACCGTGGACGGAGTGAGCGCCCAGAACCAGGTGAATGGCAACGGATATGGCTATGGGATCCTCGCCACAACCAATCTTGCTACCGCTCAGACCGTGACGGTTGAGAAGAGCGACGCTCGTGGCTTTGATGGCTTTGGAATAGAGGCGGCAACGGGTAATAATCTAACCGTGCACATTACCGCAAACGTCGTCAACAACACTGGGAATACTGGCATCAACCTGGGCGGCGTAGGGCTGACGGGCACTGCCCAATCCAACACAGTTGACAACAGCGGGAGTGGGTACAGCATCGGACTGAACGGGACGGCTCTAACAGTTACAGGGAACACCGTCTTCGGTGGTATTTTGGCTGCCGCAGGATCCAACACCATCGAAAGCAACAAAATTGACGGTAACAATAACTATGGCATAACCCTACAGGGCTCAGCCAGCAGCTCTTTGGTGAAGTCTAATACAATCGCATACTCCTCCTCTGCTGTCTGGGGGTGCAATGGCGCTTCAGGCTTTACTGTTACCAACAATACGATCATAGATGCAGTGATTGGAGTACAGATGCCCTCTGGCAACACGATCACCCCAAACAGCTTCTTTGCCACGACTACA
The DNA here is from genome assembly GCA_049515835.1 of Terriglobales bacterium. GTDB lineage: Bacteria > Acidobacteriota > Terriglobia > Terriglobales > Acidobacteriaceae > JAJPHW01. The sequence goes on from JBEKTR010000027.1 coordinate 6,050, forward strand.
ACAGTGTCGGGCTGTTAAGGACCGATATATCGGTACCGATAGCATCAGTACATTTGGAGATAACTTCCCAATTGCCGACAGCTCTGGCGATGGTTCGTTAGTGCGAACCGGTGGCACCGGCGGCCATTGCCAGGTACGCAACGTGCAAGCCTACGTTTGTGTCGTCTCATGGTTCCGGGCCACCCAGAAAATACAAAACGAATCGCTGGGTCAACTCCGCTTTAGTAGCTAGCGGAAAAAATCCGCCGCCTCAAAAATACCGAGGCGGACGTTCCAGTCGCGGCATGAATCCTAGTCTCTACTGGCAGAGGCCTTATCGGTTGGATAAACTCGTCCCGAAGCCCTTTGGACCAGCCTGCCCCCACAATGACGAGATTGGCCTTGATGATGCTCATCCTGCTGGCAGCAGTCGAGTTTATCGTCCGCGGACCCCTCCGATTTTCACGCAGTCTCGACTTCAATGACTTCGTTTCTCCCGTGGTGCAAACCCGGGCGTGGCTGAATGGCGCTGACCCTTATGAGCCAGCAAGTCTTATGCAATTCTGGCCTTCCGATATCCAACGACCGGATTTCTTGCGATCCGACTCGGTGAGCGGCACCCTCATCGTCAAACGCGGCATCCCCACAGCTTATCCTCCCACTTCTTTTGTCCTCCTGACCCCGTTTGCCGTTATTCCGTCATGGCGGGTAGCGGCCTTGTTATGGATTGGCTTATGCACCGCAATGTTTGCAGGAATGCTGTTTGCAATGTGGCGGTTTGGAGACTTTGCATCGCATACAAATCATGGATACTTGCTGACTGCTCTTGTGCTGGGACTGGCGCCCTTCCACACGGGTTTTGCCGCTGGGAGCATTGCGATTTTTGTCGTTCCCCTGTGCGCGCTGGCATTTTTCTGGGCGCAGAACCAGGAAGTTGTTTCCGCGATCCTTACCGCCGTGGTGATTGGCCTCAAACCCCAAATTGGGATCCCGCTTCTGTTCTATTTTGGTTTGCGAAAGCAATGGAAATTGATTTGGGTTTCCCTATCGGTTCTCGCGGTTATCGCCGTCGTCGCCATAACCCGGCTTGCCATCTCTCATACCCCATGGCTTTCGAACTATGCCATGGATAATACAGTCTTACTTGGCCAAGGCAGTTTGGGTGACTTCACGGAGCTCAATCCCCTCCGCTTTGGCTTAATCAATTGCCAGGTACTGACATATGTCATATTTGGAAAGCGCTGCGTTGCAAACTTAGCGGGTTTCTCGGTCGCTGGATTCTTAGGGCTGGCATGGCTGTATCTATTCTTTAGAACTCCGGTCTCTAGAAGTCCGGAGTTCAAGATGGAGACTCTAACCGTCAGCGCTCTCTTCGTGATCAGCTTATTGCCGGTCTATCATCGCTTTTATGACGCTTCACTGCTGATTTTCCCGCTAATCTGGGCGTGTCTAGCACTGCGGAATTTCCCTGAAAGAAGGCACGGCATCATCGCGCTTGTGCTAATCGCACCATTTTTCATCCCCGGTGGAACGGTCCTCCAACAGTTGACAGCGAACCAGCGGATTCCTGTTTCAATCGGCCAAAGCTGGTGGTGGCGGGTGATAATTATGCCCCACGAAATTTGGGCTCTCCTTTTGTTGGCAGTCGTTTTATTGTCAGCAATGCATGCAAATATAAAAATGAAATTGTCTTCGTAGCCAGGCGCGCTTATATGGAAACAGCCTCGTCGCGGCCGGGTCATGCGTCCGCCACTGAAAGTTGCAAACCGAACTTTTCTCCCTCTACGGGCCGCATTCCTCAGCTGGACGGTCTACGAGGAACGGCAATTGGGTTAGTCCTGATTTTTCATCTCGCGGATAAACATCCTCTCGCGCAGGGGTTTTGGCATTACGCCGTGACCGCGGCCAAATTGACGTGGAGCGGCGTGGATTTGTTTTTTGTTCTCTCGGGTTTCTTGATCGGCGGAATTTTGCTGGACGCAAAACACTCGCCCTCTTATTACCGCACGTTTTATATACGCAGAGCGACCCGCATTCTTCCCATCTATTGGGTTTTGCTTTGCCTCTTTTCTCTGCGCTTTCTGCCGATTCGTGTTTTGCCACACGAGTTCGGCGATTTCTCAATCACCCTCATACCGTGGTGGGCATACATACTATTTGCTCAAAATTTCTGGATGGCGGTAATTGGAGGTTTGGGAGTCGGGCTGCTGGCGCCCACCTGGTCTTTGGCAGTGGAAGAGCAATTTTATTTGACGATACCTTTTCTAGTCCGGCATTTGCGTGTGCGCACACTGGCGATCGTTCTGGTCGCCACCGTTGTCGTTGTTCCGGTGGTCAGAATTCTGTTCTTTCACTACGATCCTCAGGCATTGACCGCATGTTACGTACTTATGCCGTGTCGCGCGGACGCATTGAGCCTCGGCGTGCTCGCGGCGATGCTGGTGCGGAATCCGAAGACGTGGGCGGCATTCGCAGGCCAATACAAAAAGGTCTTGCCGCTCAACCTGGTTCTTTTCGCCGGAGTCATAGGTTTCACATGTGCGGGACCGCTCACTGGTGCGTGGATATCCATACGCTACTCAGTTCTTGCTATCTTTTACGCATGCTTTTTAGTCTCAGTCGTGGCATGGCCTGATCGATGGGCAGCCCGGCTTTTGAAGGCTCCCTGGTTGATGAAGCTTGGGACGATTTCCTACTTTGCGTATCTCTACCACATCCCCATCATCGAGTTGGCGCGCCGAGCCGTCACGCATGCCGCCTTGGGCTTGACTGAAAATGCCTCGGACCTTTTCGCCTTCTTCCTCGGCGCCATGGTCACGCTTGCGTTGGCTGCATTTTCCTGGAAATTCTTTGAGAGTCCCCTTGTTAGGTGGGGCAAGTCATTCGAGTACTAGACAGCACAAACGCTGGCGTAGTCTTTTCATCGGCCGATAAGGACCTGATTAAAACGCGCGTGAATGGGTCTTCCCGATTGAAATTCTATCCGTTGAAGCCAGCAGTCTGCATGGAGTTGCGGGAGCCATCGCTGCTCGACGAAATGCCCGCCATGCGCAGCTTGAAGTCGTCGGCATTGGATGCGTTTTCGAGAGCGGTTTCGTAGGCGACCAGGCCAGCCTGGAACAAATCCCACAAAGACTGGTCGAAGGTCTGCATGCCGTACTGCGAAGTTCCGGCGGAGATGGCGTCGCGCACGGCGCGGGTTTTTTCCGGCACGAGGATACATTCGCGAATGTAAGCCGTATTGATCATGACTTCGACTGCGGGGACACGGCCGTCGCCGTCGCAGCGGCGAACAAGGCGCTGGCTGACCACGGCGCGAAGCACGGCGGCGAGCTGCAAGCGAATCTGTTTCTGCTCGGGCGGCGGAAAGACGGAGATGATGCGGTTGATGGTTTCGACCGCGTCCAGCGTGTGCAAGGTCGAGAACACCATGTGCCCGGTTTCGGCGGCATGCAGCGCAGTGCCGATGGTTTCGACGTCACGCATTTCGCCGACGAGGATGACGTCGGGATCCTGACGAAGAGAGGCGCGGAGCGCAGTCGAGAACGTGGGCGTGTCCACTTCGACTTCGCGTTGGTTGACGTAACCTTTCTTGTCGCGATGCAAGAATTCGATCGGATCTTCGATCGTAATAATGTGCTCGGAGCGGGTGGAGTTGATGCGGTCCACCATGGCGGCAAGCGTGGTGGATTTACCGGAGCCGGTGACGCCGGTGACCAGAATCAGGCCGCGGGGCATATCGCAAATCTGCTCGACGATTTTCGGCAGATAGAGTTCGTCGAGAGCGCGGATTTTGGTGGGAATGACGCGAAGCACCAGGCCCACGTTGCCGCGCTGCTGGAAAACGTTGACACGGAAGCGGCCCAGTCCGGCGACGCCGTAGGCCATATCGATTTCCGTGGATTCCTTGAATTTTTGTTTCTGGCGCGCGGACATCATGCTGAAGGCCATGGTCAACATGTCTTCGGCGCTGATGCGCGGCTGGTCGGTCAGCGGAGCGAGTTCGCCATCAATGCGCAAATGCGGGTAGTTGCCGACTTTCAAGTGCAAATCGGAGGCCCGGCGTTCCATGGCGATGCGCAGCAGATCATCAATATTCATGCGAGTCTTTCCCCTCTGACGATGCCCATATGATGACCTGAAATGTTACGTAACCCAAGATGACGTAAGTAATTGGACTATTGGGAGGCGGGATTTTCGCTTTCTCCTCTTGAGGTCTGAGTCACTGCTGCAATTTTTCCGCGGCTTGTGGCGTGGGCGGCATTCTCGTGCGGCTCAGCGGACTCTAAAGGTTTGGACTGCCATTTGCGGCCGAGAGCGTCGAGCTCCCGAATTACATTCTCCATATCTCTCATGCGATCGGTGATGCCGTAAGTCACTGCGGGCGGAATGGTCGGCTCGTATTTACGAAAGACGAGACCCTGCGCTTCGAGCGTCCGGAGGCGTTCGGTGAGGACGCGCGCGGAGATGCCGTCAATGGCGCGGCGAAGAACGCCGAAGCGCATGGGGCCGCCATGGCTGAGCGTCCAGAGAATGTGCATGACCCAGGGCCGGGCAAGAAGCTCCAACAGGCTGTGAATGGCGCAAGGGTTCGTTTTTTTCAGTTTGCGCGGCATGACTGTCCGTTACTTGGTTACTATATCGTACCTGCACTCTAAAAAGCTATTAGTTATTTAATGTAACCAAAGAGGATAAGGATTCATCAAAAGGCACGTGGTCACAGAACGTGGCCCAGGGAGATTTCGTATGAAACTGTTACGCATTGATTCGAGTGCCCGGAAACAATCGGTTTCGCGGCGGCTGACAACAGAATTTGTGGACGCATGGAAAAAACGGAACCCGGAAGGCGTGGTGATCGAGCGTGATTTGACGGCGACGCCATTGCCGTTAGTCAACGACGGATGGGTAGCGGCGGCACACACCGGGGCCGCACAGCGCACCGAAGAGCACAAACAGGCGCTGGCGCTCTCCGACGAACTGATAGCGGAGCTCACCGAGGCGGATGTCATCGTAATGGGCGTGCCCATGTACAACTTTGCAATTCCCGCCAACCTCAAAGCATGGATTGATCAGATTGTGCGTATGGGGGTGACGTTCGCCTACGGCGCGACGGGACCGAAGGGACTGCTTCCGAGCAAGAAAGTTTTTGTTCTGACTTCGCGCGGCGGAGCCTATGAGCCCGGCAGCATGACCGAGAAATTTGATTTTCAGGCGCCCTATCTGAAGCATATCCTGGGCTTTATTGGCATCACGGATGTGACATTCATTCACGCTGAGAACCAGTCGAAAGAAACGGCGACTGCATCGTTGGCCGCGGCGGCGAAACAAATTCAACAAGCCGCGACGCTGTAAGATGACATCTATTTTCTAAGGAGAAAATTCTATGGCAAGCAATCCCACGCCAGTCGCAAGTTCCGGCAGTCCATTTCTGATCGTGCTGGGGAGAATCTTTTTCGCCGCGATCTTCATATTGGCGGGTTCGAGGCACTTTATGAGTCAAACCATCGCGTATGCCGCTTCGCAAGGTGTACCGATGGCTTCGATCTTGGTTCCATTTTCAGGAGCCCTGGCAGTGCTCGGAGGGCTTTCGATTTTGCTCGGCTACCGGGCCAAAATCGGAGCATGGCTCATTGTGTTGTTTCTGGTCTGCATCACGCCGAAGATGCATGCGTTTTGGGCGGTGACCGATCCTATGATGTACCAAATGCAATTGGCGCATTTTATGAAAAATGTGTCCATGCTGGGTGCAGCCCTGTGGATTACGCAATGGGGTTCGGGCCCGCTGAGCCTGGACAGGCGTGGTTGAAGTAAGTTGACTTAGTCCACGGACTTAGTCTAGTCTGAATGGCATGGAAGTCAACATCCACGAGGCGAAAACCCATCTTTCGCGCTTGCTCCAGCGAGTCGCGGGCGGCGAAGAGGTCACCATTGCGCGAGCCGGAGTGCCGGTGGCGCGACTGGTCGCGGTCGAGACGAAAAAGAAGAAGCGTCCGCTCGGCATGGACCGAGGGAGGGTATGGGTTGCCGACGACTTCGACGCGCCTCTTCCCGACGATATACTAAGGGAGTTTTACGGCGGAGAGCTACCAGAGCTTGAGCAAGCAAAGCCGAAGCAGAAGAAGCGCAAGTGAAGTACTTGCTCGATACGATGGTTTGGCTGTGGAGCGTTGGGCCGACGGAGAAGATCGGCCGGTCCGGGTTGGACATTCTGTCGAACGGAGAAGAAGAGCTCTATCTCTCAGCCGCGAGTTCTTGGGAGATTGCAACCAAAGCGCGTATCGGCAAGTTCGATCTTCCAGAAATCCCGATGCAATACGTTGCCAGCAGAGTTATAGCCCAGGGTATACATCCGCTCTCGATCACGCAGTCCCATGCGCTCCGAGTTTTCGATTTGCCGCTGCATCATAAAGATCCCTTTGACCGTTTGCTCATCTCGCAGGCCATTGCGGAAGGAATGACCATCCTTACCGCCGACAGAGCATTCCGGAAATACCCTGTCGAGTTGGTCTGGTGCGGGAAATAGACGCGGGCGTTTCCAACCACTTCCGAGAGCTTTATGAAGACGCCAAGGTTTAGCCACGCGGGCGAGCTCGCCCGCGCCCCACGAATCTAGACAGCGACGGGCTGCTTAACCGGAACAGGCGTCAACCATCGGAAGCGATCGGGCTTCTGTCCCTGCACGATGGCGAAGAACTCATTCATAATTTTCTTGGTCACCGGTCCGGCGACGCCGTTGCCGACGCTAATCTTGTCCACGGAGCGAATCGGAGTAATCTCCGCCGCAGTGCCGGTGAAGAAAGCTTCGTCGGCGATATAGAGCATTTCGCGCGGAATGCCCTGCTCCACAATCGGTATACCGAGATCGCGAGCGATGGTCAGCGCGGAATCGCGAGTGATTCCCGGTAGCACTGAGTTGCCCAGCGGCGCGGTTTGTAGAATGCCGTTGCGTACGACGAACACATTCTCCCCTGAGCCTTCGCTCACATAGCCGTTCGCGTCGAGCGCAATGCCTTCGACGTAGCCATTGAGAATCGCTTCCATCTTAATGAGCTGCGAGTTCATATAATTCGCGCCAGCCTTGGCCATGGCGGGTAGAGTGTTGGGCGCGAGGCGCGTCCATGACGATACGCAGACATCCACACCCTGCTCCGGATCGGAGCCCAGGTATTTTCCCCACGGATAATTGCAGATATAGACCTCGGTCGGGGAGTTGAAAGGATTGACGCCGGCTTCACCGTATCCGCGGAGCACGATGGGCCGCAAATAGCAGGGCCATACGCGATTGTGCGCGAGTAATTCGGTCATGGCGCCGAGGAGTTCAGCGGCAGTGTAATCCACATCAATGCGGTAGATCTTGGCCGAATCGAGCAGGCGCTGAACGTGCTCTTTGGCGCGGAAAATAGATGGCCCCGAGGGCAGCGAATAGCAGCGCACGCCTTCAAAGACTGAGGAGCCGTAATTCACCACGTGGCTCATGACGTGAAGCTTCGCGTCGTCCCATGGGATGAGCTTGCCGTTGTGCCAAATTTTTTCCGTCTTCTGAATTGCCATGTGGGACTCCCGCGCCGCGAATTCTTGCTCCAGCAAAATTATAACCGAGGGTCGAACCCGAAGAAGAATGGAAAAAATTAATGGAGCAACCGAAAACGCCGGGCAAGCCGAAGACTCTGGTAGGCGCTCCAGGATTCGACCTTGAGGGGTTTTGCGGGCGTGAGCGCAACCGGGGCCCCATTGCGTCCGCTTTTCGCGTAAAGGGGTGGGAAGTGGGAGCCCGCAACCGAAATCCTGAGCGCAGCGAAGGACCTCTTCCGGCAATCGCTGGTAGGCGCGGCAGGAATCGAACCTGCAACCGCCGGATTAGAAATCCGATGCTCTATCCGTTTGAGCTACGCGCCCTCAAGCAAAATGTAGCACGAAGGCGGCTGCCGTCGTAAAGGGCCTCATTGCCGCTCATTCCCCCAAAATGGCAGTTTGCCAGCTGGGTCCGGGGAGTATGGAGGCACACGCCCGGCTGGAATAGTGGCTCGGATCATGGCGACAAGTCCGGCCGCCAAGAGCGTGAAACTTTACATAAATATACACATTTTCATAGAATTGCTCCTCTTGTCCTACCAACCTGCGTAGCTGCATGCAGGGCACAGACAAGACAGTCTTTTTGTTTTCAATCACATATACATTGTCTAGTTGTGGCATACACCGTGCATTGTCTAGACACAAAGAGGCCATAGCTCTGTGTGGCTGTGTTTGTTGGGTAGGGCTTTTTGCGGTTCAGGTTTGCCGTCTTGTGGGAAACCAGGTTCAGACCAACCAATTTTATGGAGATGAAAACAATGAAACTAAGAACTCTAGGCAAATGGGCGGCGTTATTGACGTCTCTCATGCTGCTCGCCGGCACTCTGCTGGCGCAAGAGACGACCGGTGGCTTGATCGGTACGGTAAAAGACCCGACTGGCGCAGTTGTACCCGGCGCAAAAGTCGTCGCGACCGCGCCCTCGCTCACCGGAAACAAAGAATTCACGACCGATGCGGGCGGTAACTACCGCTTTTCCAACCTTCCGCCAGACACTTACACGATAACGGTTACCGCGAAGGGTTTCGCCACCGTGAAGCGTGAAGGCGTGACCATCGAAGTCGGTCACTTGCCAACCCTGGACATCCCGATGCAAATCGGTGGAACCGACACAGTTGTCGAGGTCAGTGGACAGGCTCCGCTGATTGACACGACGACCAACACGACCCAGTCGAACATTACTGAAGACGTCATCACGGACGTTCCGCACGGACGCTCGTTCCAATCGGTCATTCAGTTCGCTCCTTCGGCGCGCAACGAACCTCTTGAAGGCAGCAACCGCGCCAGCAACGGCTCTGGCGGCGTTTCGCCGGGCAACGGCAGCAACGGCAACCCTTATGGTTTCTCGGTGGCCGGTGGTTCGGACTCAGAAAACTCCTACTTGGTTGAAGGACAGGAAACGGCCAATCTGATTGGCGGATATTCCCACACCAATGTGCCCTTCGATTTCATTGACGAAGTTCAGATTAAGAGCTCCGGCATCGAAGCGGAACACGGCGGCGCTCTTGGCGGCGTGGTTAACGTTGTCATGAAGAAAGGTACCAACCAGTACCACGGCTCGCTTTTCGCGCAATTCGAAAACGACAGCCTGGACGGCTCACCGACGGCCTATTCGCGGTACGATCCCTTGAGTTCCGGGACCGGGACATCGTGGGGTTTCATCGACCCGGATTACCAGAACTATCAGCCGGTTAAGCCGCACACCAGCGATTTCTTCCCCGGATTTACCTTCGGCGGGCCGATTCTTAAAGATAAGGTCTTCGGTTTCATCGGATTCAACCCGGAATGGAACAACGAAGAACGAAAAGTAAACTATGGACCGGGAGAGGGCGGGATCGTCCCCTTCAGCCGCAACACGCAAACTTACTACACAACGGCCCGAATCGACGCCAGCGTCTCGCAGAAGATTCGCGTGTTTGGTTCATGGTTATACCAATACCAGAAGCAATCGGGTGAAAACCTGCCCAATTCCGACTCGACCACAGGCTTTTACAACCTGAGCACGGGTTGCAACAGTCTGTCATCTACAACTTGCCCAAGCCCTGGTGGCGTGCCGCAATTTGCATATGCCCACAATCTTGGCTATTCAGCGCCAAATAGTACGACCAATGTCGGCGCAGACGCCACCATCACGCCGCACATCGTGTTCACGACTCGTTTCGGCTATTACTTCGAGAACTATCATGATTTCGGGTTCCCGACGACCGGCAATCTGTATTTCTGGGAGTCCAGTGGCATCGGCGCAGACGACGCGTTCGGAAACGCGCTCCCTTCGTCGTTGCAGCAGGCGAACGGGTACTTCAACGCGGCTCAGAACCAGAACGATACGCAGCGCAACGCCAGCAAAGCGATTCAGTACGATGCTGATTTGGCATGGTTTAAGAGCGGTTGGAAGGGTACGCACAACTTCAAATTTGGCTACCAACTCAACCGTCTCTCGAACGATATTTCACAGCACTGGAACGAACCAGCGACCTTGCTTTTCGTTGGCAATACGCCGGGTGTAAGCACTTACTCGGTTGCGGGTCCGGTCGGCATAGCCAATTGCGCTACACAAGCCGTAGTCCTCACCAGCCCGAATGCTGTATCTCCCACAAACCCCACAGGTATTACCGGCTGCCAAGGCCAGTATGGCTACGCCGAAGTGGAAGATTTCGGAACATTGGGTAAAGCGACCAGCTTCAACCACGGTCTGTTTGTCCAGGATGCCTGGACCATCGGGCGTGGCGTGACCATCAACGCAGGTATTCGATTCGACAAGGAATATCTGCCGGGTGAAGCGACAGAAGCCGGTACGATTTCCCATCCGATCAACTTCAGCTGGGGTGACAAAGTGGCTCCGCGTATCGGCGCTGCATGGGACGTCTTCCAAAACGGGAAGATGAAACTCTTCGGCAGCTATGGTGCCTTCTACGACCAGATGAAGCTCAATTTAGCCATCAGCTCCTTTGGCGGCCAGTACTGGCAGAACTGCTATTACGCTCTTAACACCTCCAATGTGAGCTCCATTGATCCGGCATTCAACTCGTCGGGACGATATTGCGGCGGTCCAGGAACTGATTCTGCGACGCAAGCTAATTTCGCCAATGGCACACCGGCTGGATTGAACTTCCTGGAAAATCAAAACTTCCGGGCATTCCCAACCACGTGCTCGACTTGTAACCCCTATCAGGAAGGCGTCGCGCCTGGTCTCAAGCCTTACAAGCAACATGAGAGCGTGTTTGGCGCTGACTACCAACTCGAAAAGAACCTTGCGTTTGAAGCGCGTTGGGACCGTCGCCGTCTTGATCACGTGATTGAAGACTCGGCCATTTACAACCCATCGGTTGGCGAAACGTTTGTAATCGTCAACCCCGGCCAAGGCACCAACAGGACGTTTAGCGACTTCTACAACTTCCTGTATCCGAACGCTGCGGCGGGTGGGCCACTCACTTGCTCCAGTGCCAGTCCTTGCCCACCGAACAATACCATCCCCGGCGCACGCAGCTATGACGGCGTAGAGTTCCGCCTGACCAAAGCAACTTCGAATCATTGGTTTGGCATGTTCTCCTACACTTACAGCAAACTGCGTGGTAACTACACCGGCTTGACCAGCACGGATCTCGCCGACGGCGGGTTAGGCGGACGTAACTCGCCGAATAACAGCCGTTCGTTTGACGAACCGTACTTCTCGTGGAATGCGAACGGTGGTTCCTCCAGCGGCTTGCTGCCGACGGACCGCCCAAACACGTTCAAGGGGTATGCCTACTACGAATTGGGCTGGATGAAGAAGTTCACGACCGATCTGGGTCTCTTCCAGTACCTCTACAGCGGCTCGCCGGTTACGAGCTATACGGATGTGGGCTACGGCGGAAGCGCATGGCCGGTGGATCTGTTTGATCGCGGCAAGTGGGCGAACATCACCCAGGATCCAACGACGGGCGCTATCACCGTGGGCAATCCTTCTACGTACCGCACACCGTGGTATATCCAGTCGGACTTCAACTTCACCCAGAACTATAAGATTTCCGAGCAGAAAGCCATCAGCTTCTCGGCGATCTTTGCCAACCTGTTCAACCAACACTCTGTGACTGCTTACAATGAACAGATTGACACGGGATTCGGCTTTATGGGAATTACGCCGACCGGAGTTGGCTGCGGTGGTCCCGGAGTTGCGGCACCTTGCTTCATCGCAAATGGTCCTAACTTCTACGCGGCTGCGATGAGCCCGTACAATGTCACGCAGGGTTTGAATTCGTCGTTGTTCACAGCTGGCCCTCAAACACTTAACAGCCAGTACGGCAAGCCGATTTACTATCAGCTTGCTCGTACCCTCCGCTTCGGGGTGAAGTTCACCTTCTAAGCGTAGGCAAGCAACCAACATGGGAGCCGGGTTTCCGGCTCCCAATTTTTTTGTCTGGCCCTGCTAGTTTCGGGGCGGGATATACTGCCTAGATTCAATTACAACGTTCGGGACGAACATAACCATGGCAACAAGCCAATCACTGCCGAGGCCGGCTTCGTCCTCGCGGCTGGGCTACATTGACTGGATGCGCGGCCTGGCCTGCATCTTGATGTTCCAGACACACTGCTATGACGCGTGGCTGGGTGGCGCGGCGCGGCAAGGGGCATTTCTAGTATGGTCGCAGAAGCTGGGGACGTTTCCAGCGCCATTGTTTCTGTTTCTCGCCGGCATTTCGCTGGCGATGGTTGTGGACAAGCTTCAGCAAAAGGAATGGACTGCGAACCGGATTGCGCGCAAGACGATCTGGCGCGGGTTCGAAATCTTCGTGCTGGGAGTGCTGTTTCGCGTGCAGGAATACGTGATTGCTTGGGGATGGGCGCTGAAGAGCGATCTGTTTCGGGTGGACATTCTGAATACCATCGGTATTTCAATCATGCTGATGGGAGTCATGTGCTGGGTGGTGGGTCTAGTCTCACCCTTTCGCAAAGAACGCGAAGAAGATCGCGAAATGGCGGGGCAGCCGACACCCCATTCATCCCACCCTTTCACACGGAACCTGAAAGAGTGGGCCACCCTGAAATATGCGATTTGCGCGGCGGGAGTTACGATGGCGATTTCACTGCTCACTCCGCCTTTGTGGACCACATGGCAGCCCAAGTGGCTGCCGTGGCCGCTCGAGTCATACATCAATGGCGTGCACAATCTGGGAACACCACAGCCGTGGCTGTTTCCAATCTTTCCGTGGACTGCGTTTGCTTTTGCTGGATTGGCGGTCGGATTTGTATTGCAGAGTGAGTGGGCGAAAGCGCAAGGCTCGAAGCTGTTTGCGTACATCGGTCTGGCAGGCGGAGCCCTCGCGTGGGGAGCGCATTGGATTGACTCTCGTCCGTGGCAGATTTATGCGGTCTATGACTTCTGGCACACAAGCCCTAACTTCTTTTTGATCCGCTTGGGCATGCTGATGATGATTATGGCAGGCACGTACGCCTGGTGCCGCTGGGGTGCGGGGCAAAGGGGATTCAGTCCGCTGATTCAGCTAGGGAAGACTTCACTGCTGGTTTATTGGGTGCACATCGAGTTCGTGTATGGCCGCTTCACGATTTTGCCGCCGCGCGGAGCAGGGATTGGCGTCGCGACGGAAGGGCTCATTGTGATTTGTGTTTCGATGCTGCTCTTGTCTTTGGGACGTACGGGTCTCGATGGGCGCGGGGCGGAATTGTGGAAGATGGTGAGAAGGCCGTTAGGGGCGAGTTCGTCTTAGCTTTACGCGAGATCCGTCGCCCCGCTGGATAGTACGCGGGGCTTCGGGATGGCGATTTATTTTCTAATAACGTTTTGTTAGTGTGCCGGCGCTGGTTGTGGCGCACTTTGCGGAGCGGACGTTGCCGGACCGTTGAAATTCACTTTTGGCACCTCGCGCGAGCCTTCGGACGCCTGGAAATAAGCTTCGTTAGGCTTAAAGCCAGCCCATCCAGCAAAGAGACTGTTGGGGAATTGTTGGATGTAGGTGTTGTAGTCCTGAAGGGTGTCGTTGTACCGCTTGCGCTCGACCGCTATGCGATTTTCTGTGCCGGCTAGTTCATCCTGCAAGCGCAGGAAATTTTCGTTGGACTTCAACTGCGGATAGTTCTCCGAAATGGCCAGCAGGCGGCCCAGGGCGCCGTCGAGCTGTCCGTTGGCCGCGATCTTGTCTTGCGGCGTGTTGGAGGAAAGCAGCCGGGCGCGGGCATTCGCGATGTCGCTGAACACTGTGACTTCTTGCGCGGCATAGCCTTTGACGGTCTCCACCAGGTTGGGGATGAGGTCGGCGCGGCGTTGCAAAACGACATCCACCTGCGACCAGGCCGATTTCACGGACTCGTTTTTCGTCACCAGCGTATTCTTCACGCTGACGTACTGGCCAAAAAGGGCCAGTGCGATCAGTACCAGCACGATTACGACAATCAAGCCTTTGCTCATAGAGTTCTCCTAAGCTTTCTGCGGTGAATCCAACATTGTATCCACTGCGGTGGTCACTTGCTGAATGGCGTGCAAATAATTATCCAGAATCTGGCGGGGGTCTAATTGCTTGCGATCGGCACGATGTTCGCGGATGTCGAACAAATGTTCAAAAGGCGAAGTATCGAAGGCGATTCTAGAGTGCAGCGCACGGATGGCCTCGCGGCTGTGCAGTCCGCCTGACTCGCCCAACGCGATAAGGACGTGGCGGAACAAAGTGGTGAAAGCAGAAAGCGATGACAACATGATCTCCCATAGGCGTTTTTCATCACGCGCGGCCGCGAGAACGCTCTGACGGAGAAGAATCATCTTCTCGCGAAGTTCGTATTCGAGCTGGGCGCGATGCAAGTGCATCGGAACCGCGAGTTTGAGAAGGACGTCTTCGCCGTAAAGAACCTTGTAGCGGCGCTTCATGTCCATAAATTCGATGGAGAAGACGTCTGCCGAGCGAGTAATTTCATCTTGCGTCATGATAAGCGGCGCGGGATGATGCAGGCGTGTCCAGGAATCTGCGGCGTCGGCGAGTCCAACAAGTTGAGGTAGGGAAGCGTCGCGCAGAACGCAGAGCAGATTCACATTAGAAAATTCGCGGTGAAATTCTCCATCGGCAGCCGAACCGTAAAGAATAACGGATTGAAGATTGTTGCCTGCCGCGTGGCTCAGCCGGACGACAAATTCATCGAGTTGATGTTGTGGAATCATAGTTTTCTCTTTACGCCAAGTAATCTACCAGCCGCCGCTGGCGCCACCGCCGCCGGAACCGCCGCCGCCAAAGCCAC
>JBEKTR010000028.1:0-20578 GCA_049515835.1 Terriglobales bacterium
GAAAATGCATGGAACCAGGCGGAAGAACAAAAAAACGCGTCCGCGCTGGACGCACTCCTCGCAGACACGCTGGTGTATGTGGATTACGACGGCACGTACATGAACAAAGCCCAGTTCATGGCAGCCATCAAAGAACCGACGTTACATCCGGAACAGATCGTGAATGAAGCCATGACAGCTCACGTCTATAACGACAGTGCGGTGGTGACGGGCATTTATCACGAAAAGGGGACCTCGGCGGGCAAACCTTATCTCCGGCGCGGGCGCTTTACCGACACTTGGGTGCGCGTGAATGGTACATGGCAGTGCGTAGCCAGCCAGTCCACACTTGTAATGCACTGAGTGCCTGGGTCCTCTATTCTTTTATTCTTTACGAACATGTTTTTAGGAATATGAAATCAGCAATTCTTATTGTCGGCGCGGGTTTGGCTGGCTCCGAAGCGGCATGGCAGTGCGCGCGTCGGGGAATTGCGGTCGAGCTATACGAAATGCGGCCGGTGAAGGCGACGCCAGCGCACCAGACGCCAGATTTCGCCGAACTCGTTTGTTCAAACTCTCTCAAGTCAGAAAGCGAAAATACCGCGCCATGGCTCCTGAAAGAAGAAATGCGGCGCGCTGATTCTTTATTACTGAAAATTGCTCGCGAGTGCGCCGTACCCGCAGGGCACGCTCTGGCTGTGGACCGTGCAACATTTTCGCAGCGCGTAACGGAGACGATTTCACGCGAACCGCTGATCCACGTGCGGCGGGAAGAAGTCAGGCAGATTCCGGACGATCAAATCACGATCATCGCAACGGGGCCGTTGACATCTGACGCGCTTTCGCAGGAAATTGCGCGATTAAGCGGGAGCGACGCGGAAAATCCGCACTTGTATTTCTATGATTCGATCAGCCCGATTGTGGAAGCAGACTCAATCGACATGTCAAAAGTATATTTGGCGGCGCGCTACGACAAAGGTTCGGCCGACTACATAAACTGTCCCATGTCGAAAGAGGAGTACGACCGCTTTCTGGATGGACTTCTCTCGGCGGAGTCAGCGGAAGAGCGCGAGTGGGAAAAGCTGAATTATTTTGAAAGCTGCCTGCCGATTGAAGAAATCGCGCGCCGCGGACGAGACACGCTGCGTTTTGGGCCCATGAAACCTGTGGGATTGAAAGATCCGAAAACCGGACGCATCCCCTATGCGGCCGTGCAACTGCGTCAGGAAAATTTGCGAGCTGATTCCTACAATCTGGTGGGATTTCAGAATCACCTGAAATTTGGCGAGCAAGCTCGGGTGCTGCGGCTGATTCCCGGCCTCGAAAATGCCCGGTTTCTGCGCTACGGACAGATTCATCGCAATACTTACATCAATTCGCCGACGCTGCTGACGGAGACGTTGCAGATGAAAGCGCATCCGAAGGTTTTGTTTGCCGGGCAGATTTGCGGTGTCGAAGGCTATGTGGAATCGATCGCGACGGGGATGCTTTCCGGAATGTTCACCGGTGCACTAATTAATAATTTACAGCCGACGCCTCCGCCTCGCAGCACCGCTCTGGGATCGTTGGTTCACTACGTGACCCATGCCGACCCAAAGAAATTTCAGCCCGCAAACATAACCTTCGATCTGCTGCCGCCGCTGGAACAGAAAATCCGCGACCGAAAGGAACGCCACCGACTGCAATGCGAGTTGGCGCTCCGGGATCTAGAACCATGGATGGACGCTATCTCATTACAGGTAAGGTAGGGGCAAAAGAAAACGCCGCTCCTCACCCGGAAGCGGCGTCTGCCTTTTGAGACCCGAACTGGCCCTAACGGTGCGGGCTCGGCGGATGTTTCACTCGGTGGATGATTCCTCCTCCGCTGGACGGGCAAGAATCGCCGCTGTATGTAGTGTCAATCACATTCACGGTGAGGTTCGGGGTGAAGGTATTGCCCGAGCCGTTGCCGGTCAACACGCCAGCACAAGCTTCGCTGACTGAATTGTTCGCGACCTTGGTGTTGTTGCCGGTTGGATTTCCGCCTTCGCTGCAGGTGCTGTCAATGTGAATTCCAGCTCCATCGCTGGCAATCACAATATTGTTTTTTGCCGTGTTTCCATTGCTACACAGATCGATTCCATCATCGATATGCGTGGCGGAAATGTGGTTGGCGGTGACGGTGTTGTTGTCGGAATTTATAAGGCCGTCGCTGTAAATCACAATTCCATATTGCGTATCGCTGACAGTGTTGCCGGCGATGTTCAGGCTGCCCGAATCGTAAACCAGAATTCCGGACGCTCCTGCCGTTCCGGGAGAATAAACGTCGTCAACCACTTCGTTGTCACTGATGGAGCCGGTTGCGCCGTCGCTCATCTGGATGCCATTTTGCGCAATCACCGGCGAAGGACCGGAACCGACGACATAGTTGCCGGTAATCGTTGCAGTGGTGCCGCTGCCGTCAGTGGTGATGCCATTCTTCTGATAGTCGTGAACGCTCGAATTCTCGATGGTCACATTGGCAGTGCCGCCGCTGGAATATCCACTCTCCACATAAATAGCAAGACCGCTCTGGCATCCGCCCAGGTCGGGAGTGAGCGCCTGATTGCGGGTGACCACGCCGTCCACGGTCCCCGACGAATTCTGATAGTAAATTCCAACCAAATCAGGCCCACAGCCGGCAATCTGGTTGTTACCGCCATCGACCACGAGCGTAATCAAATTTACCCGGACCCCACCCTGAATGAGTACTTGGGCGGCAACCCCGCTTCCGTCATATAAATCGGTGGTGTTCTGAATCACCCCGCCGGTCGGCGAAGCAATGATGATGTCGCTGGAAGCTCCGTCGGAAATTCCCTCAAGCGTCAGATTGATGTTGATAGAGACTTGCTCTGGATAAGTACCGGGGCAAATGTCGATGGTGCCCCCGGGACCAGAGTGGTTGACCGCGTCCTGGATGGTAGAGAAGTGGGTTCCGGACTTGCATGTACCTACATAAACCACCGAAGCAAAAGTGGAGGAGGCAAATGTTACGGCGAACAAGAAAGCAGCAAGCATTTGGAGACAAGAATTTCTACTCATTTACAAAAGTCCTTTTTGTTGCCGGCGACTAGGATCGGCGGCGGTTCGGACGTTAGAAGAGGCTCTTCCGAACATGGCCTTAGACCGAAAGAGTCAAGAGGTAAATGGTGTTGAGCTGTTCTGGCAGGCAGGGAACACTTCAGCCACAGCCAATATTAAAGATAGCCCCCCTGATGGATTTGTCAATGGAAAATGGAACAACGGCGTCATGGGAAACGTATCGTTTAATGGGGAAAGCCGGCGTTCCGGCTTACGTTCTCAAGGCAGCCGCGTCCAAACAAATATGGTTCTCAGCGATCTCATCCGCGATGTTCTTCGGACCCTCTGGTCGCATAAATTGCGGGCATTTTTGACCATGTTTGGCATCGCCTGGGGCATTGTTTCCATCGTTTTGATGACGGCGGCGGGTGAAGGGCTGGAAAAAGGGCAGGAAGCGACGGCAAAGACCCTGGGCAAAGATATTCTGATTGTTTTTCACGGACGCACAAGTTTACAAGCTGGAGGAACGCGGGCCGGACGGGTGGTGCACTGGGACACCGACGACGTGCCGGTTCTGCAATCGGAAGCGATGGATTGCCAGGACGTCATGCCGGAATTGGAACAAGACGACGTTCGCATCCATAGCAATTACAACAATGCGGCCTTTACCATCACCGGGTCTTACCCTTCCTTCGCCGACGTGCGCAGCCTGGATGTGGCCAGCGGCCGATTTTACAACTGGGACGATTTGAAGAACACGCGGCGGGTGGCCTTTCTGGGAACCGATGCTGCCAAGCAGCTTTTCGGAGGGCGCAATCCGATGGGCGAGAACGTCTATCTCAATGACTATCCCTATGTCGTCATCGGTGTTATGACCACCAAGAAGCAAGATTCGAGCTACGACGGATGGGACGTCAGCAAAGTTTTCGTTCCCTTCACAGCGATGCAACGTGATTTCCCCAACAAACCGCCGCAAGTGGAAACTTCGTTCGACCAGTGGCTGATTACGCCGAAATCGTATGAGCAGCACGAAGCGTGCAAGCGCGAGATTCGAACCGTGCTGGGACGATTGCACAATTTCGATCCTCACGACAAAGAGGCTTGCCCCATCTGGGACACGGTTCAGGAAGCCAAAGCCTTTAAACAGATGACCGATGGCATGAAGTATTTCCTCGGCGCGGTGGGAATCGTCACGTTGTTTCTGGGCGGACTGGGCGTGATGAACGTGATGATGGTCGCGGTACGCGAGCGTACGCGGGAGATTGGCGTTCGCAAGGCCTTGGGTGCGCCCGCACGCGACATCCTGAAGCAGTTTTTCATTGAAGCCGTGCTGATCGCGCTCATCAGCGGTGGGACCGGGCTGGCGGTGGCATATGGGCTGTGTGCTCTGGTGAACCTGCTGCCGATGCCCGATTTCTTTGCCGGCCTGCTGCCTACGCTGGGCTCCGGATTAATCGCGTGCGGATTGTTGGGAACAATTGCCGTGCTCTCGGCGCTTTATCCTGCGCGGAAAGCAGCTTCGATCGATCCAATTGAGGCGCTGCGCTTTGAGGCAGGCGGTTAGTTCATGCTTATCGAAATCATCCTCGAAGCCTGGATTGCGCTCAAGCGGAACTACACTCGCAGCCTGCTGACCATGCTCGGCATTGTGTGGGGCATCGCCACGGTCACCCTGCTCATCGCCTACGGCAGCAGTTTTCGCCAAATTCTCGTCGGCGGATTCGATGCCTTCGGTAAGAGCGTGGTCATCTGCTGGCCGCAGCAAACCAGCGAACAACCCGGCGGACAGCGGGCCGGGCAAAAAGTCGTGTTGGAACAAGCCGACATCGACATGATCAAAGAGACGGCGCCGCTGGTGAAACATGCGTGTCTCGAAACGGTCCGGCGGCCGGGCATTGCCTATGAAGACCGCCTTGTTGGCACAGCTGCGATTCGCGGAGTTTGTCCTGAATATGGCGAGATGCGGAACGAAGTACCGTCTGAGGGGCGATGGATCAATGCCAGCGACGAAGTTGAGCGGCGCCGCGTTTGCTTTCTGGGCGGACGCATCAAAGAACAGCTCTTCAGCGGACGTCCTGCAATTGGTGAGACGGTGTTGATTTCCGGGGTACGTTTCACGGTGATTGGTGTGATGCAACGCAAAATCCAGCTGAGCAACTATTTCTCGAGCGACGACGAATCAGTCTGGATTCCCTACTCTGCCGCGGGCGATTTGTGGAACACGCGATATGCCGCAGTGCTCGTGTTCGAGCCCATCGCGCCGCAGTTTGAGAAGAAAGCCATGAAGCAGGTGCTGGCCGCCATCGCGACGCGGCAAAACTTTTCGCCGACCGACGAAAAAGCAATCCAGATGTTTGGCCGCGATGAGTTCCGTCCAGTGATTGACGCGCTCACGATTGGCTTACAGGTGTTGCTCGCTTTCGTGGGCACACTTACGCTTGGCATCGGCGGCGTGGGAGTAATGAACATCATGCTGGTTTCAGTGGACGAACGCATCCGCGAAATCGGATTGCGAATGGCGCTCGGCGCAAAGAAGAAACACATCAAGCTCCAGTTTCTTGCAGAGACCCTGCTCATCATGTTGATTGGCGGCGTCATCGGCGTATTGCTTTCTTATGCGATCGCGGCCGCAGTGGGCACACTACCCATGATGGGCCCCCTGTTTGAAGACGACTCCGGTCGCGGGGATATTCACCTGCAAATCTCCCTGGTGACCGTAATCGTTTCGACGCTGGTGCTTCTGCTGGTCGGCGTACTCAGCGGACTGGTCCCGGCTTTGAAAGCGTCGAGGCTTGATCCCGTGGAAGCGCTGCGGTACGAATAAACATTGCTTGTTATTCTGAGCGAACATTTTTCATTGAAGCAAAAAACCTCGGCGAGCCGCGCGAAAGATCGCGTTCTTTGCGATCCACCATCGCGCGTTTTGGCTCGCTCCCCCATTAAACTCCACGCCCCGAGTAACTTCCCGCTTGACCCGCGCTCCCGTTGCGAGTACCTTCCCATGCAAACTGTTTTGTGAGGTGCTTGCGTGCCGATTTCCGCAGTAGATGCGATTAGCCCCGCCTTTCAACACGCCAAACAACAGCTGCTGCAACCATTTCGCGCCAGCCAATGGGCGAAGCTGGCGCTGGTCGGCTTTCTGGCCGGCGAATTATCGTCGGGTGGATGCAACATGAATACCGGCAATTTCCACTGGCCCAACCAGACCCAATCTGACCAGCTGCTGCCAGGACCATTTTCGCATCTTGATCCCATGGCCTATGCGGGACTGATTGCAGGTTTTATCATCACGTCTGCGACATTGTGGGTTCTTTTTCTCTACATAAACAGCGTGATGCGCTTCGTGCTTTTCGACAGCGTGGTGAACCGGCGCTGCGAAATCCGCAAGAGCTGGAGCGCGCGGCACTCAGCCGGGTTGCGTTATTTCGTTTGGCAGATTTTCGTTGTCCTCTCGATGGTAGTGTTCATGATCATTCTGGTCGGAATTCCCGCGGCCTTTGGACTCGCTTTGGGATGGATCCAGAATCCGAAGGCGCATCTCGTTCCCCTGATTCTGGGCGGCATTGTCCTGTTTTTCGTTTTCTTTGCGCTAATCGGCTGCTTTTTCCTTGTTCATGTGTTCACCAAAGACTTCGTCGTTCCGCAAATGGCGATGGAAGATATTTCTGCGGTGGAAGGCTGGCGTCGCCTGCTAGCGAGAATCAACCTCGAGAAAGGCGGCTTTGCCGGCTATGTCGGGATGAAAATTGTGATGGCTCTGGGAGCGGCTGTGGTTGTCGGCATTGTGACCGCGTTGGTCGTGCTGATGGTGCTGATTCCCGCGGGCGGACTGGGCCTGCTTGCCGTCTTCGGCGGAAAAGCTGCCGGGCTAACCTGGAATCTCTATACGATTTCGATTGCGATCGTCGTGGGATGCATGCTGCTCGCGGTCATTCTGTACATCGTTTCGCTTATCTCCGTGCCGGCTACAGTTTTCTTCCCGGCCTATGCACTTTATTTCTTTGCTGCGCGCTACGCTCCACTGAATGCGCTGTTGCATCCCGCGCCCCCACCGCCAGCGGTTTTTTATGAGCCGCTTTCGCCTCCGGAACCGATAGGCTAGGACGCTCCATGACGGTGGAAGAAAAAATTCGCTCCAATTTTGGCAGTCAGATGTTCATGACGACGATCGCGGCGGCCCTGAGCAGTGTGGGACGCGGAAGCGTTGAGATTCGCTTCCCTTTCAGTCAGAAGCTGACGCAACAAAACGGATATGTTCACGCCGGTGTGATTACGAGCATTATGGATTCCGCTTGCGGCTATGCTGCGTTGAGTCTCGCCCCAGAAGATGCGGATGTATTGAGCGTGGAATTCAAAGTGAATTTGCTTTCACCGGCGATAGGGGATTCTTTCCTAACTCGCGCCCACGTCAAGCGTTCAGGAAAAACTCTCGCAGTCTGTTCCGCCGATGCCTTTGCCATCCAGCGCGGCAATGAAAAACTGATCGCGACCATGCTGGCCACGATGATTCACGTTGTCCCGGGACAATCCGCGGGCTCTTAATCGCGAGCCCGGTTCTTGATCCAGATCGGCGTGCCAACAAAACCGAAAGCTTCACGAAGTTGGTTCTCCAGGAATCGCTGATAGGCGAAGTGCAACTTGACCTGGCGATTGGTGAATAGAACGAAAGTCGGCGGCGACACACCGGCTTGCGTAATGTAATAAATCCTGATTTGCTGCCGCGCCGGCACTGACGCCCGGTCAAAATCCACCTTTTTCAGAAAACGGTTCATTTCGCCGGTCGTAACGCGCTTACGGCGTTCCGCGGCAACTTTTTCAATCATGGGAAAAACTTTATCGGTACCGGTGCCGGTCGCAGCCGAGATGAACAGCACCGGGGCATAGCTCAGAAATTTCAGCCCGTCACGTAAACGCTCCTCATAGGCGGCTTTGTCCGTAGGGCGCTTACTTTCCTGCATGCGCGCGGCTTTCGACTGGCTCACGGCTTTTTTCGCGCCGCTGGTAACGAGGTCCCATTTATTGACCAGGATGATGACGGAACGTCCACTTTCGTGGGCGTAGCCTGCAATGGACGCGTCAAGCGCGCTCACACCTTCCGTCGCGTCAATGACCATCAGCGCGATATCGGCAGCTTCCAAATGTTTGCGCGCCATGACCACAGAAAGCTTTTCCGCCATCAAATGCGTTTTGCCTTTGCGGCGAATGCCGGCCGTGTCAATAAAGCGGAAACTCTGGCCATTTCTCTCAACCACTTCATCCACAGCATCGCGCGTGGTACCGGGGATGGGCGACACAATGGAACGCTCGGCCCCGATCAGGCGATTCAGGAGCGTGGATTTACCCACGTTAGGATGGCCGATGATGGCAACTTTGGTCTCGGTGGGCGCGACATCCTCAGCAGCTTCAGGCGTGACCTCGCCCGCATCCTCCGTCGTTAGCTCCGGCGATTCGCCTTCTTGGGGCAACGCTTCCAAAACCGCATCCAGCAAATCATCCACGCCGCGCCCGTGTTCGGCTGAAACGGGAAACATCTTTCGAATTCCCAAGCGGTGAAAATCGTCGAGTAATCCGCTTTGCTTTTCACTATCAACTTTATTGACCGCCAGAAACAAGGGTTTGCCGCCGCGAAGCAGCAACCGCGCCAACTCGAGATCAGGCCCGGCCAGCTCAGTGCGCGCATCCACGACCATGACGACGGCATCGGCGTCTTCAAGCGCAACTTTCGCCTGGCGAAAGATCTCTGCCGGGATGAGCGCTTTGTCCTCCGGAATAATGCCGCCGGTATCAACAATGCGCAGGCGTCGCCCGCGCCAAGTCGCTTCGCCGTATATACGGTCGCGCGTAATACCGGGTTCATCGCCCACAATAGCCCGGCGGGAGCCAACGATACGATTGAATAGCGTGGACTTGCCCACGTTTGGACGGCCCACAATGGCAAGCGTAATGGCGCCCACTGCCGCTGGCGCACTCATCGAACTGGTTTTGATTCGGGTCAATAGATTTCCTAAGGTCGGTAAGTGTTTATTATAGAGACTCGGTACTATAGAGAGTGGCTAATTCGACTGGCCAATTAAAGACACTTCCGTGGGTTTCACTTCCTTACCATCGTCCTCTGCCCCACCCGGCGCTCGCCGCTATGACATTTCACTGCATCAATTCTTTTCGCCCGGCGGTGCCTTGGCCAAAACACACCCCGCATATGAGTTCCGGCGAGGGCAATTGCAAATGGCGCAGGCTGTCGAACAAGCCATTGAGCAGCGGCGCCATCTCATCATCGAAGCCGGCACAGGAACTGGCAAGACCCTCGCGTACCTCCTACCTGTGATTCGCTCGGGCAAGCGCGTCATCATTTCCACTGGCACGAAGAACCTGCAAGAGCAACTTTTTTACAAGGACATTCCTTTTCTCGAGCAGGCGCTCTTCCCCGCCGGGGAAGGCAAGTTGAGCGTCTGTTACATGAAGGGCCGGGGCAATTACCTGTGCCGCAAGAAACTCTACGACCTGACGGACCAGCCGGTTTTGAGCGGTCTTGAGGAAATTGAGCACTATCGCGCCATTGCTGCCTGGGAAAAGACCACATCCACGGGCGATCGAGCCGAACTCGCAGGGCTGCCGGAAGCCAGCGCCCTCTGGCACAAATTGGACGCCCGTGCCGATACTTGCCTCGGGCAAAAATGCAGTTCATTTGACAGATGCTTCATCACCGAGATGCGCCGCCGCGCACAGGAAAGCGACATCATCATCGTCAACCATCATCTGTTCTTCGCGGACCTCGGCATAAAACAACAAACCGAGTACGCGCCCGATGCCGGCATTCTGCCCGAGGTCGGCACGGTGATTTTTGATGAAGCCCATGAACTTGAAGAGGTCGCAGGAAGCTATTTTGGCGTTGGTATCAGTAACGCGCGGTTCGAGGAACTTTGCCGCGATGTAGAAGGCTCTCTTCAGCGCAATCACCTGCTCACGGCGAGTCTATCGGGCGCGGTGAAAAGCCTGCGTGATCGCGCAATGTTCTTTTTCGCGGTCCTGCCGCAAGGCGAGGGCCGGTTCGCCTTTGAAAACCGCCGCGAATTTCTGGAAGAGAATGGCGACGAGTTTCTGGGTCTTCAGCAATCCCTTCAGCGGCTTGGTTCGGAACTCGAAAATATTCCTTCCAAGCCGGAGGAGGTCTTCAACTTCGCCCGGCGCGCGCAGGAGTTGCAGGTGCATCTCGGCTTTCTGATGGAATCGGAAGACCGCAATACCGTCTTCTGGATTGAACGCCGCCGCGGAGGCCGCGACCGGCACAACATCTTTCTTCAAGCCACGCCGATTGACGTCGCACCCATTCTCAAAACTTGCCTGTTCGACAAACTCGACAGCGTAATCCTGACTTCGGCGACTCTCGCAGTCGGCGGAAACTTCGAATATGTGCGCCACAGACTCGGGTTAGAGCACATCCGCGAAGCTGTGGTCCCTTCTCATTTTGACTATGAGAATCAGGCCCTTTTTTATGTGCCGCCGGATCTTCCTGACCCGCGCACTCCACAGTTTGCAGCACAGGCGGCCGACTGTGTAAGGCGAATTCTCGAAACCACCCGAGGGCGGGCCTTCGTACTGTTCACCAGCTACGTGCAAATGCGCGATATTCATGAGCGCTTGCTCAGCCAGGTGGAGTTTCCGCTGCTGCTCCAGGGGGATGCGCCAAAGACCGCGCTGCTCGAAGAGTTCCGTCTCACGCCCAATGCCGTGCTATTTGCCACATCTTCGTTCTGGCAAGGCGTGGACGTACAAGGGGAGCAGTTGAGTTGCGTCATCATTGACCGGCTGCCTTTCGCCGTTCCCAGCGACCCCGTAGTCGCGGCGCGAGTGAAATCCATTGACGCCGAGGGCGGCAACGCTTTTTTCCAATATCAAGTGCCCAGCGCGGTCATCACGCTGAAGCAGGGATTTGGGCGGCTGATTCGCTCGCTTCATGATCGCGGCCTGCTGGTTCTGCTCGACAATCGCATTCTCAAGAAGCAATACGGCCTGACCTTTATCGACAGTTTGCCCAACTACAAAAAAACCACGGATTTCGCGCAGGTCGAAGCTTTTTTTCGGAATTAACGCGATAAAAGCCCGGACGGGCTGTCCCGCAAGGCTTTTGCATGGCTCCGACGAGAAATTCTCTATGCGATTTCGATCAAAAGCGGTAATATTTTGTGCTGAGTCTCCAGTTCCGATTTTCCAGCTACCGAGAGGATTTCCCCTATGCGTTCCCTTCTGTGTGCTCTTACGATTCTGCTTTGCGTTTCCGTCAGCTTCGCCATCGGTCCTTACAAGATCGGTTCGTCCAACACCGTAACCGCGGACCCGACCGTGTCACGCCCTCACACCACTCCCTGCGTAGTCGAACTTTTTCAAAACGCCGAGTTCGACAATTACAACCCTTACGATTTCAGCTACACGCCGCCCGCGAATTGCCCCGGCCCGTGGCAGAAGGTTGTGTTGGTAGCAAACATTTATGTTACTGCCGGCATTCAATATGACCGCACCGCCAATTTCTGGCTGGGTGGAACAAACATTTATTTCGGTACGACTGCTGAACCGAGCCCGGATTTGAGTCCTAACTGGGTCATTCAGACGGACCTTACGGACTACAGTGCTCTGTTCGCGGCCTCGCAGGCTGGACAAGCCGACATTGGAAACACCGTAAACGGCCAGTACACGGGCATTATTTATGCCAGCGCAGAGTTGGAGTTTTACCCCATCGACAACACCGAAGCTCCACCAACTCGGCCATTTGACCAAGTGTTGCCGATGTCGCCCACGCCGGGCACCGTAACATTGACGAACTCGACCAGCACGCTCGCGCAGACTTTCACCCTGCCAACAAATATCCAGGGCGCATATTTGGATGTGTTTGCCCAGAGCCAGAACGACGATGAGTTCTGGTACACGTGCGTGCCGAATGACGTTTCCGGCGAATTGGACAGCTGCGGCAACACGGCCTTCCGCGAAGGAGAAATCACGATTGACGGCCAACCCGCCGGCGTCGCTCCGATTTATCCCTGGATTTTCACCGGCGGTATTGACCCTTATCTCTGGTTCCCCTTACCTGGTGTGCAGACGCTGAATTTCGTTCCCTATCGTGTGAATCTCACCCCATTTGCCGGCGTGTTAAGCAACGGACAGCCACACACGATTTCGCTGAGCGTCTTCAACGCCAATAATTATTTCTCAGCAACGGCTGCATTGTTGCTATATCAGGACGCCAATGCGACGGACCTGGCCGGCGAAGTCACAAAGAATACGCTGACCGCGGCCCCGAACCCGCAGGTTATCGAAAACATCCAGACGCAAAGCAATGGCGACATTACGGGGACGGTAACTGTGACTTCGAACCGCAAGTTCACAATTACCGGCTATGTGACCGAGCCTTACGGCAAGGTTTACTCTTCGGTCCAACAAAACATCAATTTCTCAAGTATCGAAGGCTTTGATATCACGAGTGCAGTCTATGTGCAGAACATCGCGCAACAGACCACCATCGCCTCCACTGCTACTCAACGCGGCGGCGCGAAGACGATTTCCATGTCAAGCCAGCAGAACTGGCCCTTAAACATGGACATCAATATTGTTACGAATTCGAACGGAACGGAAACGCAGACGACAACCGTACGCCAGGAGAACTACAACAACACGTCCGTCTCCAAGAATGGCGTGCAAACTCAGGCCCAGGCGGTTGACGATCTGGAGAACTCGACAGATGCACTCGAATTCACGGGAGGTGGAGTGTTGATCGGTAACTCCGGGCAGGCAAGTTCACAACAGTACAGCATTTTTGGCTCGAACGGAGTCTGCTATGACGTGACTCTAACGGCCGCCAACAATGCTCTAACCAACTACACCGACGGATGCCACTAGACGGCATTTTGTTGTAGCAAAACTGAGGGCGCGCTTCATGCGCGCCCTTTCTTCTTCATTCCCAGTTGAACCCTTACCACATTGTCATCCTGAGCGAGCGCTTTTTGCGAAGCGAAGGATCTGAGCGGGCCGCGCGAGGCATCGTGCTTTTTGCGATGCATCAATCGCGCGCTTGGCTCGCATCCCTATTCACCGGCTGTACTGATTTCGCCTCTTATCCTCATGCCGTTCCAGCCCCAGCATGATGAGCCGCTCAATCAATTTCGGATAAGCCACACCCGAGGCTGCCCATAGTTTCGGATACATGCTGATCGCGGTGAACCCGGGCATCGTATTGATTTCGTTCAAATAAATTTTGCGCGTCGTCGGATCCATCAAGAAATCCACGCGCGCCAAGCCTGCGCAATCCACCGCTTTAAACGCCGCCATCGCGAGTTGTTGAACTCGTTTTGTTTCAGTTTTCGTGAGCTTTGCCGGGATGATCAATTGCGAGCCCTCATCCAGATACTTGGCGTTGTAGTCGTAAAACTCCGTAGCCGGAACAATTTCGCCGGCGACGGAAGCCTCGAGCGTGTCGTTGCCGAGCACAGAGCACTCAATCTCCCGTGCTTTCTTTTTCTTGCCGCCCACGCCCTGTTCAATCACGATCTTGCGGTCAAACCTGGCGGCTTCGGCTATTGCAGGTCCCAGTTCTTTGCGGTTGCGCGCTTTGGAGATCCCGACCGAGGACCCCAGATTGGCAGGTTTCACAAAGACTGGGTACTTCAACGCTCTCTCAATTTTGTTCTCTGTCTTCTTTTTGTCGGCTTCCCATTCGCTTCGAAGTACCGTCACATGCTTCACGATCGGCAGGCCTGCGGCACGGAAAAGCGACTTCATGATGTCTTTGTCCATGCCGGCCGCGGACCCAAGAACGCCCGCGCCGACATATGGCAGGTCGGCGAGTTCAAGCAATCCCTGAATCGTCCCGTCTTCTCCGAAAGTCCCGTGGAGCACCGGAAAAATCACATCCACGTTGATGGCGCGGTCGCTCGCCCGCCGCGTAAGCGCATCGGTTTCAAATGGAATCATCGACCCTCCGCCGCGATGCTGCGGCTCAGGCGGCACCACGACAGCTTCGCCCTTCGCCAGGACGGCCGCTCCCGCCGTCGCCTGCGGATCGCCTGCTCGCAAGTTTGCAAATCCGGCGCTCACTTCCCCTTGCAACAGCCTCTCCGCATCTGAAGCTGTGACCCAGCGGCCCGCTTTAGTGATGCCGATCGGCACCACTTCAAACTTATTCTTATCAATAGCATTGAAAACAGAAGCAGCCGACAGCAGAGAAACTTCATGCTCTCCGCTGCGCCCACCGAACAGAATACCCACGCGCAGTTTTTTCATGACTTTTTAGTCTGGACGCGAAACGCCGTCGCCGTCAACCTCAGAGGGCTTTCGCAGAACAGCAGCCAGCTACGCTGCCAGCGATTCAATCGCATCCACCGCTTCTTGCGGAAGCGTTATGTCGAAGCTGGCCAAGTCCTGCTTCATATGCGTTTCACTCGAAGTGCCGGTCAGCGGCAAAATTTCAATCGCCCGTGCAAAAGCAAAAACAATTTGCGCCGGACTCACATTCATACTCCCGGCAAGGCTCACCACGAGAGGATGCTGAATAACTTCTACGTTCGCCGTAAGCAGCGAAAATCCCTGGTAGACGATTTGTCTTTGACGGCAAAAAGACCGAATTTCGCGGTCCCATCCCAGGCGGGCGTAACAACGGTTCTGCACGAAGAACGGAGGCACGGTGTGCGCCGCGGTCATCTGCTCCAGATGTCGCAAGGAAACGTTACTCACGCCCAGCTGACGCGTGCGGCCAGCGTTACATTCTTCCACCATCGCTTCCCAAACTTCAGCATCGGCGTCCGTCCAATCATAGTTGGACGACGGCCCGTGCAAGACGAAACTGTCCACGTAATCCGTTCCCAGATGCTCAAGAGAACTCGCCAGTGATTGCGCCACCTGAACCGCAAGACTTGCAGAAGGATCATAGGGCAGCCGATGGTCCTGACCCCGTTGATACGTAAATTTTGTTTGCAGAAACAGGTCGGCACGAGCGATAGTACCGTCGCGGTACACAGCAGCCAAGCCCTCGCCCACTCCAGCTTCAAAGTAATGCCGTCGCTGGTTGGCGGTATCAATCGCGCGAAAACCGGAGCGCAACGCCAACTCAGTGAGCTCTGCGGTTTGATCCTCTTTCCAGGCGGTACCGTAAAGAAATAAAGGAACAGACCCCACGTGCTCGGCAGGCATTAACTTATTGTTACACGTCTTACGGATGCGGCGCAGAGTGCTAGACTACTGCCGATCATGAAATTCAAGTCGATTTGTCTGAACATACTTTTTCTGCTTGCTGCGTTGTCCCTGGCAAACGCCGCCGTCCACGCCAAAAGTGAAACTTTCCGCACCAGCGACGGCATCACTCTTCACTACCTCGACGCCGGCAACGGTCCCACGATTCTCTTCATTCCCGGGTGGACCATGGCAGCCGACATTTTCGAGCCGCAAATCAACGCCCTCTCAACGCAGTTTCGCGTCATCTCGATTGATCTGAGATCGCAAGGCGATTCAGAGAAAGCCTCGGACGGCAATTATCCCGCCCGCCATGCTCAGGATGTGAAAGAGCTCATGGACCATCTCAAGATCTCTTCCGTCGTGCTTGTCGGCTGGTCGAACGGTGTGCCCGACGTGCTGAGTTTCATTGACCAATTTGGCTCCGCCAATTTGCGCGGAGCGGTTTTAGTCGACGGCTTCGTGGATGCAAGTGATGCGGCTATCCAAAAAGGCATGGCCTCGTTTCTTGAGGCATTTCAGACGGATCGCAAGAAATTTACCGACCAGTTTGTCCGGGGAATGTACGCCAGCAAGCAAAGCGAAGACTATATACAGCACGTCGAGGGGCAAGCGCTGAAGACGCCCACCAATTCGGCCATCACCGAACTCTACAATGTGTTGGCAAAGGGCGACTTTACACCTGCGCTCGCCAAAATGGACAAACCGGTCCTGTACATCTGCGAATCACGAATGGAAGCGCAGGGCAAGCTGCTCCAGGCCAAACTGCCGAAGGCGCAGGTCTCCGTAATGAGAGACGCTGCCCATGCCATGTTTGTGGATGACCCGGCGCACTTCAATCAACTGGTAACGGATTTTGTGAATGCGCCACCACAAAAGTGACGATTCATCGGATATTTGTCATTCTTTGGATTGTTGAGTGACGCAAGTAGTTCATATGACTTTCTGGCCAAACGTATGAAACTTACTTTCTGCTTCTCACCAAGTTGTCTCGCGTTCGTTTTACTTTCAACCTTGCCGCTGTGGTCTCAATTCACCTCGCTCGACCGCGAGCGAGCCGACGGCATTCTGCAGGGAGTTTCCACCGACATTCGAAAGGACTACTACGATCCCAAACTTCACGGTCTCGATTGGGACGCCAAGGTCGTGGCAACTAAAGCTGCAATCGCAAAGGCAAATACCTGGGACGCGGCAATGGTTGAGATCGCCGCACTGGTAAACGATCTCAACGACTCCCATACTATTTTTATTCCAGCCAGAACGCCTATCAGAGTGGATTACGGGTGGAGTTTTCAAATGATCGGCGACCATTGTTACATCACACGCGTCAAGCAAGGTAGCGATGCGCAGGCCAAAGGGCTCAAGGTTGGAGACGAAGTCGTGATCCTCGATGGCTTCCGTCCGACGCGCGAGACCTTGCCAAAAATTTCTTATGCCATCGACGTATTGTCGCCGCAAACGGCTCTGCACGCTGCCATTCGTCCCCCAGTCGGAAGTACGCGATCAGTGGAAGTAGCCGCAAAAGTTACTCAACCCAAGATTGTGAACGAACTCGAGCACCCTTCAGGAATTGACTGGCAGTATTTCCGGCTCGGACAGGAGAACCACGCGCACCAAATGCGGCCCCGATTCGTCGAAGTCGGTAGTGACGTTCTAATTTTGAAGCTGCCGGAGTTCTACTTGCGTGAATCGGATGTGAATGACATCACAAATAAGGCGAAAAAACATAGCGCCCTGATCGTTGATCTGCGCGATAACCCAGGGGGAGCAGTAGAAACGCTGCAGTACTTGCTCGGCAGTGTACTCGACAAGGAAACAAAGATTGGTGATGAGGTGATGCGGAACAAGACCGACACTCTAAAAACCAAGAATGATCACCACAATGTTTTTACGGGAAAGCTGATTGTTCTTATCGATAGCAACTCCAGTTCGGCGGCCGAACTTTTTGCCCGTACCATCCAACTAGAAAAGCGGGGCACCGTCATCGGTGATCGCTCGTCAGGCTTTGTCATGGAAGCCCAGCTCCATCCTCGCTATGAAGGCATTCCACCCGCGGTGTACGCGACCGAAGTGACTCGAGCGGATCTGATTATGTCCGATGGGAAGAGTCTGGAACACGTTGGTGTGACGCCGGATGAAATCGTTCTGCCTACACAAAGTGATGTCGCGGAGAATCGCGACCCGGTGCTTTCTCGCGCGGCCGAGCTGGCAGGAGTTAAATTAACTCCGGAAGACGCCGGGAAACTTTTTCCTTACGAATGGCTTCCGGACTAACGTTCTACAGGATTTTCTTCCCAAATGCCGGGTGCCCCATTTCTCGCCGCCTTGGCGAGAAGTGGGATGCGCATCCCCCATCTCCGCCCCAACTACCTTGTCATCCTGAGAGCCCGCGCTCGTCATCGCGGGCCGAGGGATTTCGCGCGCAGTGATTCCAACTCCAGCCACCTTGTCATCCTGAGCGAAGCGAAGGACCTGTGCATTTGTTCTTCTCTTGCGCCCTTTTGCCGGGTGCCCCATTTCTCGCCGCCTTTGCGAGAAGTGGGATGCTCCGCCCCATCTCCGCCCCAACCACCTTGTCATCCCGAAGAGCCCGCGCTTTCACCAGCGGGCCGAGGGATCTCGCGCGCATCTTTGCCCACTCGCAGGGTGCCGCGTCTCGGCGTCCTCGGCGGCGAATTACAAAATCTTTTTCCCAAACGCCGAAAGCGCCAACTCGACCGCCAAATCCGCTGTCTGATTGTGTTCGTCAATCACCGGATTGACCTCGACAATTTCAAAGCTCAACATCCGCCCGTGGTCAGCAATGATCTCCATGGCAAGGTGCGCTTCACGATAGGTCGCGCCGCCCCAAACTGGCGTTCCAACGCCGGGAGCATCCTCTGGATCAACCCAATCCATATCAAGTGAAATGTGATAGCCCGCCGTGCCCCGTCCCGCAATCCTCAGAGCCTCTTCCATCACCGTTCGCATGCCGCGTTCGTCGATATCGCGCATCGTGAAAACGTGAATGCCCGAGCGCCGCACATTTTCCTTCTCAATCGCATCCACATCGCGAATGCCAACCAGCACGCAATTCTCTGGATTTATTTTTGGAGAAAAACCGAAAATGTCTCCCAGTTCAGACGGCCCGAGGCCCAGAAGTGCCGCCAGCGGCATACCGTGAACGTTTCCACTGGGAGACGTTTCGGGAGTATTGATATCGGTGTGGGCGTCAATCCAGATCAAACCGATTTTTTGTTCCTTGCGGCGATAAAATTCCGCCACTCCCGCAACCGTGCCGGCGGCCACCGAGTGATCTCCGCCCAGGACTAACGGCACTTTTTCTGCTTCCAGCGTCTTCACCACCAACTCGGCGTGCTTCGTACAGGTCGCTGTAATTTCTTTGAGGTATTTTGCGTTCGCTGCCCCTTCTTTTTTCTGCTCCGGTATCGCCACGGCAACATTGCCGCCGTCTTCCACGACATGGCCGAGGGCTTCGAGCCGCGCTTCCAGTCCAGCCACGCGCACCGCCGACGGCCCCATGTCCACGCCGCGACGGGACTGCCCTAAGTCGAGCGGCACGCCAATCACGCGTATTTTCTTCGGAGTAATACTCGAAAATGAAACATTAGTTTTCATATAAACGATACTTTGTCACCCGGAAGAGCCGGGTGCCCCATTTCTCGCCGCCTTTGCGAGAAGTGGGATGCGCTTTTCTCGGCGGTGAACCCTACGGGTAAATGCTATTCAACGTTCTCGCGAACGGAATCGTCTCTCTCACATGTTCCAATCCGCAAATCCATGCGACCGCGCGTTCCACGCCCATGCCGAATCCACCATGCGGCACACTGCCGTATTTGCGCAAATCCAAATACCACTTGAATGCTTCTTCCGGCAGCCCATGCTCGCGAATACGTTTAACCAGCAAATCATAAGAAGCCATGCGCTGCGACCCGCCGATAATTTCGCCGTAACCTTCAGGCGCCAGCACATCCACACACAACGCCAAATCAGGCCGCTGCGGATCAGGCTCCATATAAAACGCCTTCACGGTCGCGGGATAACGATGCACCATCACCGGCCTGTCGAACTGCGACGAAATATAAGTCTCATCGGGCGAACCTAAATCCCCTCCCCACTCGAACTTGTTTTCCAGTGCGCCTTTCGCATGGCCCTCTTGCAGCATTTTCACCGCATCGTCGTAAGTTATGCGCGGGAACGGTGCTTCCACTTTTTCCAGCTTGCTGATGTCGCGCCCAATCGTCGTCAAATCCGCCCGGCGCTTCTCCAGGCATCGCTTCACCAGGAAGCTAAGCAGCCCTTCCGCCAAATCCATGATGTCGTCCAGCTGGGCGTACGCCACTTCCGGCTCGACCATCCAGAATTCAGTCAAATGTCGTCGCGTCTTCGATTTCTCCGCCCGGAACGTCGGCCCAAAGGAATACACTTTGCCCAGCGCCATCGCCGTCGCTTCAATATAAAGCTGCCCCGACTGCGTTAAAAATGCTTCCTCGCCAAAATAATCCACGGGGAAAAGCGTGCTTGTGCCTTCACACGCCGCCGGGGTAAGAATCGGCGGATCGGTCAGCGTGAATCCGCGTTCATCGAAGAAATCGCGCGTCGCCTTGATGATCTCGGCTCGCACCCGCAAAATCGCCGCCTGGCGCGGAGTTCGCACCCACAGGTGCCGGTGCTCCATCAAAAATTCAACCCCATGCTCTTTCAGCGAAATTGGGAACGGATCAGTCTCGCTGACCCGCTGCACCACCTGCACATTGCTCACATCAAGCTCATAGCCGCCATGCGCGCGCTTGTCCGCCCGGACTTTGCCTTCGACGATAACGCTCGACTCCTGCGTCAGTGTCTTCAGTGTCTCGAATATTTCAGGCGCGACCGCATTCTTGGGAACAACGCCTTGAATGACGCCCGAGCCATCCCGAAATTGCGGAAATAACAGCTTCCCGCTCTCGCGCAGGTTATAGAGCCATCCGCGAATCGTGACCGTCTCGCCTTCATGCTTACCGATTTCAGCAATCGTAGTTATAGGAAACGAAATAGGAAATGACATAAATGTTTTGTGATTAATTAATCCCGCCGGGTGCCCCATGTCTCGCCGTCGTTGCGAGACGTGGGGAGTCGGGCCGGCTAACCCACCCTGAGCTCCGCTCCTTGCGTCCATCTCTTCAAATCATTGGGTGGCGCATTCTTGCGCGTTCTTTGCGCAATGCTACATCCCTTCCAGCTTCCTAAACGTCTCGCCCATCTTCTCCACTGGATTCACCTTCTCGTTCTCTGCAATTTCCAGCAGCAGCGGCGGCTTTTGCGGCGCCGAGCGTAACAGTTCCATGGTTTGCTTCCAATCGAGCGA
>JBEKTR010000029.1:0-24311 GCA_049515835.1 Terriglobales bacterium
GAGCATGTACCTTTGCTTAGCGGGCCCCATCTTCGCGCAAAGTACAGACAGTCAAAGCACAGATTCGAGCAAGTCGTGGACGGCGACCACCGACTCGAACGAAGATTCTGCAAATCCGACTCGCACCACCGAAAGTCATACCCAGAACGGTGATCGCACAGTCGACACAAGATCCGTACAGACCCGTGGACCCGACGGAACGATGAGTCCTTACCAGAACATCGAAACGGAAACGATTCAGCTGAACGCCACGAGCACGCGAACCATCACCCGCACATTTATTCGAGACGCAAATGGCGCCAAAACATTATTTCAAATCACGCAGGAAGAAAAGCAAACTCTGCCAGATGGCGGATCAAAAATAGTGCGCTCGACCTCGAATCCAGACGCAAATGGAAATCTTCAAGTGGTTCAGCGCGAGGTGCAGGAAACGGCGATCCCCGGCCCGGGCGCCCAAGATACAAAAACAACTGTGCTATTGCCCAGCATTGACGGCACACTGGCTCCGACGATGCAGACTCACGAACTCCAACAACGAAGCGGAAATAACATTGAAATTCAAAAGACCACCCTATTGCCAGACGGTTCGGGAAACTGGCAAGTGGGTGAAGTAAAGAAAGAAACAATCAAGAACGATGGCAAGAACAGCAGCCAGCAAGAAGACGTCTCCCGGCCGGACTCAGAGGGCAATTTGGGCGAGGTCTCTAAAACCGTGACTCACGAATCGGAAAATGCTGCGGGGGACAAGAAGAAAGAAGAGGAATCCTATTCTCTTGATCTTCCGGGAACGACCCGCGACGGCAACCTGCATCCGATCCAGCACGTCACGACTACTCAGCACAGCGATGCAGGTGGACAACAGACTACGAAAATTTCTGCAGCACCCAATTCCGGCAACCCCGATTCGAGCATGCAAGTCACTGTAATCACTAACGACACGGTGCGCTTGGGGCCAGCGGGAGCGCAAGCAAGCCGCACCATTCAATGGAACGATGCCAATAGAAATCTTGGCATAGTTTTCGTGGATACGGCGAAATCGAACAATGCCCACGCCGTCGAAGTTCAGATTGCTCCTTCTCACCCAAAGTGAAAGCAGGTGTGATCGCAGGCCTGACTAGGAATCCTAACTCTTAGAACGGCGCAGGCGTAGTGACGACGACAGCCTTTACTACGTCCACGCCACCGCTGGTGTAGTTAAGTTTGTAGTTGCCGGGTTGTGGCACGACGAACCAGGCGGTTCCGCTACCATCTTCCGCGGCCACGACTCCCGTTGCGTCCGCGTTCCCAGTGGACGAAGTCAAGAATGCCGTCTGCACATCCGAAGGAATTCCTGATGCCTGATAATCTCCCGACGTAGGACTGGTACTGAGCAATGTTGGTTGTACATATTGCTGGAACAGGCCTGCAAATTGGGTGCCTAAGGGTGTCGAAGTAAATTTCTGAGTCATCCAATTGGGAACTTGAATCGGCGTAGTGGGCCGATTGCCAATGCCGCTGATGCTAAACCAGATTGGCATGATATTGGTGTTCATCGAATAGGCGAGGTCCGACAGCATGCCTATCCCGCCGCCGGTAAACGCCGCGTTGTAGTAAGCGTCGAAAAAGGCGGGCACGCAGGCAAGGTTTTGGTTGCCGTACATTTCTCTGGTAAGCAGGGGTTTAGTTTCGCTGGCGAGTTTGGCAGCCATGGCGGCCGGCGTATCGCAATTGGGTGGATCCGGATCAAAATTTTCTGACCAGGTGTCAATGTCGGTGCTGTCTGCGATCGGGCGGTTGCTTGGATCGGCCGCGCGTACGGCTGCATTAATAGGCGGCCAAACATAGGCCTGAGTCACTCCTTGAGGCAACACGTCGGTCGGTCTCCAGATGACGATCGAGGGATGGTTGCGGACGGCGATGGCCCAATCTCCCGCGGTGCTGGCCATCCAGTCGGTCCAACCCGTAACGCTATCGACTTTGGATTCGCCTATGGGGCGCCCATCGCAATAAAATGCCCCCATCACGAGATATCCCATTTCGTCGGCGAGATCGAGAATGCTGCGGCCGGCGTCATCCCAATGACTTTCCATCATGTTCAAGCCATTGGATTCCCACACGTATATCTGGAAGGCTTGGACACGCCGGTCGTTGACGTACCGCCCGGGCGCGAGTTTTAAGAACCAGTCGCCCACCATCCAGAGCGGTTTGCCATTCAAGTAAGTGGTCTTGCCAACGTCCCAAACCTCCCGGAAGCCAAACTTGGTGAAAGTCTTGTCCACCACTACGCCCGATTCCAAAAGCTGGGTTTCCAAGGTGTAAAGCTTGGGTTGTCCATAGGGAGAAGGTCCCCACAATATTGGATCTGCCCAAGCCGCGTTGAGTGTCGCCGCTCCTGCGATGACTGTTTGAGGTTTTAAGCGTAAGACAACCTGATTGCCGTCGAGGACCGCCGCCTGGACAGTGGCAGTCGGACTGGCATTGACCACCTGGAGGTCCGCGGTGAGGGTTGAATTGCGCACCGACGTAACGACAAACACATCGGAGACATTCTCGGTAGGCCGCCAGTAAAGAGTGATGTCGCCGACCAGACCGACCCAGTTACGTTCTACGACGGGATCGGCCGAGGTGCGATAAGCGTTGCCGATGCAGTCGGGATTGTCCGGCGGACAAGAGCTTTGGTTAATGTTTACGCCGGAGCGCACATAGGTCGTATCCGCTTTGTGGACATAAATATCGATAGTATTAACCTGCCCTGGAATGATGGCGCTGGTTACGTCAACTTCAAAAGGGGTGAACTGCCCGAAGTGTTCTCCCATCATGGTGCCATTCACATAGATGGCCGAGTAGTGGCCGGCCTTTTCCAGTTCAAGGAAGAAACTTCGCCCCGGCTTTGCCCAAGTGCTTGGAACATTCAATGTTCGTTGATACCAAATCGAACTGGTGCCATCATCAATTGGCAGGGCCGGAATGCGGGCCGGAATCCAGCCCGAAGTGGGGATGGAATTCTGGCTCTGGTTGAGCACGTATCCCCACATTCCATTCAAAGTGATTCGAGCCCGGACTGCGCTTCCTGCAAGCTGCTGTGCGGCTAATGGCGACGAAAGATTCAGGGTGAAGAAAACTGTCATCATCAGAACCTGAAGTTTTGAGAACAGGGAGGACGTAGCCCGACGTTCCGAACCGTGAAATGTTCCCCTCGCTCTATAAGAATCGACACTTTGGTTCCTCATAAATTCTCCCATCACGGTTGCCTAATGTGCTGAAGATACCCCTTTATTGATGTTTTGCAAGTGAAATTCAGCCATTTAAAGCGCGGTGGGTGATGCTTTACGCCAGCCCAAGCCTTCCTTTGCTCCCGCAGAATATTGGTACCGTACTGGGTTCACACTATCCGAGAGTCACTGGCGCGCAGTGTCAATATGGCTGGCGTACCAGTCGTAAGTCTCAGGTAAAGCCTGCTCTAGAGTGGCGCCACAAACAAAGCCAGTCGCATTGAGACGCCGTACGTCATAGGCGCGGTAAATATAACCGCTGGGTTTGCTGGCATCCCAGACGATTTGCTCCTTCATGCCGGTATAGGCGGCAAGAATATCCACTACATCACGGATCTTGCGCGTCGTACCGGAAGCAAGGTTAAGGGGGCCAGTTGCATTGTTCATGATCGCAAGTAGCGCGCGCGCGCAATCCTTAACATAGAGAAAGTCCCGTTGCGCCGAACCATCACCCCACACGGTGACCGATGTTTTCGTCTGGACGGCTTCGTGGAATTTTCTGATGAGTGACGGAATTACATGGCCTGTTATTGTGTTGAAACGGTCATACGGGCCATAAAGGGTGGTGCAGAATGCAAAAGCGTACTGCATACCGTGGCTGCTCTGATAAGTCTGAAGCTGCGCAAGCATGCCGCGTTTGGCTTGGGCATAACCGTATTGGGAGTGATGCGGTGGTCCTTTCCAAACGTCATCCTCGGTGAGGGGAGCGACAGATGTAAGTTCGGGGTACATAGCGATGGAGCCCATAGCGACGACCTTCTTCACGCCCGATACATGGCACGCGTCAATGACATGTGTATTAATCAGAGTGTTCTTGAGGTAGGCTTCGCCCTGGTTCGATGCGTTGTACATGAGGCCCCGCACGAAGCCGGCTAAATGGAATACATAGTCGGGCTTGGCGCGCGCGAAATATTCCAGCACGCGCTGGCGGTCGGTCAAGTCGCATTCACCTGACGAGGGAGCCAAAATTCTCGTGAAGCCTTGCGATTGCAAATATTCTTTGAGGTTGATACCGACAAGCCCTGAACCGCCGGTAATCAAGATAGTGTCGTTGTGCTGCATCATAAGATCGAATAGGCCAAAGAGCGGGGCATGTTGGGAAGCTAGAACAGCTGGCCGTGAAACTTAAGTCATGCAGCGTGCACGCTGGAAGGCGACTGGCGAGTGCGCACAGCGTTGTGCGCGATTTCCATGAAAGTCCGCGCAAAACCGAGCATTCGAACGTCATGAGACTTTGAGTCGAATGGCTCAGTCGTCCGCCTATCTAAAAACTCGGCAATAGCGCGAGCGCAGTCCACCGGATCACCTCGTCGAAAGTAAAAGAAATTAGGCGCCCTCTGCTCCAGATGCACAGGATGGTCGGACAAAATCACTGGTTTGCCGAATGCCTTCGCCTCCTCGACTATGGAACTCCATCCTTCGAATCGAGAGGGTTGGATCGCGGCTTGAGATGCACGAATGAGAGCAACCTGCTCCTCGCGTGGAAGCGCACCTGTCAATTGCACCTGGGATTCAATGTCGAGTTGTCGAATTTCCGATTTCAGGCTGGCAATGTACACCGGATGATGATGGTCGGTGATGGGGCCGGTGCAGACCACATGAATTTTCCGGCCATCCTGCGCTAACTTCGCTACAGCACGGAACAGCGTGGGGTGGTCTTTGTGGATCCAGAACTGATTGCATACGATGAAGAAGTCAGCAGGGACGCGATGCCGAGCCATGACGGGAACAGGATCGCCGTACCAGGAATCCAAAGGCGCGGTGACGAAACGAAGAATATGAGTTTCGGCGCGAGGAGTCCCATATACTCGAACGGCGTCCTCAAGCGCGGATTGGCTGCTGAATACCGTGTGTCCGCCGATTTTGTTCAACTGTGAACGAAATCGACGGTCCCGAATCTGCCGCGTGAACCAGGGAAAATTCTCGGGCATGATGCAGTGCTGAATATCGGGAATCCAATCGATCGGATTCGGAAGTGAAGTGGGGGATTCGCAAACCGGAAAGATACAGTCCACACCTGCGCTATGGGCAGCGCGTGACAACTCGGGGACGGCATCACGAAAAAGAGCGGCAGTGCCAAATGACTTGGTGACTTGCGCAACCCGGCTCAGCGCCCGGTTCTTGAAAATATCTGCTTGCCATGCTTCGTATAACACGAGTCGGTCAACGAGCGGAACAACTTCTTCGTAGAGATCGGTGCGATTCCGGCAAAAAAGTGTAATTCGCGGGCACTCATCATCTGGTAGACGCCGCAGAGCGCGGATCAGATTGTGCACGTAAGTCGCGCCACCCAGCCACAAATCCAACCCGATCAAGCCCAGATGAAGTCGTCCGTTTTTCATGCGATCAACCCCTCAAATGACGACCGGCGCATACTCGCCAAGAGATTAAGACGGAGAGAATTTCTCTACCGATGACACCCGAATGGAGCCAGCAAAGCATACATCAGGTCCCGAGAAATGTCAGCCAGATTGTAGGGCGCTCAATATTCCCTTTACGTTCAAGTGCTGAAAAGGCCTAAAGGGGGCTGGTTGGCCGGTCATCCCCTCGAATGGACTAAGCAAAGGCCTTGCTGGACAAGGGATTTGCCTGATCTAAGCGAGACAAAAGCGAGCTTGACAAGGAGTCCTATCTCCCTATAATCGGCGAGCAGACTTCGGCGTGACGCCAGCCCGATCAAGCGCGGGATCCCCTATCCCCGACCGGGGAAGCGGATTGCAATTAAAGTCTGTGTTCTGCGAGACTTGGCGAACGAACAAATCAGGGAGAAATCGCGATGACCGACAAGAATGAACTTTTGGTGGTGGCGGGAGCGGACGGCTTCATTGGAGGTTCCCTGGTAGCGGACCTTCGTCGACAAGGGTTTACGCGCATCAGGGCCGTGGGCGCGAAACCGTTCGAGCGCTGGTACCAGCATTTCCCCGATGTCGAGAATTTGCGACTCGACCTAAAAGATCG
This sequence comes from Terriglobales bacterium, assembly GCA_049515835.1. GTDB lineage: Bacteria > Acidobacteriota > Terriglobia > Terriglobales > Acidobacteriaceae > JAJPHW01. Next base: position 6,210 of record JBEKTR010000029.1, read on the forward strand.
TGAGAATTGCGAGGCCGCCGCCAAGGGTGCATACCAGATTTTCATGCTTGCGGCGGATATGGGAGGGATGGGCTTCATCGAGACCCATCGGGCGGAATGCATGCTTTCGGTGTTGATCAGCACACATATGCTGATGGCTGCGCAGAAGTGCGGAGTGCAGGGTTACTTCTATTCATCCTCCGCGTGCGTATACAACGCCAGTAAGCAGAAAGAGTTCGATTGTCCAGCTTTAAAGGAAGAAGACGCATATCCTGCTGATGCAGAAGACGGCTACGGATGGGAGAAGCTTTTCAGCGAGCGCATGTGCCGGCACTTTCGCGAAGATTACGGTCTGCGCACACGCGTGGCGCGCTACCACAACGTTTACGGCCCACATGGGACTTGGACTGGTGGGCGCGAGAAAGCGCCCGCCGCCATTTGCCGCAAAGTGATTGAAGCGACGCTCAAAGGTCACACCGAAATTCCAGTGTGGGGAGACGGCAATCAGCGGCGCAGTTTCATGTACATTGACGACTGCCTAAAAGGCACGCAGATGATCATGAACTCGGAGGTCACCGAGCCTCTCAACCTCGGTTCTTCTGAGATGGTAAGCGTCAATCAGTTGATTGACATCGCGGAGTCGTTCGCGGGCAAAAAGTTTAAACGCGTATATGAGCTTTCAGCCCCGAAGGGTGTGAACGGCCGAAACAGTGACAACACGAAGATCAAACAGCTGCTGAACTGGGAGCCCAGCATCCCGTTACGGGTGGGCCTCGAGAAAACCTACCGCTGGATTTACGATCAGTATGTGGCCCGTGAGAAGGGCGTTGCGGTCTTAGTGTAATTCGAACTCTTGCCTTTTATATTTGTGTGGTCTCATGATGTGGATCAAGCGTTCCGTCCCGGCGAAGCAAGTACGTTCCGGGAACCGGCAAGCTTCCCTGCGCTGACAGAATTTTGTTTACGGCCTCGGCGATAATGGCCGGATCGGCATAAGAAGAAAAATCGAAGTCCGCCGGCCTGCGGCGGCGGATGCCTTCCGTGTCCAACTGGAAGGTTGGTACCAATTGATAGACACGCAAAGAATCCGCTGAATTTTCCGCTGCCACAGCGCGCAACATCGCGTGCAGCCCTGCCTTCGAGGCCGCGTAAGCGGACCGTCCGGCACCCGGTAAAAGAGCCACATCGGACGACAGGTTGATGATGATGCCGGGAGAATTGGCAACAAGTTTCGGCAGCAGTCTCGACACAAGAATGCAATGGCCCACGCAGTTCGTGTTGATGACTCGTTGCCATTCTTCCGCCGACGTCGTCGCTGCAGGATGTCGTTGACCAACGCCATAATCCACGGCGCACAGAACCAGCGCTCGAACGGGCGTTGATTCCAAGGTTGAGGTACACCGAATTACGTCAGCGATCTTGGCGAGATCTAAGCCTCGCCACATGGAGTCATCCAGATCCTCCGGCTTCCTGCGGGAGAGACCGATGGCAAAATGACGGGTTCTGGCGAGGTTGCACATAATCGCCTTGCCAATCCCTTGGGATGCGCCAGTCACAAGTGTGCAGGCGGTTGCGTTAAAGGTTCCCAGTGGGTGCTCCGCTGTGCGCTTTAGAAAAGTCGATGATGGCCTTGACCCATTTTGTATCGTGGCGAGTCTTGCTCGACAGCATTTGACCTACCACGCCGGGAAGTTCCACCAATGAAAGCACGCGATGAGGGATATCCGCGATTGAAATAATTCCATCCCGCAAAAGATCGACGGCTTCAAGAATATGTCGCAGCGATGTCCCGCGATGGCCGATAAGTTGAACGGTTTTGCCGCTCGAGCAATCTGTAACTACAGTGGGTGGTGCGCCTACCTCGCCACAAATATTATTCCATCGAATGGCATCAAGATTCACTTCGCCGAGGCGAGCTTCTTTATGTTCCGCTGGAAAGCCAGCCATAAGGTCTATGGTCGCGCCCTCCCTTACAACGTCCAGTAACGAACACAGTCCTGCCGAAGCATCTTCCCGGGAACAGCAGAGGATCGCGGCATTGGATCCGGAACCCGCTGGGCATTCGCGAAGGGTGCTTGTCAGGTTGGTAGCGGAGCAGACCCGGACATTTGCCGGCCAGCTTGCGGACTCTCTCAGCCACTCTGCATGGGCTTCCGACTTTGAGACGAGAACAACGAAAGATCCGGGAGATATGGACCATAACTTAGCGGCCAGGATGCCGACTGTCCCAGCGCCACGTATCAGGAGCGAGTTGCCACCCCTTTCCCGAAGCAGCTCCAAGCTGTACAACACAGATGCCAGTGGTTCAGCGAGAACAAGTTCCGTGTCTGCGAGCATGCACTCTTTAGGACATGCGACTAAAAGGCCGCCCTCGGCGGCGAGCGCAGCATCTATACAAAATATGTCGCGAAATACTCCGTCGTCACTGTGACCGATCACAATGTGAGGATTCTTACGGTGTACCGGATTAATTATTACGCGAATTCCTTTGGACAAGCCGCAATCTCTTGGAGCATGAAGGACGATGCCCACTCCTTCGTGACCAAGTACCGCGGCCCTGCAAACCCGGTTGCCGGAAAGCATGGCCAGATCTGTTCCGCAAACTCCCGCCGCCAGCATCTCAATGAAGATGGTGGAATCGTTATAGGATGCGGGCCCTTGTTGCTCAATCGCAAGATGACTCAGATTGGAGGAGCGCAAGGCAACGGAATGTTGCGGCACACTAGGCACTCTTGGAAACCCTTGACGCGTTTCCGAGACCCCAGGATTGAATGAAAGTAAGCGCTTCTTCCAATTGGCTGTCACCAATGTCATCGACGAATGTGGCTTCCCCAATCCGGCATAGAACGGGCATTCTAAGCCGCCCGCCGCGATGTCTTTTAGCCTCCCGAAGGCCTCGCTGGAGCATGTCGAGGGTCACTCCCGGCTGGTCAATGGGCAGTCCCAATACCTGCTGCGTAGTGAAGATTCGCTCCGCCTGATCAAGTCGGAGGATGCCCGATACCGCAGCCAGCGCCGTTGCAATGGCCATGTCAAGAGCAACGGCTTCGCCGTGCTCCAGGTCACTCAGTTCGAATTCGAAGATAGGGCTAAATGTGTGGCCATAATCCGGACAACGGTCCAGCGTACGCTCGTGAAGGTTCGGGGAAAGTTCGAGCAGCATTGCACGAATAGCCCTGCGAACGAGTTCCATTCCGTATTTCGATTGAAGCTTTGTGCGGATGAAGTCGAATCCGTGCTCTTCGATCAGCTCGAACAGCGATCGATCTGCCACCAACGCAATCTTAAGAGCCTCCGACAAGCCATTTCTTATTTGACGGTCCGAAAGTGTAGAAAGAAAACAGGGATCCACCACGACAGCATAGGGAGCCGAGTATGTGCCCAATCGGCTCTTGCTTTGGCGAAAGTTTACCGCATTCTTGAGTCCGATACCCGCGTCGATCGCGGCCAGCAGAGTAGTTGGAAGTTTCAAGCAAGGGACGCCGCGTCTGAACAGATTGGTCGATAAACTGGCGATATCCAGAGTAATTCCCCCGCCTGCAGCAACCACAAGGTCTCTACGTCTGCGAACACCAAGGGCGTCGAAGGACGACACCAGTTCTGTAACCGCGAACAGATCCTTTCGCTTCTCTCCAGTTCGCAGGACGACTGTGTCAACATGCCGGTAGGATCCCGCGAGTAAGCGCCGAAGCGAGTCGCCGTTGAGTTCGTCAACGGCGCTATCGACGACCAGAACAATTCGTTCGAATGGTCTCAGAAGGTGCTCGGGAAATGCCTCATTTTCAAAAATGTTGGGCACTACGTGCACGGCATAATCGACGGAATTATGTCGAGAGACTTGGTATGGCGGGTCCGCACTCAATGTCTCGCGACGATGAATTTGTGGCGATTCGCGCGCGACATAAGCGGCGCCGATAAGGCCGGCATCGTCGGAGAGTGGGCCCATAATCACGCGATCGGCCCAAAATGCCGAAGGATCCGACGCCAAGGGGTAGAAGCCAAGCATGCAAAGATTTTCAAGTACAGATGAGAGGTAAAAGTCACCGAGCCGAAAACAAACGCCTCCGGTAAGGATCAGTTTGTCGATTTCAGGATCCAGCATGAAATGCCACTTGATCGCCTCTGCGATGGGCAAGGTGAAGGCTTTAAGCAACTTCTTGGAAAACGGGTCATCGCTGGCCAAACCATCAGCCAGCACATCGGGAGACACATCGGAAACCGGACCGTTATTCGTATGCAATGACATAAACTCTTGCGGCAACATTTCGCGGATCCGACCGAGTACACGCTTGATGCCTTCCCCCGAGACGAAAGCATTCATATGATCTACGCCACCGCACGAGCATTTTAGAGAAAGAGGAAGGCCCTCAACCGAAAACGAAATGCGGTGATGGCCAATTTCGCCTTGGGTGCCGAGAACCGCGTCAACAGGTATGTGTGGAACCGAACAATTCAAAACACGGGAGGCAATCCCGGTGCTTACGGTGATGAGGGCAATCCGACGCGCGCGGAGCAGACTTGCCATTCTAGAGTGTGCAATCAGGGAGGCTGTTACATCATTCACGATCGTGATGTTGATGTCATCGAAATGCTGTCTAATTGCCAGATCCAAATCGAAAGTCGAGGAGTCTTCTCCCAGGATGGGTCCGGACCCAAGGATCTGTCCCGTGTGCGCGTTGAGCGCGGCTCCTATTGAAATGGCGATTGACGGACGCCGTTGCGATACGTGAGAAGAATGCCAGCATGATTTTGTCGTCGTCGCGATGTAGGCCGCAATTTTGTTCACGATGTCAGCGGCGGAACTGCCAGGGTGGGAACGGCGATTCAAGGATGGGACGCGTTGGAGACCCGTCAAGCCTCCGTCTCGACCCACGATTCCGCTTCGGAACGATGTACCTCCGATGTCGAACGTAACGATTTCATCGCCGTTTCCGAGAGTGACAGGGAATGAACTCATGCGCCACCTTATAGAAGGATGAAACGGCCTTCCAACGACAAAAGTCCCGTTGGGCCTACGATTGTAGCGCGTTTTTGTACAAATACAATGGGAAACGGCGGGGCAGCAAAGACAAACGTTGGTCGCAAATGGCCATTGAGCAGCCGCCCCGAATACGATCCTTCATTCCGCAAATTACTCTTAGTCAATTAGGTTGTAAACGGCGTGGCTTGAGCGTTTCTAAGTGTCCAGGCTTTCAAGGAACGTCGCCGATGGCGCGAAGAACAAGCTGCCACTGACGGCGCGGCTAAAATCAAGAATCCGATCATAGTTGCCCGGCGGGCGCCCCACAAACATGTTCTCCAGCATCTGTTCCGTTGTTCGCGGAGATCGGCTGTATCCAATAAAGTAAGTTCCGAATTCTCCACGCCCGGGGCTGCCGAAGGGCATGTTGTCCCTGAGAATCTTGACTTCTTTTCCACCCTCGACGATGGTCGTCAGCGCGCTGTGGGCCGAAGACGGTTTCACCTCGTCGCTCAGCTCAATATCGGAAAGCTTCCTGCGTCCAATGATGCGCTCCTGTTCCTCGGTCGAAAGAACGTTCCACCGACTCATATCGTGCAGATACTTTTGTATGATAACGTAGCTCCCGCCCGCAAACTGAGGGTCTTCTCCGGCAACGAGCGCGGCGTTAAGGGCGGCCACACCGCGTGGATTTTCGGTCCCATCAACAAATCCAAGAAGGTCGCGATCTTCGAAGTATTGGAAGCCATGGGTCTCATCAACCAGCGAGACTGCTCCCATGATTCGCTCCATGATCTGTGTGACCAATTCGAAACACAGATCCATTCTCTTAGCGCGAATGTGAAACAACATGTCGGCAGGTGTGGAAACGGCATGACGTTCGCCTGCTCGTATCTCGCGAAAGGGATGAAGTTCAGCGGGCCGGATTGTACCGAAGAGTTTGTCCCAGACTTCGGATCCGAATCCCGCAACACACGAGAGCCCTCCTTCGATGCGACGGAAATCGACCGCGCGAAAGATGCCTGGAAGATCGACACAGAGTGACCGCACCGCTGCATAGCTGTCGCTGTCCGGTTTGATATTAACGACCAAAAATATTGCTGAACTGGTGAGCGGTGCGAGAACAGGTTGAGGAAGTGGTGTGGGCTCTTCTTTGCCGACTGGGCTCATACGATTTCGCCAATTCTTTCAGCACATAATACAACTGGACGCCCGAGAAGCGCGAATAATCCACACCGCTGCCGCCTGATCTCTTTGATTCCCAGCTCACCACCCCGGGAAGAACGGCGCCCACTCCTTCCCCAATGACGCCGATTTCATGCTTGCCGAAATAACGTTCGACCCTGAGCTCCGGTTTTTAAAGAATCCAGCAAGTATCGTGCATGAATGACCACGCGCCACCGGACGCGCGTTCGCGGAATCCCACATTAATTTATTGAGGAATCTCGGAATGCGCTAGGCGCATTCCGAGTACGTTCCCACGAAGGACTATGCTTAGCGGCGTTCTGGTTCTGGATGGGCTGCGGGAGGGGGAGCCTGGCGTTGTACCATGTTTTGTTGCGCAGCGGTCTGGCGCTGCTGCAACTGCTGAGTCTGTTGCTGGTGACGCTGTTCTACTTGCTGCTTCCTGGCGTCGTCAGCATTTTGTTTGGCAAGCTGCGCATGTTCTTTGTCTTGCTGCTGCTGGAGCTGTTGGCGCTGTTTTTCCTGCTGCGCCTGAAGCTTTTGCTGTTGTTGTTGATATTTTTGATCTAGTTTTGGATTGCCTGTGTTGGGAGCAGCTGGCCGTTCATAAGCGGGCAAATCGCTCGGGTGAACTGCCGGTTTGGGGGCGGCATTCGCAGGTTTTGCGGCCTCATCGTTGCTATTCTCCGGACGGTTGTTTTCCGGGCGTGCTTCCCCGGCAGGCTGACCTTGAGCCGGTTTTTCCGGAGCGCGATACGGCGCTCCAGCTTCACGGGCAGCGACCGCTCCATCCCCCTTGAACTCGCCTGGCTTTTGCGTAGCCGCGATGGGTGGTTTGCCTTGATTGGCTGACGCTCTCAGTTCCGGATTGCCCCGCGCTTCCTGCACATGTTGCGTCTGCGCGGCGACGGGAGGAACGTGCCTTTCATTGGCGGCAGCCTCTTCGGCTGCAGTTGGACGAGCATTGATACCTCCGGTGCCGCCGTTGTAGCTAATGCGGTTTACCGTTGTCGTGTTGTTGATCACGGTAGTGTTGTAAACGTTGTGAATGTTTGTCACGTTCACGTTGGTAACAGATCGGTTGTAGTAGAAATGATCATGGTCCCAACGGCCGCCTTCAAAACCATTTCCAAAATATCCGAAGCCATAAACGACGCCACCGTAAAATCCTACGGTCGGACCCCAATAGCCCTCATGCCAAATGAAGGCGGCGCCGCCCCATCCCCAATAACCGGGCGTCCAAAGAAAGCCGGGTTGTGGTGCGAGCACCCATGTGCCAGGAACCCAGAAATAACCATCATCTCCCCATGCCCAGTAGCCCGGGGTCCACAGATAACCATCATCGGGGCACGGCGGCTGTTCGTACACTGGTAAAGCCGGCGGCGCAATCGTGATCGAAACGCCGATTTGAGCGAAAGATCCCGCTGACAGCGTCAGTAAGAAAAACATAGACAACAAAAACCGGACGATGCGGTTTGGTTGCATTCGATATCTCCTTCCGGCGACCTTAACTTGTTCGCAACCAACGCTGGTTGCCGCGGCGCCGGACTCGAGCTCTGTCCCTTAAAACATCTAGAACAAATGAGCCAGCCCTTAGACTAGACATACACCGAAAAGGTTGTTTCAAATTACCTCTCAAGATTTGCGGGATCTTGCCGTATTTCTTGAATTTTCATGTGCAGCAGACAAAGTAAAAACGCACCGCCTTAGAAAATGCGGTGCGTTTCGGTACGTATAATTTGTGACGAGAAATTAGCGCGGCAAATCGGAGTTCACCGACCCTGTGCCACAGCTATTTGCAATTTCCGTAACTTGCGCAACCTCAATTGTGGGCTGGTCTGCGGAGTCGGAAGCTGTCATTGCTGTGGATCCATTCGTCACGACGCCGACAATGGATACTTCTTGGCCGACATGGCCTTGCAATTTTGCGTCGTCGCCTGACACCTTCACAATCGAGCCCGTTTCATCTTGTTTAAGTGTGTAATTGCCGGACGAACCCCTGAGGCATCCTTGCACACTGCGGCTTCCGTAATCGTTCGTCGTCTGTGCTTGATTTGCTTGCGATTGATCCTGCGATGAGGTGGGCGATCGTTGAGCCCATACGAATGCTCCCATCAAGAGTACGAGTAATCCCGTCGTTATTCGGTTCATAGAATCCTCCGATCAGTGAATTGCGCGAAGCGGAGCGCACATCGAACTGGAAACCACTTTAGCTCTCCCGTTCCAGGCTGACAATCGGTTGAATGCTCGAGAAGGACGATCGAGATTGGGTAGATATTTTTGGGCGAATGCGGTACACAATTTTCCTAGGCTTAATAAATCGTTCAGACCCACCGAGCTTGTTTCTTTCTTTTCATCACGCTGCGGCGAGACATCATGGCAAGGTGTGATCCGGCTGCGAATCTTGGGCGCGAGAGCCTCGTTAATCTTGCGAACTAGTTCGCGCAGTTTTTCCGGATCATGCTCCTTCGCCGCCGCTTCGCAGAGCTCCCGCCAATTCTGGTGAATGTTGGTGTCATCGCTCATAAATGGCCTATCCTTCCGGTTGCCGAAAAATAACGTAACTTACTTAAAATGGAACGTCCATACCTCAACGTGAATGCAACGACGGATTGTCTAAGTGCAAGCGCCATGCCATATACTCAAGGCCTGATATTGCAAAGATTTAGCTATCTCACGGGGCAGACGGGGCATCGGTAAGAATTTCGCCCCTCCCGAACTTTTGGCCCCGACCATTCTGGATAAACCTGATGGGTTTAGCCATGAGTAGAAAATTCGGGAACGCTCAACCGAAAACTCGAAACCGCCGGGACTGGCACATCAAATACAGCAATTACTGTAGGCAAAGTCCGCAATAAATTCTGTATGCTCTAGAGAGTTCATCGTATGTCTCCCAAATACAGTGCTCGTGTTATCTTTGCGCTCGCGGCTATTCTTCTCTTAGTGAGTGGAATCGCGGCTTGTTTCACCATTCTTCGATTGAATCAAAGCCAGGGATGGGTTGGACATACGCAGGATGTGCAGGTGGCTCTAGGGCAGGTGGACGCTGAGCTTGCCGTTGCCGCCCGCAATCGCACGGCATATCTAAACACGAACCAAGCCAGTTATCTCGATCGTTACAATACCGAGCTCCCGAAAATTTCTGCGATCCTCAGCCAGCTATGCGTGCTCACCCAAGATAATGCGGCCCAGAGAGCCCGTTGCGCGGACTTGCAAGACACGGTAAACCAGAGGCTCGCTCTCTGGAACGCTTCGATTGATTTAAAGAAAGCCAATCCGGAAGATAGTCACGGGCAATCCGACCTGGCAGTTAAAGGTCTAACCTTTGCGCAAACTCAAAGTTCGCTGGGCGAAGAGATGCGTGCGGAAGAGGCCCGTTTGCTCGAATTGCGACAACAAAGGTCACGCCTCCTTTTCAAATGGGCAATCGTCGTTCTGGGCACATCTTTTATCGTTGCTCTCTGGTTGCTTTCCCTCCACTACCGTCTCTTGATGTCGGAGCTTGACTCACGATTGACAGCCGAGAATTCGGCCCGCGAGAGCGAACAGTCTCTTCGCTTACTGACCATCCGTTTGCTGCAACTACAGGATGAAGAACGGCGAAGATTTTCCCGGGAACTGCATGACAGCCTCGGCCAGTATTTGGTCAGCGCGAAGATGAACCTCGACCTCCTGGCACAGAACTTTCCGCGCGAGGCGAACCTCGCGGAGGCGGTGTGCTCTCTCGAGCAGGCAATCGCCGAGACTCGGACTATCTCGCATCTGCTGCATCCGCCACTCTTGGATGAAGTCGGTTTTGTCTCTGCCGCAAAATGGTACATAGACGGCTTCGCGCAACGCAGTGGTATCGAAGTGATTTTCGATATGCCCGCGGAACCGCCTCGTTTGCCCAAGGAGGTGAATATTGTGCTCTTCCGGATTCTGCAAGAAAGCTTGACCAATATTCATCGTCACGCCATGACGAACAAAGCAGAGATCAAACTGAATTATTTCCCCGATCGAGTCTCTCTAACGGTGCGTGATTATGGCCGGGGCATATCGCCGGAATTACTCCGATCGTTTGTCACCAAGGGGATAAATGTGGGTGTAGGGCTTGCGGGAATGCGGGAGAGGACTCGCGAGCTGGGAGGCGAGATCAAAATTAGCTCGACCCACAGCGGCACCACGCTGTTGGTGGATATTCCTCTGCGAACAAGCCTGGCCCAAGATGTGTACGTAGGTCAGGAAGTTGTTTAATTTAATGTTCCATTCTCACCCGCCCGGCATTTAGCCAACCTTAGTCTTCTTTGTTCCATCGAAATATCTCATTTATTGGGGGGACTGATTGACACCTCAACATTTTCAGCGGGCGCTTCCCTATTTTGAAGCGATTGCAGCGTTAATTGCAGTGGCGTGGACTATCCGACTTATTGGGTTACGCTATTTGCGTCAGTGGGAGCAACAGTCTACAAGCCGGTTCGCTGTCGGTTTGGTGAAACTGACTGAGAGTGTGACCATACCGCTCACAATTTTGGGCATTACGAATATCGCCATAAATTTTTTGCCGATCCCCGCAACAATCCTCCATATCGCCAATCGCGTTCTTTGGATAACGATCCTGTCGATGTTTCTTTATTGCTGCGGCCGGATACTGCATCTTGCCATGGATGGATGGCTAACACACCACCAGGTCACGGTGACTCTGCGGGAGCCGCTTCACTTCGTCAGCAATATTGTGTTTGCCGGCTTGGCGCTGATGATCGTGCTCGACAATCTGGGTGTGTCATTGACCGCCGTGTGGACAACTCTCGGAGTTGGGAGCGTCGCTGTGGCGCTCGCATTGCAAGACACGCTCTCTAATTTCTTTGCCGGCTTTTACGTGCATCTAGACCGTCCAGTTCACGTGGACGACTACATCAAGCTCGACAATGGCGCCGAGGGCTATGTTTCACAGCTGGGCTGGCGCTCGGCGCGCATTCGGACTCTGGGAGGAAACATTATTGTTGTGCCCAACAACAAGCTGTCGTCGGCTATTGTCACCAATTTTTCGCTGCCCGATCCTTCCATGTCCATCACCATCCCAATCAATGTGAGCTATGAAAGCGACCCAGTCCAGGTCGAGCGCGTTTTAACGGACGAAGCGAGCCGGGCGGTCGGTTCCGTTCAGGGTTTGGTAGCCACCGACCCGCCATCAGTCAGTTTTATTCCCGGCTTTGGGGATTGGGCCCTGCAATTCGGCGTGAACTGCAAAGTCGCAACTTTTGTAGATCAATATCCAGTGCAACATGAATTGCGCAAACGGTTGTTTGCCCGCTTGCAGAAAGAAGGAATTCGCATTCCGTTCCCCCAACGAGATATTCACCTTCGCATTGAAGAGGCGGAAGAAATTCAATTGAGCCCGCAATGGAAGACCAAAGCGTCTTGAGATCTTTACCTTAATGAGGAACTTGGTTAGGGTAGTATCCAGTGCGCGTGCGAACGTTTAGCGGACCGTAAGTCGGCGAGTTGGCTACAACTTTGAGTGTTCGGAAAGCATTATTTTGCGTATTACGATTAGCTGGCTTGTAGGAGAGGTCATACTGAACGCGAATGTCGCGCGCGATTTGGCGCGTAATCGAGTCAACCTCGGTGATATTGAGAGGGAAAAAAGCCATCCCTCCCGTAGCCCTAGTTAAGGAAATCAGCGCGCTTCGGCCCGCGTCAGAAAGGCCATCGCCGGCAAGACCAATCGCGTAGACGATCGGGCCGTCTTTCTGTTGAAGACTTTGAATTGCCTCCTGAAGAGTATCCACGCTCATGTTGTCCTGTCCATCTGTGATGATAAGCAAGATTTTCTTGTCCTCACGCGGATTGTTGCTGATGTGTACCGTGGACGCGACCACCGCGTCGTACAATGCTGTACTGCCAGCGGATGAAACATGAAGCAGAGCATTTTGAAGCAGGCCGACGTCGGATGTGAAATCTTGATCCAAGTATGGATATTGCCCAAAATTAACGACGAATACTTCGTCCCGCGCATTGCTGGCCTGAACCAGATTCAAGACCGCTTTGCTGAGCTGCGGACGCTTATCCAGCATTGAACCGGAATTATCTACCAGTATTCCCAGCGCAACGGGAATATCTTCCCGGCGGAAGGAAGTGATTTTTTGTGGTGCTCCGTTGTCATAAAGCGTAAACGCGGTAGCCTCCAGGTCGGATACGGGCTTGCCTCCCTGATCCACGGTCGCGTGCAGTACGACCTCCTCCACTTTTTTCTTGAAGACAAAAACGTTTGGATCTTCTATTGCGGGCGGCTGCTCTGACTGAGGGCTCGCGGTGCTGGATGGGGGCTGCGTTGACGGTGGGTTATTGGAGACCGGAGCGTCTGCGGCTGGCGATGCGGGCGTAGGGCTCTGAGAGAAGCTGGCGGACGCGCACATAACTAGCACGACAACGACTCGGAACCAAAGCTTGCCGAAACTCCGATTTTCCTTCACTAAAACATTCTGTGCAAACAACCCTTCGAGAGCCATACGGTATTTACCTAGGTAAGGCAGGGTTTTCCCTGTATTCGCGCTCCAGAGCCAATGGCTCTTCCTGCGGTTTGCTAAGTGAGCCAACTGTTGTGTATCCATCGGGGTGCGAACGGTGCCACTCCCAAGCAGAATTGATGATTACGTCAAGGCGGGGATACTTCGGCCGCCAGTTGAGTTCGCGGCGAATTCTTTCCGAGCTGGCAACGAGAATCGCGGGGTCTCCTGCCCGGGAAGGAGCCTCAACGGCTTTAATCTGCTTGCCCGTGACGTTGCGAGCCGCTTCTATGACTTCGCGAACGCTGAAGCCGCAACCATTACCTAAGTTGTAAATCAACGGCCGGGAGTTGCTATCAATCGCGTGCAGCGCCAGCAAGTGAGCGTCGGCCAGATCACTAACGTGAATGTAATCACGAACACACGTTCCGTCCGCCGTGGGATAGTCTGTCCCGAAAATTTGGACCGAAGGCAGCTGGCCCAATGCAACCTTGAGAACGCGAGGAATTAAATGCGTTTCCGGGTCATGCGCTTCTCCGCGGTGCGAGCAAGCGGACCCGGAGGCATTGAAGTAGCGCAGGCTCGCATAACGCAGACCGTGAATCCGATGGAACCAGCCAAGCAACCTTTCGACGATTAACTTGGATTCGCCGTAGGGGTTCGTAGGACAAAATGCGTCCTCTTCGAGAATTGGGGTCGAACCCGGATTGCCGAATATGGCAGCGGTCGAAGAGAAGATGAGCCGGCGCACTCCAGCCGTCAACATGCATTCGAGTAAATTGAGCGCGTTTGCGCTGTTATTGCGGAAGAAGCGTTCCGGATAAATCATCGACTCGCCAGCTTCAATGAAGGCGGCGAAGTGCATGACGGCATCGAACGATCCCCTTTGGAACACGGCACATAGCCGATCTCCATCGGCAAGATCGCCGACGACTAACTCCGCGGCTGCGGGGATTGCCTGGCGATGGCCGTGCGAGAGGTCGTCAAAAACGGTTACCCGGTGCCCTGCGGCCAGCAATTGACCCACTACCACGCTGCCTATGTAACCGGCACCGCCCGTAACGAGAATCTTCATATGGGTTCGTAAGAATTACACGCAAATCAAATCGCGTCGTTAAGATGCAGAATCCCGATTAAGCGTCGCCGAGCGGCTTTGCCCCCGTAGGGCATTGCGCATACTGTAATTCCCTCCCCTCTCTAAGGTTTCATACCGATTTCCAGCATGCGCAGGACCATGAAAATGGGGGTTGACGAACGCTGGGTCGTGGACCCCGAAATGGCCTCAAGATTGCATTTATAATTATCGCTTCGCAATTATGGATAACTCCGATTGAGGTTCTTGCACCTCATATCGTCACATTTGTTTGGCGAAGCGAGTCGGATGAATGGATGAGCGGGGCGTGTGAAGACCGAGCAGACCACAGACAGAACAAATAGTTGGCGACAACGCATCTCTGCGTTGCGAAACGTCCCTCCGACGTTACGAATTGTTTGGGAATCGGGACCAGGCGTCGTCACACTAGGGTTAATTTCTCGCATCGTTGCGTCCTTCCTGCCGATCGCGCTTCTGTGGATTACGCGACGGCATTGTGCATGCGATTTCCACGCACCAAGTGGTATCGCGTCATTTTTGGTGGCTGGTTGCCGCTGAATTCGCGATCGCCGTAGGGAGCGGCGTTCTGGCCCGATTTACAGATTTTCTAGATTCGCTACTGGCCGACAACTACACGCGGCACGTCAGTATAAAAGTAATGAAGCATGCCGCGAGTTTGGATCTTATCGCCTATGAAGACCCGGTGTTTTACGATCGGCTAGAACGAGCTCGCGTCCAAGCAACGGATCGCTTGGGCATGATTCAGTCGATCGGACGACTGATTCAGCAATTCACGACGGCATTATTGATGTCCGCTTCGATTGTGGCGTTTTCACCCTGGCTCATGGTGCTTCTGGCGGTGGGTGTATTGCCGGCTTTTCTCGGGGAAAGCCACTTTGCCTTCCTGGGCTATGCGAAAAATTTCAAGCAGACCCCTATACGCAGGCAGTTGGATTACCTTCGCCAGTTGGCGGGGAGCAAAGAAGCGGCTAAAGAACTCAAACTATTTAGCTTAAGCGGCTATCTCACCGAGCGGTTCACCACGCTTTCCAACCAAATCTATGACGAGGACGTTTCCCTGGCGAGGCGGAAGTTTGTCGCCAGCTCTCTGTTGTCGTTACTCGGCACAATGGGTTACTACGCGGCATATGTCTTCGTAATTTGGCGCGCTTTGCTCGGCGCGATCACAATCGGAACGCTGACCTTCCTCGCTGGGGCAATTCTTCAGGCCAGCACGAATATCCAGCAAGTCTTTTCCACCCTTGCCGGTATCGCCGACCAGGCTCTCTTCTTGACGGACCTTTTGGCTTTCTTCGCCATGGAGCCGACCATCCGGTCAAAGCCCAATGCATTGCCTGCTCCGCGGCCCATTCGCCAGGGTATCGAGTTCCGCGATGTGTCGTTTAAATATCCGGGCAGTGAACGATGGATCCTTAATCATCTGAACTTCTTTTTGCATCCGCGGGAACGCGTGGCCCTGATCGGCGAAAACGGCCAGGGCAAGACTACTTTGGTCAAACTAATCACACGGCTCTACGAGCCGACCGAAGGACAAATCCTGCTCGATGGAATTGATTTGCGCGAATATGACCTTGAGAGCTTGTATCGCGAGATTGGAGTCATCTTTCAAGACTTCATGCGCTACGAGATGACCGCGCGCCAGAATATCGCGACTGGGCAAATCGACCAAATTGACAATCTGGACAAGTTACGCGACGCGGCCGAAAAAAGCCGTTCGCACGAAGTGATCGCAAGGCTCCCATTGGCCTATGAACAAATGTTGGGGCGCCGGTTCGACGGAGGAGTCGATCTTTCCGGAGGAGAATGGCAAAAAGTCGCTCTTGCGCGCGCGTACCTGCGCGATGCACAACTGCTCATTCTAGACGAACCCACCGCTGCGCTTGATGCGCGCAGTGAATTCGAAGTATTTCGAAAATTTTCGGAACTGACCGCTGGGAAAATGGCGCTGTTCATTTCGCACCGCTTCTCCACGGTACGCATGGCCGACCGTATTGTCGTGCTTGAAAATGGGAGTATTGCAGAACAGGGCAGTCATCCCCAACTCGTGAATCAACACGGCCGATATGCAGAGATGTTCGAAATGCAGGCGGCAAGTTACCGTTAGGAGTCAGAAAAATGTTGGAAGCAGTTGACCTTCGAGCAGAAGAAACTCGTCGAGTTCCTTTGATTTTTGTGCCGCCATCGTCGGATATGGATCCAGACTTAATGCAAAGTCACGCCCACAAATTGGCTGCTGGTCTTGCCTGGATTCCAAGCGTTCGGACGTCAAATGCCCTTTCCAAGCGGGCATTCGCGCTTACCGCCGAGCTTCGCAAATCTCTTACAAAGGCAGCTTCGTCAGATACGGTGCGCCGTTCTACTCCTCTTTTGCAATCCAGTCTGCACGATGTTACGGACAGTTTTCGTTCTTTACGCATGCTACCTCACGTCAAAACTCCCGACGGAATGGTGGTGCCGCGGATACTTGCCATCGGCAGGGGCTTTGCGAAGGTTTGTGATTGGCATTGGAATGAGCGGTCATTTTTGCTCTATATCGAGACATTTCAACACACCGCGGTTCTCAATCTCGCTGAATTGCGCGCGCTTAACTCTGTGCTTGTACTCCTGTGGCTTGAAAATATTAGCGACAAATTATCGAAACCGGGGAGTGCTGAACCACAACTCACAGCATGTCTCGACGATATCCGCCAGATAAATCATGTAGATTGGTGGGCCTTTATAGAGCCTCTTGTCTTATTTGACCGGTACTTGCAAAAAGACCCTGCGGAATTTTACTTAAAGATGGAGTCCGAAAGCCGCAATCGTTATCGCAATGAGGTCGCCTACATTGCACAGTACTCCGATGCCAGCGAAGTTGAGGTTGCGAAAGCTGCTCTGCTATTGGCCGAAAATGCAAAACGCGAGCCAAATTCCGATCCCCGAATGGTTCTCCGGGTTACGCACATAGGATATTACCTGGTCGCAGAAGGCGCGCCGAAGCTTTGGCAGAAGGTCTCGTTCCGGCCTCCAGTGGGTTGCCGCACGCAAATCCTCGTGAAGAACCACGCTGACGATTTTTATATTCCTACGTTGGTTTTTCTTACGGTCGCTTTGGCGGGTTCAATCGCCGAATTGCTGGGAATGGCGCAAGTAGATTTTTGGATGTCGCTCTTGATGTTGACGGCACTTCTTTTGCCCTGCTCAGAAGCGGCGGTGCAACTGACCAATTATTTTTTCACGTCGTTGCTCGAGCCAGCGGCCCTTCCCAAGCTTGATTTCAACCGCGGGATACCGGCATCGTGCACAACCATTGTCGCCGTGCCTGCATTGCTGCTCAATCAAGACCAGGTACAAAGATTAGTCGATGAACTGGAAGTGCGGTTCTTGGGAAATTCGGATCCAAACCTTCACTTCGCTCTCCTGACCGACCTTCCGGACTCACTGCAAGCGCCGAAGGAGGAAGACTCCCTGGCAGCATTTTGCGGGGAGTTGATTGAGAAGCTGAATCGAAAATACGCGGCCGAACAAAGAGGATCATTTTTCCTGTTTCATCGCAAACGACTATATAACCCACGAGAACAATCGTGGATGGGCTGGGAGCGGAAACGTGGAAAACTGCTTGAGTTCAACCAATATCTCCGCGCCGGCAGTGTGCCCTATGCTTTGGAAACCGGCGACTTATCCATCATTTCCACCGTGCGTTTTGTAATCTCCCTGGACGCGGACACGCTGCTGCCGCGAGGCACGGCCAAGCGGCTGATCGGGACGATTGCTCATCCGCTGAACCAGGGAATCGTGGATCCGGAACGCAATGTCGTCGTTTCCGGTTATGGCATTTTGCAGCCGAGGGTCGGCATCAGCGTGCAAAGCGTCGCGCGGTCCCGGCTCGCAAGGATTTACTCGGGGCAGACGGGACTCGATATCTATTCTCGTGCCGTATCCGACGTCTATCAAGACCTTTACGGTGAAGGAAGTTATGTTGGAAAAGGAATCTATGACGTGGACATCGTTCCGCGTTTTGGATAGGCGATTTCCCAACAATTTGTTACTCAGCCATGATCTCATTGAGGGCGCGTATGCCCGCTCTGGCCTCGTGAGCGACATTGAAATCATCGAGGATTATCCGTCTCATTACAGCGCATACAATCGCCGCAAGCATCGCTGGCTGCGCGGGGATTGGCAAATTATCGAATGGTTGCTCAACCGAGTCCCAGACCGCAGCGGCATGCGTGTCACCAACCCGATCTCGCTGGTTTCTCAGTGGAAAATTCTCGATAATTTGCGGCGAGGCCTGGTCGAACCCGCAACATTTTTGCTGCTTCTTTTAGGATGGCTTGTTCTACCCGGCTCTCCAGTCGCATGGACGGTTGCAACGCTCGCTCTGTTTTTCCTGCCCG
>JBEKTR010000030.1:0-20140 GCA_049515835.1 Terriglobales bacterium
GGTCGGAATGGCGCGAATCCGCCGATCTCCGGTGTCCGCGATTCCGATATTGCCAAGGCGGTCGACGGCAACACCGAGAGGATAATTCAACTGGGCTGTAGTGGCAGCTTTGCCGTCGCCGCAAGCCGCGGTCGGATTGGCGCAAGCGACGCCGCTGCCGGCGATGGTAGAGATAATTCCAGTGCTGGCGATGACTTCACGGATTCGATTGTCGCCGCTGTCGGCGATGTAGAGGTTCCCCGCAGCATCGACTGCGACTGCCGACGGAGCATTAAACATGGCCGCCGTGGCTTTGCCTCCGTCGCCGCAGGTTGAGGTTGAACTGGCACAAACGGTACCGTTTCCTGCAACCGTCGTCATAATGCCGCTCGTGTTAACTTTGCGCACCAACTGGTTGATCGAGTCTGCAATGTAAATGTTTCCGGATGCATCCACTGCAAGTCCGCTGGGCCCATAAAGACTTCCGCTGGTGGCAGGCTGACCGTCGAATTGCCGGGGATTTTCGGTGGGGTAGCCCATACCAGCAAACACACTCAGATTGCCCGAGGTATCAACCTTCAATACCTCTTGCGCGGTCGGTATCGCTATATAAACGTTGCCTACCCCGTCTGTGGCGACGGCGCTGGGGCCTGGCAAATCCGCATCCGGACCGGTAGCGGCACCATTCACAGATGCGCCGCCGGCAACGGTGCTAATCACGTTTTGGGCGAATGCTGTTGAAAGGCCACAGAGCAGCAGCACCACGATGGTCGCGGTGAAGGCGAAAAGTTTGGAGTGCTTTACTGCAAAGCTGGAACTGGAGTCCATGAAGGTCGTGTCCTTTAATGGCTGGGATAGTGGCCGGGGAACCACTGTTTTTGAACCGGGGACTGCACTAACTACCACAATTCTAGGCATATCTACTGACCTAAGCAAAGGGAATTTAGTCAGTGGAAGGAAGTCTCTAGTGTTTCGGCCGGATCGCCGCCGATACCTGGCTATTTAGTCGAGGGGCGTAATGCTTTAAGGTTAAAAAAATCGGTTCGCAATGAGCAAAAGCCCTTACTTAACTGCGCACGCTAGCAGCGCGCGCTTTAGGGCTCTTCGTTTCCCGCAACGCAGCCCGGGGGGACGTCGGATCTCCCGCTCCGGGGCGACCCTTTAAGCTTTCTAAAGAGAATGAGTCGCTATCGTCCAGTTTGAACCTGCTGACCATGGTTTGGAGGTCAAGGGCAAGACCCGATAGATCCTGACACGCTCTAGCTGACTCTTGTGATCCGACGGCGGATTCGTTCACCAGCTTGGCAATCTGATCCATGTTCTTATTGATTTCTTCCGAAGCACTGGACTGTTCGGTCGCAGCCGTGGCGATGTTGGTAATCATTTCGCCCACTTCTTCTGACATCTGGATGATTTTTTTCAAAGACTCGCCCGCCTGGGTTGTCGTCTTGACCCCATCTTCGACTTGCCTGGTATCGGCTTCCATGGCCGTGACCGCAGCTTTGGTTTCAGCCTGGATGTTCTTGATCATCTGCGCGATTTCTTTGGTCGCATTGGTGGTTCGTTCGGCCAATTTGCGGACTTCGTCGGCAACTACCGCGAAACCGCGGCCTTGAGCGCCCGCGCGCGCCGCTTCGATCGCTGCATTGAGGGCAAGCAGGTTAGTTTGGTCGGCGATATCATCAATCACGCCGGCAATTCTCCCAATCTGATCGGAACTCTTTCCCAGTTCGTCCATTTTTTTTGCCGTCCCTTCGACCGAGTGTGCGATGTTGCGCATTTTGGTCAAGGTTTCTTCGACTACGACGCCACCTTGCCGCGCCGTTTCGGCGGCCTCACGGGAAGCTTCCGCAGCCCGGTTCGAATTTTCCGATACTTGCGAGACGGTGGCAGACATCTGCTGCATGGCGGTTGCCACCTGAACTGTCTGATCTTTCTGAGTTTCAGCGCTTCCGGATTGCTGCGCCGCGGAGCATGAGAGCTCCTCACTCGCGCTGGCAAGATGTTCGGCGGTTGTTGCGATGGCTTGTATCAGCTGATGGAGATTGGTTTTCATCCGATTGAGCGCATTCCCGGCATCGGCGATTTCATCGGCGGAGGTGATCCGGATGTCCTTGGCGGCCAGATTGTTGTCGGCGATCTGAGCCGCCATAACCACGGCTCCCGAAATTGGGGTGACAACAAAGCGCCGAACAATGAAGAAAACGACGCCTGAGGCGGCGACGAGCGTGGCGAGGCCGATTAAAAGCAGCGTCAGACTGTTGTCCAAGGAGGCCTTGCGAAGGGACTCCAGCGGAGCCGTCACTACGAAGGCACCTCGCAAATCCCCTTCCTTCATTCCTTCCCTGACATAGCCGAACGGGTCTTTCGTACCCGCCGGATCGCCGTGACAGAGCAAGCAATCCTTGGTGAGGCGCACTGGCTGTGCATAACGCATGACCGGCAGGCCGTCGATTACGTCGTGTTTGTAGAACTCCTTCAATTCACTGTTGGCCTCAAAGGCCATTAGCGCTTCGCGTTCGAATCCGTCTGGCGCATGTTGAGGGTCGCGGGGATGGAGTGATGGGGTGGAAAATTTCATTCCCTGAGATTCGGCATAATTTCGAGCGATATTCCAGGCCACGACCACGGGAACCTGCTTAACTTGTTTGAACTCATGGTTGGGGACATAGACGTCCACGTTAGCGGAGAAATATGTGCGAATCGTTCCTGCCATGCCATCGGTTTTGCGGAGTTTATCTACAAATGCGCTTTCGGCCTGCGCATTGATCCGGTTTTGCGTGATGACAAAGCCAACAACCGAAGCAATAGCCAGAGTCATCACGATGGAAACTGTGATTTTCGCGGTTAGCTTCCACTTGCTCATCAAATTACCTCTGCGCCGTCGGGTTGAACCACGTCGTGGCGGCGTATAGTATTTCGCCTTCATTGCTCTTCGGCACAAAAGGATGGAAGGATTACAGCCGTTGGTACATGGTTCTCCCGCATCAGTTACAAAAAGACTGGAATTATCCAAAAAGACAGGCTCCTGAGGATGCGGAAGAGGAGCTACTTTGGTATCCACATGGGGTGGGCAGTGAACAATCCATTCCCGAAGCCAATCTGATAAACCACGAAGACGCCGAATGTCAGGCTAAGCAGCCCCGCCGCCATCCCCAATTTTCCCGCGATGTAATGACTTCGGTCTGCGGCCACCTTGAGCGTGGAGGCCAAACTCATCGTGATGACCATCATTCCGGCGATTGTGCCTATGCCGAAGACCAGGAGATAAACCACGGCCCAGCGCGGGTTTCGAATTGTCGCTAAAACGAGTAACGCGACAGCCGCGGATCCGGCCAAGCCGTGAATAACTCCGACGGCCAAGGGACGCAAATGTTGGTAGAAGTGAAAGCGCGACAATCTCCGGTCCAGCGATGCAAGCGGGCTCGCGTCTGGGTTGTGAGGATGCGCCTCCGGGTCGTGATGGTGGTGATGAGTATGGATGTAGTCCCCGTGGCTGTGGGCATGGGAATGAACATGGTTATGATCGCGCGATTCTTGATCCCGAGTGTCAACTGATGCGGCTGGAACGGCCCGCAAGAAACTGATCACATTTAGGACACCCAGAATGATCAGCATGATTCCCACTGATAATTCCATGCTGAGGCCAATGCGCGCTGGGATGACGACATTGAACAGAATGATGCACGTACCGACCACTAGAATCGTGACGGTATGTCCCAAGCCCCAAAACAC
Organism: Terriglobales bacterium; assembly: GCA_049515835.1. GTDB lineage: Bacteria > Acidobacteriota > Terriglobia > Terriglobales > Acidobacteriaceae > JAJPHW01. The sequence continues at coordinate 3,715 of JBEKTR010000030.1, forward strand.
ACCGACGAGCGCGGCTCGTGAGAGGTTGCGTTGTCGGCTAACGATAGTCGCCACCGCGACGACATGGTCCGGGTCTGTGGCGTGTCGCATGCCCAGAAAGAATCCGAGGGCTATAACCGAAAGAAGACTGACCATGTGATGATTCTAAACTGCGGCTGCGGCGCGAAGTTGGTCCAATCGGGATTCCAGGAAGTCCGCATTGCGCCGCTTTTGGGTCGGTCACGCGGGCGCCAGGAATTTCGAATCGCTGTTCGGCGTCTCCGATGATATCAGCGGTTTCCGTCCTCTAATAAGACTGGCCGCAAGGATGGATATGGAGCATGATGGCTCCAGTTTCAATCTGCTGGCTGACGCAGGATGGCAGAAGAAAGCCATCTTGCCCACAGGACCAACCAGGACGCAAGTGTACTGCGTCAATGCCGGGTTTGCCAGGATGAGAGCTTGCAAGGTTCTGCAGGGACGAAAAACCGGCCTACGGGCAAGGCAATGAAAAATAGAAGACCGACCCATTGCCCAACTGGCTGGTGACGCCGATCTTGCCCCCGTGGGCTTCGATAATTGCTTTGGCGATGGCCAAACCCATGCCCGTGCCTTGTACGCGCACGCGTTGATTTTGGCCGCGGTAAAACTTGTCAAAAATTAACCCTTGTTCGAAATCGTCGATGCCGGGGCCGTGGTCGGCCACACTGACAACGATGGCGCGGTCCTTTAATTCCGCGGAGATTTGGATTTTGGTCGCACGCGCGGAATACTTGGCCGCATTCTCCAGCAATTGCGTTAGAACTTCCTGGATGCGGCGCTGGTCGTATTGAATGACTGGCAGATCCGGCGGAATGTTGAGCTCGATGGGATGCATGGCCAGAATTTGTCGCGATTCCTCAATCGCAGCGTCGATCGCGAGTTGAACCGGATTTTGTTGCAGGTTCAACCGCACTTTTCCAGAATCCCATTGGGCCATCTCAGCGGCTTCTCCGACGAGCCGGTTCAATCGATCGCTCTCTTCGTTTACAACGGTCAGCAATTCCCGTTGTTGCGATGAATCCAATCTCGGATTGGCAAGCAAGGAAGTCACGGATGCCTTGATCGAAGTCAGCGGTGTACGAAACTCATGCGCGACCGAGTCGAGCAAAGTGCTGCGAAGTTGATCGCTTTGACGCGCGGCCTCTGCTCGGCCTAATTTTTCAATGGCACCCGCGCGCTCCACTGCAATAGCAATGAGGCCGCTCAGCGCATCGAGAGATTGTCGCGACGGAAGCGGGTTTCCAGCCACTCCCAGGCTGCCGACGACGCGTACTCCCATGCGCAGCGGTAGGAATGCGCGATGATTCTCAAGATCAATTCTCGGTTCACCTCGAAGGTTTACCAGCTGCAAATCATGCGGATCCAAGCCCTGCGTATCGTGACCGGAACGATAGATATCGGGTTTGTCGGGTAGCAGAATCGCTACCGCTCTAACCCCAAAGTAATCGACAACATAGCGTGGAATTGAATTCAAGAGTTCAGGCAGGTTATCGCTGGACAGTAGTTGCTGGCTGAACCCATATAGACGCTCCACCTCGCGGCGGCGATCATTTGCTTGCGTTGCCTCACGGCGTGCCCGGTCGGAGAGTTGGCTCGCCACCACGGCTGTGACTAGAAAAGCGGCCAGAGCCACCCAATTTTGAGGATCAGAAATGGTAAACGTCCTGACCGGTGGCAGAAAAAAATAATTAAAAGCTAGAGTCGAAGTGACGGCCATGAAAACGGCCGGCGCAAGTCCCCATAGTGCGGAAACACAAAGTACGCCGAGCAGAAAAGTGAGCGCAACTGTAGTCGGATTCACGCGAATCAGGCGATAAAAGATAAGCGTGGTCGCGGCAACTCCCGCAGCTGAAGCAGCGTAGGCCACGAACGAAGAGATGGTTCGCTTCACGGAAGCGATTGTAACCGAACCGAAATATCGACAATTCGCACTCTTCTGCATGACAATCTATGCAAATGGTGAAAACTCCCGAACAATGGCTGGAAGAAGCCTCGCCTGGAACGCATCGGGGAAGCTTCAAGCTCTTTCTCGGCTATGCTCCCGGCGTAGGCAAGACTTTCAGCATGCTGAGCGAAGCGATCCGCCGCAAAAGCCGGGGCGAGAATGTCGTAATTGGGGTTGTGGAGACGCACGGTCGTCAAGGCATTGTTGAGCTGGTGTCCCAGCTGGAGGCCGTCCCGCGAAAAAAAATAGATTACAAAGGGACTTTGTTCGAAGAGATGGATGTTGACGCAATTTTGGCGAGGAAAGCGCCGGTAGTGTTGGTTGACGAGCTGGCGCACACAAACATTGAGGGCAGTAAGCATCGCAAGCGTTATGAAGACATATTTGAACTGCTAGATGCCGGCGTAGATGTTCTTTCGACCATGAATATCCAACATCTCGAAAGCATGACCCCGACAGTGCAGGGTTTGACGGGTATTCAAGTTAGGGAGACCGTCCCGGATTGGGTCTTGCAGCGAGCGGACGAAGTCGTAATGGCGGACTTGACTCCTGAAGCGCTGCAAAATCGAATGCGCCGCGGAGATATTTATCCGCAGGAACGCGTGGACCGGGCGCTGAGCAATTTCTTTCGGGAAGGAAATTTAATAGCGCTGCGCGAACTGGCGCTCCGGCAGGTTGCGCAAACAGTTGATCGCGAATTGGAGTCCTATCGCGAAAGAGACGACCCAGGCAAGAGAATCGCGATCCGGGAGCGAATCGCCGTTTGCATCAGTTCAAACCCCGTCGCGAAGTATCTTATCGCTCGTGGAGCGCGCATGGCACAGGCCATCGACGCTGATTTGCATGTGGTCTACGTCGATCTCGGACAGGACGAGAACGACCCGAATCAAAAGACCTTGAACGCGAACGTTCTTTTCGCGCAAAACGTGGGCGCCTCGGTTACGCGCCTGCACGGCAAAAACGTTGCCGAAGCTGTGGCCGAATTCGTGAAGGAAAAGCATATTACGCACGTTGTGTTTGGCCGTTCGGCGACCAGTGGATGGCGGAGATACTTATATTTCTCGGCGATCCATAAGTTTTTGCGCGACGCGCCCGCCGTGGATGTGCACATTGTTACGCAGGAGCCCAATTAGGTGACGCCGGCCATCGAACATCGTCGCATACTCGTCGTCGACGATGAGTCGCAAATCACGCGCGTGCTTCGCACGAGTTTGTCGAGTCAAGGATATGACATTCGCGTAGCCAATGACGGCGAAACCGCTTTGGAAATCATGAAGGACTGGACACCTGAATTGGTGATCACAGATTTATCCATGCCGAACATGGACGGTCTGGAGCTTTGCCGTCACTTGCGACTAAAATCGCGCGTCCCGATCATTGTTCTCTCTGTGCGCGGCCAGGAGCGCACAAAAGTGGATGCGCTAGACGCGGGCGCGGATGACTACATCACCAAACCCTTTGGAATCGAGGAGTTGTTGGCACGGGTTCGCGCCAGCCTGCGACGTGTGCCGGTGAATGAAGGCAACCAACCCACGCTGATCGAAATCGGTGACTTTCGTATCGATCTGCCTGCCCACAAAATTACGGTGCGAGAAAACGAGGTCCATCTGACTCCGAAGGAATTTGATCTGCTGGTTTATTTGGCACGTCATTCCGGAAAAGTGATCACGCACCGCGCGTTGCTGACTGCAATCTGGGGCGGACAAAACTCCGAACAGGTAGAGTATCTACGAGTTTTTGTGGGTCAGTTGCGAAAGAAATTGGAGCCAGATACTGCATCACCGCGCTATATCGTAACCGAACCCTGGGTGGGCTATCGGTTTGAACCTGGCGAATAACGCCCCTCCTTCCAGGCGCAGCGCGCTAACGAACATTCTACGAACCCTTTATTCAATCTTTACGCCTTTCGTTATCCAATGGATTGTGTTGAAGGTCGTACAGAAAGGCTGGAATTTCATATGGCATCCATTTACAACGTATCGGCAGAAACCCTGGCAAAGCTATTTCACCACTACCATGAGGCCCTTGCTGATGATTCCCATCGTCTCGCCGGCCAGGAATCATCTTCCTGCTGGGAGCAAGCTCCGCAGGACGAGCGCAAGTTGATGATCGCAGCGGCACGGCTGACATTGCTTGAACTCGCGACCACGTATCAAGAAGAGCCTGTCCAACGCAAATATTTTGTCAAGCCCGGCGAGGCTGACTGGGGTTGCTGAGCCCGGCGGCCTTGATTCTTTTTTTTCTTTACGAAATCTTTACGAACCGTTTAGGCCATTCTTATGCGCGGGAGTGTCAAATCGTTATCCGGCGTCTCCCGAAAAGTGGTTTGCACGCATGAACGAGACTGGTCGTTGCATGATTTTGTACCGACCGTCTTCATGGTGCACGTTGATGGACTAATAGCAAGGAAAGCGACGCGGAGAACTAATTATGAATTTCATGGATTTCGTTCGCAAATCAAAGATGGGAATCGGCAAGCGAGCACTATCCGCCATTATTGCGGCTGCAGTAACGCTCACACTCCCGCTTCATGCTCAACAAACAACTTCAGACGCTTCATCAAGCTCTTCCGCTGCGTCAAATCAGCAGGCCGGAGCAAGCCCGCAAACCCAACAAGAAATTGTTCAAGAGCTCGATGCTATGAAAAAGCGCATCGCACAGCTCGAAGCTGCACTCAAGCAGCATGACGCGGAGGCACAACCCGCTGCAACCGTTCAAACCGCCGCGGGCGCAATCCCGCAGAACTTGCTCGCCTCCAGCACCTCCACTGAGGCCATAGCCACACCGCCGCAGCCAATTCCAGCTGAGAAACCGGGCAAGGAGGAGCCGTTTGCCTTTGCGGATTGGACTTGGCTGAACGGAAATCCCCGCACAATTACGCCAGCTTTCGATTCAAAGTTCTTTACACCAGAAATTCGCGCGGACGTCGCCTACCACTACGACTTCAATCATCCCCAGGATGACACTATAAGCGGTTCGAGTGAGGTCTTCCGCTCGAATGAAGTCAGTTTGACGCATCTGGGCATCGGCGGCGATTTTCACTATGACCACGTTCGTGCCCGCGTGATGAGCCAGGTTGGTCTCTATGCGACGGCTACACCACGTAACGACGCGAGCTATTCTCGCGGCCAATGGGATTTGGCCGACGCCTACCGTTACGTGACCGAAGCTTACGGCGGCTATCACTGGGACGCGATGCACGGGGTCAACGTCGACGCTGGCATTTTCTTGTCCTACATCGGCTTGTTCAGCTTCTACAACTTTGACAACTGGGCATACCAGCCATCGTACGTGTCTTCGAACACGCCATGGTTTTTCACCGGATTGCGAATTCAAACTTTCCCCACCAAGAAGTTGAAGATTGAGCCCTGGATTATTAACGGATGGCAATCCTATGCCCGTTATAACGGCCGCTTGGGCTTCGGAGGGCAAATTCTGTATCGCCCGAATGGCCGCGTTTCAATGCTTACCAACAATTACGGCGCCGGCGCCGATGCTTTGGGGCTGCCTTCGCGTACTCGCTATCACACAGACAACAGTCTCGAAGTGAAATATTACGACCACCCTGAACGGTTTATGGACAAAATGGCGTTCAGCCTGACCGCTGACGCAGGTTGTGAAAGCGGGGGCGGCGTAAATTGCACGACGAACCAGAAAAATGCCGCCAAACAGATCACGTCGTATAAGCAGAGCTTCCTAGGTTACATGATCTACAACCGTTGGTGGTTTAACAAGGATCGTGAAGGTTTCACGCTTGGAGGAGGCGAGATCAACAATCCTGGCCGATATCTGGTGCTGCTGCCCCCGATCAACGGTGCAACGGCCAGTTCTGGTACGCCGTATTTCACCGAAAATCCCGGCGATCCCTACAAAGCCTGGGACATGTCCGCAACTTACGATTACATGCCCAGTCAGTACATCACTTTCCGATGGGAATTTAATCATCGCCATGCCAATGTGCCTTACTTCAGTGGCCCGGGCGGAGTCACTCCTCCGGGAGGAAATACGGGGGCTCCGGGATCTGAGGTTCCGGGATGGGCGCCAGATCTTCGCCATACAGAAGACCGGGCTACCATGGCGATTCTGGTGAAGTTCTAGCCGTCACGAGGAGTTTTTGATGAAAGACATTCTTTATGTGATCGCCACTGTCGCGTTCTTTGTGATTTCGATTCTGTATGTGCGGTTTTGCGATCGCATTCGTTGAGGTGACGTACTGTGAGCCTTGATTCGATCTTGATGCTCGTAGTTTGCGTTTTATTGATGGTCTATCTGCTATATGCCTTGTTGCGGCCGGAGAAATTCTGATGACTGCAATTGGATGGCTGCAAATTCTCGTGTTCCTGGCGCTGATTCTATTAGCGACCAAGCCGCTGGGTATTTTCATGGCCCGCGTCTTCGAGAGAGAACGGACATTTCTCGATCCAGTTTTACGGCCAATTGAACGTTTACTTTACCGCCTAACTGGTGTGGACGAAACCCATGAAATGCCCTGGACAGAATATGCATTCGCGACGCTTCTGTTCAGTGGCGTCACGATGCTGGTCTTGTACCTAATCGAGCGAATGCAAGGAATCCTGCCTTGGAACCCGCAAAAGTTTGGAGCTGTCACTCAAGACCTCGCGTTTAATACGGCGGCGTCTTTCACCACAAATACGAATTGGCAGAACTACTCCGGGGAGTCTGCGATGAGCTACTTCACTCAGATGACCGGACTCGCTTATCACAACTTCGTCTCAGCGGCGGTCGGCATTGCGCTGGCCATCGCTTTTATTCGCGGAATCGCTCGTCGCCAAAAAGAAACCATCGGCAATTTCTGGGTGGATATGACCCGGGCGACACTTTGGGTTCTGTTGCCCATATGCGTCATTTATGCCATGGCTTTGGTATCGCAGGGAGTGGTGCAGAATCTTCGCCCCTACGATACGGCAAAACTGGTTGAACCGCAGCAAATTCAGAAGACGGGAGCAGACGGCAAGCCGACAACCCAAACAATCACCGATCAAGTCATTGCGCAGGGACCGGTCGCCTCGCAAGAAGCGATCAAGATGTTAGGCACCAACGGTGGAGGGTTCTTCGGGGCTAATAGTGCGCATCCTTTTGAGAACCCAACGCCGCTGAGCAACTATCTGCAAATACTTTCGATTTTTCTCATCCCTGCGGGATTGACCTACACGCTGGGCAAAATGACGAATTCGCCGCGTCATGGATGGGCGGTATGGGCCGCTATGGCGTTGCTTTTTCTGATGGGTGTGACGACCGCATATTGGGCTGAGGCCAGAGGCAATCCTCTACTTAGGGGCGTGGACCAGCGCGTCAGCGCCACCCAGTCGGGCGGCAACATGGAGGGGAAAGAAGTACGCTTCGGGATCGCGGAGTCTGCATTATTCGCCACAGTCACAACCGACGCAAGCTGCGGCGCCATCAACAGCCAACATGATTCCTTCACGCCGCTTGGCGGAATGGTTCCGCTTGTCAACATCATGCTCAGTGAGGTCGTATTTGGCGGCGTGGGTGCGGGATTGTACGGAATGTTGATTTATGTCGTGCTGGCAGTGTTCATTGCAGGCTTGATGGTGGGCAGAACCCCCGAATATCTTGGCAAGAAAATCGAAGCCTACGACGTAAAGATGGCGATGCTGGTCACACTAGTTTTTCCTCTCATCATTCTTGTGCTTGCGGCGATTTCTGCGGTGCAGAGCTTTGGCACATCGAGCATCAGCAATCCGGGGCCACATGGCTTTACGCAGATTCTCTATTTGTTTGTGTCGTCGGCAGGAAACAATGGTTCGGCTTTCGGCGGGCTCAATGGAAACACCCCTTGGTATAACGCTTCCGGCGCTCTAACCATGTTGATCGGGCGCTTCTTCATGATCATTCCCATGCTGGCCATCGCTGGGAATTTGGCGAAGAAAAAATATGTCCCCGTTACCTTAGGCACGTTTCCAGTCACAACACCGCTGTTCACGGTTTTACTTGTTTCCGTCATTGTGATCGTCGGCGCCTTGACTTTTTTCCCGGCACTCAGTCTTGGGCCCATTCTCGAGCATTTATTAATGAACGTGGGCAAGACTTTCTAGGAATCTTATGGCGCAAAAAGAAAAACAACCGAGCTTGTGGAACGGCAAGATCATCAGCCGAGCGCTGGTTGATTCCTTGGTTAAGCTGAATCCGCGCACCATGATGAAGAACCCAGTCATGTTCGTCGTGGAAGTGGGCAGCGTTCTGACGACCTTGTTGCTCTTCCGAGCGAAAGCGGACTTTTCCTTCAACTTGCAAATCACGCTATGGCTTTGGTTCACCGTGTTATTCGCGAACTTCGCCGAAGCCATGGCTGAAGGAAGAGGCAAAGCGCAGGCGGACACGCTCAGGAAAACGAAGTCGGAAACTATTGCGTACAAGCTGAGTCCGAACGGGCAAACGGAATCGGTGCCGAGTTCGACGCTTCGAGTTGGCGATGTCGTACTGGTCTCCGCGAGCGATTTTATTCCCGGCGACGGAGAAGTTATCGAAGGTGTTGCCAGTGTGGATGAATCTGCCATCACCGGAGAATCCGCTCCAGTCATTCGTGAAGCCGGTGGCGACCGGTCGGCGGTGACCGGTGGCACGCGAGTTCTGTCGGACCAAATCAAAGTTCGTATTTCGTCCAATCCTGGCGAGACTTTTCTTGATCGGATGATCGCGTTGGTCGAGGGCGCAGAACGGCAAAAAACTCCAAACGAAATTGCGTTGAACATTTTGCTTGCGGGCTTGACCATCATTTTCCTTCTAGCTGTGGTGACCTTACAGCCTTTCGCAATTTACTCCGGAGCGCCGCAAACGGTTTTTGTACTGGTTTCGCTGCTGGTATGCCTAATTCCTACGACGATTGGCGGGCTGCTTTCTGCGATTGGCATCGCCGGCATGGATCGCCTTGTGCAACACAACGTCCTCGCAATGTCTGGCCGCGCGGTTGAGGCAGCCGGCGATGTAAACACTCTCCTCCTCGACAAGACCGGCACCATCACTTTAGGCAATCGTCAAGCGGCCGAGTTTATTGCAGCTCCAGGTATTCCGGCGACACAAATGGCGGATGCCGCGCAGCTCTCTTCGCTGGCGGATGAAACCCCCGAAGGGCGATCGATTGTCGTGCTGGCCAAGAATAAATATGGACTTCGGGGACGGCAGCTTGCCGCGCATGAAGCCGAGTTTATTCCCTTCAGCGCCGTCACGCGAATGTCCGGCGTCAATCTCGATGGCCGCGAAATCCGCAAGGGAGCCGTGGACTCGATTACGAAGTATCTGACTCAACATGGCACGAACATGCCGCGCGAAGTTCAAACCGTAGTGGAAAATATCTCTCGCTCGGGCGGCACGCCACTAATCGTCACTGAAAACCGGCGCGCTCTGGGCGTTATATACCTCAAAGATATTGTCAAAGGGGGGATGAAAGAGCGCTTTGATCACCTTCGGGCCATGGGCATCAAGACGGTGATGATTACCGGCGACAACCCACTCACAGCCGCTGCCATCGCGCGCGAAGCCGGAGTAGATGATTTTCTCGCAGAGGCAACACCAAAGGACAAGATGGATCTGATTCGGCGGGAACAGGGCGAGGGCAAACTGGTGGCGATGACCGGCGATGGCACCAATGACGCGCCCGCCTTAGCGCAAGCTGATGTCGGCGTTGCTATGAATACGGGAACGCAGGCTGCAAAAGAAGCTGGCAATATGGTGGATTTGGACTCGAATCCCACAAAGCTCATCGAAATCGTCGCAATCGGAAAGCAGTTGTTGATGACTCGCGGGGCGCTAACGACATTCTCGATTGCCAACGACGTTGCCAAGTATTTCGCCATTATTCCGGCGATGTTCGCGGCTACGTTCCCTGTATTGAATGCGCTAAATATTATGCATCTGCGGACGCCGCAGTCGGCTGTACTCTCAGCCGTGATTTTCAACGCGCTCATCATCGTCGCGCTTATTCCTCTCGCGCTACGTGGTGTCACGTACAGGGCGCTCGGCGCGGAGGCGCTTTTGCGGCGCAATCTTCTCGTCTATGGCATTGGCGGTCTCGTTGCGCCCTTTCTCGGAATCAAGCTGATTGACATGCTGATTACGGGAATCAAATTGATTTAGGAATTGCAGAGGCTCGAAATGAAGAAACACCTGATTACCTCTTTGCTGATGGCCCTGGTAACGACCTTGCTGTTAGGAATCCTCTATCCTCTAACGATCACCGCGCTTGCGCAGCTATTTTTTCGCGACAAGGCCAACGGACAGCTCATTGTCCGCAATGGGCAATTGGTGGGCTCAGGTATCATCGGCCAACCGTTTACCGGCCCGGGATATTTTCATTCGCGCCCATCGGCAGCTGGTGATGCGGGGTACGACGCATCGGCGTCGGGAGGTTCTAATCTGGGGCCAACCAATCAAAAACTCATTGATCGAATTAGGGCCGACGCACAGCGAGTGCAAAGCGAAAATCCTGGCCTACCTGTGCCTGTGGATTTGGTCACCACGTCTGCGTCGGGCCTTGATCCGGATATTTCCTTGGCTGCGGCTGAATTTCAAATTCCTCGCGTGGCTCTCGAACGCAAGATGCCGGAAGCTCTTGTGAAAGCGCTCGTGGATCGGTATAGGCAAAGCTCGGTTTTGGGGTTACTGGGTGAGCCGCGGGTTCGCGTTTTGGAGTTGAATTTAGCTCTCAATGCTTCTAGGTAAGCGAACCGTGAATGCGCCAGAGAAAGCTGCCTCGCTTTCTCTACTCCTCGAAATGCACCGAACAAGAAAAAACTCCCGGACTGATAATTCTTCCGCCAAAAAGATTAATTCCCATTCCTCCCCGTGCCGTGGGATGATGCGAAAAGCGAGGATGTTAGCATGAACGCTTGGACGCGCCGTGATTTCATGCGGGTCGGGGCCGGTTCGGCCGCTGCGATAAAGATGACGATTCTAGAGCCAGCTGCGCTCTGGGGGACAGCGCATCCCATGGCGCCGAGTGATCGCATACGCTTCGCCTCGATTGGTACAGGAACGCGCGGCTGCGAATTGCTGGCTGCATCGCTTGCCGTTCCCGGCACCGAATGTATCGCGGTCTGCGACCTCTATGACAGCCGCCACGAGGCAGCCCAGGAATCCGTGAAGAGTACTGTTCCCGCGACCCGTAATTACAAAGAGATTCTCGACCGTCATGATGTCGACGCGGTTATTGTCGCGGTTCCCGACCATCAGCACCGTAGGATTGTGGTGGACGCATGCGCCGCTGGAAAAGATGTGTACTGCGAAAAACCTATGTCCCACAGCGTAGCCGACGGTTTCGCCATGGTGGATGCTGTGCGGAAAAACAATCGTATCTTACAGGTCGGCAGCCAACGGGTTAGTTCCATTGTTTACGAAAAGGCCCGCGAGATTTATTCATCCGGCATGTTGGGTGAAGTCTTCTTTATCGAGGGATCATCGGACCGCAACACGCCGAGCGGCGCGTGGGTTTACCCGATTCCTCCCGACGCGAGCGAACAAACGATCGACTGGGAGGCATTCTTAGGCGACGCTCCGAAACGTCCCTTCGATGCTGGTCGATTTTTTCGCTGGCGCTGTTTTGCCGATTATGGTGAGGGACTGGCTGGTGACTTATTTGTTCATCTTCTATCAGGCATTCATTTCATTACCGGAACCAATGAAGTTGCGAAACGAGCGCAGACCAGCGGCGGCTTGTTCCATTGGAAAGATGGGCGTGACTTCCCCGACGTCATAGAAACACTCTATGACTACCCCAAGTTTCGCGTCGTGCTGCGCTGCAATCTGAACAACGACGGTGGTGAACCGATCCGGTTCCACGGCACTAAAGGCACAATGGAGATCATTGGCCAGACGCTGACGTTCACGCCGCAGGATATTAGTCCAAAACCAGAGACATATTCCACTAAAGGCTGGCCAGAACGGTTGCGCAAGCAATATTTAGAACAATGGGCCATTGACCATCCCCTGCCGGGTCCGCTCTATTACCAGCCGATTGCCGCAGAGACATTCACTGCACCATTCGGATATAGCGATGTTTCCGCCCATCAAGCCAACTTTTTCAGCGCCGTGCGTACGCGAAAGCCCGTCGTCGAAAACGAAGACTTCGGTAATAACGCTGCTATCGGCTGCCATCTCGCGAACTACGCTTACTTCAAGAATACAATCGCCATCTGGGATGCCGACCAGAAGACGATTCGCGGATAAACTTTTGTCGATTAAAACCTTGAGAAAATACTATGCGAAGCATTTCAAGAAGGACATTCATACGGGCAGCCTCAGCAACGCTGGGCGCGGCCGCCTTGTGCAAGCTGACTCCCCGGCTCATGGCGAATCCTTTAGGTCTTCCGATCGGATTGCAGTTGTACTCCGTGCGCGATCTTTTGCCTAAAGACTATGAGGGAACTCTGCGCCAACTGGGCGCCCTCGGCTACCAAGAAGTCGAAGCTGCGGGATTTTTTGGTCACACTCCCAGCGAAGTGAAGCAGGCAATGGATAAAACGGGTTTGCACTGCGTCAGCGCACACTACGCTCTGAAAGACCTGCTACCGAAACTGGACGAAACCATTCAGTTCGGCAAAGAATTGGGCCTCAGCTACATAGTGTGCGCGGCGCCATGGCTGAAAGATCCTTCGAAAGTAAAAGATCCGGGCTCGCGCGAAGCAAGAGACAAGATGACGCTCGATGACTGGCACTGGAACGCCGAGCAATTCAATCGCATTGGAGAACAAGTCCACGCGGCAGGGATGAGGTTTGCTTATCACAACCACACCGCGGAGTTCCGTTCAGAAAATGGCATCCTCTTCTACGACGAAATCATGCGCCAGACCAATCCAGCGAAAGTCGAAATGGAAATGGATTGCGGCTGGGTGGTCGTGGGCGGGGGCAATCCAGTCGATCTACTGACGAAATATTCGGCGCGAATATCCATGTTGCACGTGAAGGAATTTAAGATCAGCGGGCCCGCCACCAACGTTGCACCGCCGCCCTCCACGGAAATGGGACGCGGTTCCATTGACTACGTTCCGATTTTTACGGCCGCGAAGAAAGCCCACATCAAGCATATCTTCGTCGAGCAGGAGGAGTTTGACGTGCCACCGATGGATGCGCTGAAAATCGACGTCGACTATATGAAGGCAATGACTATATAGCGTTCTTAGCGAAGCGTATTCCATATCGCCAGATCCAGTCCAACCATGATCACGGAAGAGGCTGGGATCACTAACAACGCCTTCTTGAGTCGCCGTGGGTCGCCTCCAGCAATTGCACCGATAACGCGCGAACTCACGGCCAGTCCAGTCCATCCGCAAGTGATAACAAGGCCAATGGCAGTGCTCGTCATTCGCGGAAAAGCGTCGCCAACAATCGCAATCGTCGTCGGAAATACTGGAGCCATGCAAACACCTGCGAGAAACACTAACGTTCCAACCACAAATGGCTTATGAGCCCGCAGCATAAGAAAAGTCGTGATAGCCATTCCAGCGGATGCAATAGTCGTCACGGTAATCGCGGGCACGTGCGCGAGGATCGGCGACACACCGAGGCGACCGAGCAACAAACCAAGTGCAAAGCCCAACGAAAGAATATTAAGCGCCTGCGATTCAGCAATTCCCTGCGCCACCAGATGGCGCGGCAACCAATTCCACACTCCGACTTCGCACCCGATATAGAGAAAGTTAAACAGCCCGATTAGAACTAGCAAAGGCCGTCCCAGGACCGGCCCGGCGTCTGCGAGTATAAAACCTCCCACTCCAGACGGACCTGGCATTGTGGTCGCAGCTTGAACCGCGAGGGTTATAACAGTGAGCGCGGCAATGCTGTAACAGAGACGCACCCAATTTTGCCTGAAGAGATTGGCGGAAATAAACGGAGTTGCCAGACCGCCTAATCCAAAAAACAGGTTCACCAGATTCAATGCAACGCCGCGATGGGCTTGGCCAACATCGCTGACCAGCGAGTTCGCCGCCGTGACCACCGTGCCGCCGCCCAACCCGAGCAGAAAAAGCGTCGCAAGAATGCTGCGATATCCGCGCGAGCGCGGCAATGCAAGCAAGGCAATGCCGATTAGACTTAACCCGATAATCAGGCCTATCTTCTTGCCTTCGTTGTCGAGCAATGGGCCCACGCCAAGCGAAGCAAGAATGAGTCCGAGCGCTTGCACAAATGCAATGGTCCCATTCTGACTCGGCGAGAGACTATATCTCGCAGACAGCGTTGGCAGAATGGTACCCAGCATCGAAGCAATCATTCCGTACACGAAGATGGCTATGATGACGGCGAACATCAACATGCGGCGCACATCCTTTCCAGTTCAGAGTGCAGCAACGTCAGCCCAACTTCGCGTCTGATTGCTCTGCAATACTGCATCAAGGATGGTCAGTTGTCTAACTCCATCGGTAAACTCCGGGTACTCGCGAGCAGCGTCTGGCGCCGCGATGGAAGCATAGAACCGCCGGAATAATTGCTTGAACGTATCGTCATAGCCTTCGCTGTGTCCTCCGGGAAGATCGGCATAGCTGCGTGCCGCGGGTGCGAGCAAAGACGGGTCCTTCACGTAAATCTCATTGCCCCGGTCCCTATGCCCGACCCACAATTCGTCAGGACGCTCCTGGTTCCACGCCACGCCTGCTCGCGTTCCGTAGATTTCAATGCTGAGTCGGTTCTTGCGTCCCGCGGAGACTTGGCTGGCGGTTACACTGCCCCGCGCGCGTTCTCCCATCCGGAAAATAACTGCACCGAAGTCCTCTGTCTCAACCGGCGTTTCAATGTAGTCCTCGGTACGCAGGAGTTTGTTGGCAAAAGTTTCCGTTGCGCGCTTCGGCTGCTTGCGCATAGCGTGAAACGTTTGCAGGTCGGCGCAAAGGGAACTGACGCGAAGGCCCGTCACGTACTCTGCCATGTCGAACCAATGGGATCCGATGTCCGCCATCGCGCGCGAACCGCCACCAGCCTTTGCATCCACTCGCCAATTCCAATCGGTGTCGTAGAGAAGCCAATCCTGAAAATAGGTGCCTTGGACCACGAGAATCTCGCCCAATTCTCCACTCTCGCGTAGGCTGCGCATCTGTTGCACCATCGGATAGCAGCGCAGATTGTGGCAAACGCAATTGCGCAGCTTTTGCTGCGTGGCCAGCCGAACCAGTTCTTCACCTTCTTGGCTGCTCGTGGCCAACGGCTTTTCGCACAACACATGCTTGCCCGCTTCCAGCGCTTCTTTCGCCATGCCAAAATGCTGCACGTTGGGCGTGCAAATATGCACTGCATCAATAGACGGATCGCGCAGAATTTCGCGATAATCGCTTGTAATTGTTGGGATTGAGAATCCACCAGCCAGCCGCTGGGCGGCGTCTAGAGTTCTGCCCGCAATCGCAACCACTTCTACGGATTCCAGCCGCCTCAAGGCTTCCAGATGCACGCGCCCCATGAAGCCCGTGCCCAAAATAGCCGTCCGGATCGATTTCGTCATATTCGGTCACGCCCACCACGCCGCACCCGGCTTTTCACGAATCACGAGGCTGTTAAGAAAGTTTGCGGCTTTCGTCAAGCCTTCTTCCGGCGACAGCAGGCTATCTTCGTGTTCAATCGACAATACGCCGTCATAACCAAACATGCGCAGCGTGGAAATAAATTCCCCCCACCACTCAGAGCCATGGCCGTACCCGCACGTGCGGAAGATCCATGCTCGCTCTCGCTCCTGCGTATAACTCTTAGTATCGAGCACACCCGTCAGCGGAAGGTTCGCGGCATAAATTTGCGTGTCTTTGGCGTGCACATGAAAGATCGCCTCTTTCAAAACGCGCACGGCAGCAATCGGATCAATGCTCTGCCAAAACAAATGGCTTGGATCAAAGTTACAGCCCACGCTCGCGCCGGCAATCGCCCTCAGCTTAAGCATCGTCTCCGGACTATAGACGACAAATCCCGGGTGCATTTCGATAGCGATCTTCACGCCATGGTCTGCCGCGAATTTCGAGTGTTCCGTCCAATACGGGGCAACGACTTCAGTCCACTGCCAATCCAGAACTTTCAGATATTCCGGCGGCCACGGACAAGTGACCCAGTTGGGCGCAGTCGCATTCGGCGAATCGCCGGGGCAACCGGAAAAATCAACAACCACAGGCACCCCAAGTTTCTCAGCCAGCAGAATAGTCTTGCGGCTCGCGTCGCGGTCTTGTTGCGCGCGGGCCTGGTCCGGATGCAGCGCGTTGCCATGGCAACTCAACGCGCTGATGCCGGCTCCATGATCGACTAGAGTCCTCTTGAATTCGGTTAGCGCGCTCGCATCCTCAAGCATCGTCAATTTGCAATGCGCGTCGCCCGGGTAATTGCCCGTGCCGAGTTCGACCGTATCGATTTGCAGAGCCTTGAGTTTCTTGAGGACTGCCGGCAACGCGAGCTGCGACAACAGCGGCGTGAACACTCCTACGCGCATAGCGCCCCCCATCTCCTAAGCGCTTACGATTG